>NZ_JACMOM010000080.1 GCF_014378035.1 Aeromicrobium sp. | reverse complement strand
CTGAGCGGATCTTCCATGGGTCGGCCGTCGCGGATGCGGGCGAGGACTCGCTGCGTGACGGCGGGGTCGAGCAGCGACTGGCCGGCGGCGACGCGACGCACGGCATCGACGAGGTCGGTGCCGCGCACCTGCTTGAGCACGTAGCCGGCGGCGCCCGCCATGATCGCGGAGAAGAGGGCGTCGTCGTCGTCGTAGGACGTCAGGATGATGACCGCGATCGACGGGTTGGCCGAACGGATGTCGCGACACACCTCGATGCCCGTGCCGTCAGGAAGCCTCGCGTCGAGCACGGCAACATGGGGCTCGAGCACCGGGATGAGCTGGGCTGCCTCCTTGGCCAGACCTGCTTCGCCGACGACCTCGATGTCGGACTCCTGCTCGAGCAGGTCCTTGAGGCCACGGCGCACGACCTCATGGTCGTCGAGGAGAAATATCCGGATGGGTGAATCGCTCATGACCTTCTCCTCGGGACGTCCCAGTGAATCTGCGTACCTCCGCCGGGCTTGCTGCTGACCTCACAGTGCCCGCCGAGGAGCTCTGCCCGCTGACGGAGGTTGTGAAGACCTGTTCCCGGCGCGGCCGTACCAAGCCCACAGCCATTGTCGACGACGACGAGGTCAATGTCATCGCCGACGTCGAGCACGATGAGGACTTCGCTCGCCTCGGCGTGCCTGACGATGTTGGACAGCGCCTCGCCGACGACGGCGACCAGGTGCTCACGGACGTCGTCGGTGACGACGCTCTCGACCGGCCCGACGAGTCTGAGCTCGGGGGTGAATCCCAGCAGGTCGGCGGACTGACCAATGACCTGCTCCAGCTCGGCGCGCAGCTCTCCGCCCGACAGCGGGCCGCTCAGCGCGAAGATCGTGCGGCGGATGTCCTTGATCGTCTCGTCGATCTCATCGATCGCCGACGAGAGGCGGGTCGACGCCTCGCGCGACGTGATGAGCTTGGTGGTGTTGTCGAGCATCAGCCCGATCGCAAACAAACGCTGGATCACGAGGTCGTGCAGGTCGCGGCCGATGCGGTCGCGGTCCTCCAGCACCGTGAGCAGACCCTGGTCCTCCTGCGCGCGCGCCACCATCAGGACGAGCGCCGCCTGCTCGGCGAAGCGCTGCGGGACGACCGGGTCGAGCTCCCACCGGTCGGTCTGGTGTCCCTTGAACCATCCGACGATGAGTGTGCCGGTCTCGTCGCCGGTGCGCAGCGGCAGCTCCATGAGCGACCCGAGGTCGGGCCACGACGGAGTCTTGTGAGGCTCGTACCTCGGATCGCGATCAGAGTTGGGCACGACGACCGTGGCGCCGGTGCGTGCGACATCGCCAGCGATGCTCCGTGTGGCGTCGACGCGCTCGCCGAGCACGCCGTCGACGGGGATGCCGGACACCGCCTCGACCATCAGCGTGGCGTCGTCGACCGGCATCAGCAGACCCACGAAGTCGGCCGCGGCCACGAGACGGGCACGATCGACGACGAGCTGGAGGGCCGAGTCGCGGGAGATGGGCCCGAGAAGCGCTGTGGTGATGTCTGCCGCCGCCTCGAGCCAGAGCCGCTGCCGCTCACCCTGCTCGTAGAGTCGGGCGTTCTCGATGACGACACCGGCGGCAGATGCCAGGGCCAGCACGACTTCTTCGTCGGCATGGCTGAAACCACCCTCTTTCCCGCCGAGGTAGAGGTTGCCGAACAGGAAGTCGTGGATGCGGATCGGGACGCCGATGAACCGGATGGCGCCGTTGCGCCGCTCCTCGACGGACCCTGCGTCGGACAACATCTCGACGAGAAGCTCGCGACCGGAACGCTCGCCACCGGCGGACTCTTCCATTCCGTACGTCGCCCACGAGCCGATGCGCCGGTCGGAACGACGATCGAGGACGTCGAGGTAGCCGAACTCAGCGTCGACGAGGTCGCCGGCCTGGCGCAGGATGCGGCCCAGCAAACCGTCCAGGGACAGGTCTGACGACACCGCGGCCACCGCCTCGAGAACGCGACGGAGGCGCTCAGTCGTGACCTTGGCACTCCCAGCCATGTCCCCCCACTCTTCCTACGGGAAGAGTACGTGGCTCGGGGTAGGGCTGGAGCGGTTTCCCGACCTTCACCGACGATGTGCAGGACCTAGGTCTCTGCCGCGGGCCGGCTCGGGATTGGAAAATGGGAACGTCTTGCTTGCCCCGTGGTGGAGGGCTCTCCCTGCCTCCGTGACGACGCGGATTCTCCCTCCGCAGACTCACCATCCCCGGCCTCCAATCGTCGAGGGTGACAACAGGCGGCACGACGCTCGCGGCCGCTCCCGGCCGTACGAGCGACAGCCCCCGCTGTGCCGTGGCCCCCGCCGCACAGCGGGGGCTCTTGGCGTTCCGTCAGTAACCAAACTGCAATATGGCGTGGCCGCTGTGCCCCCATCAGCGCGTGTAGCGTGCGGACAGGCTCGATCCCATCATGTGGAATATTTCGCCGCAGCCTCTCGGGCGCGGCTCGACCAAATCAGGAGAGCAATGAAGAACTTTCGGCGGGAAACCGCGGTCATCGCGGCAACGGCACTGGCCAGCATCGCGCTGGCTGCGTGCGGGCAGAGCAAGGACAGTGGCAGCTCGGGTGCGGGGCTCATCGTCGGCACCACCGACAAGGTCGTCTCGATCGACCCGGCCGGCTCGTACGACAACGGCTCGCTGAACGTCCAGACGCAGGTCTACCAGTACCTCCTCAACTTCCCGGCCGGCAAAACGACGCTCACCCCCGACGCCGCGTCCAAGTGCGACTTCGCCACCCCCACGACGTACGTCTGCACCATCAAGGACGGGCTGAAGTTCGCCAACGGCCACGACCTCACGGCCTCCGATGTCGCCTTCTCCTTCAACCGCATCGTCAAGATCGCCGACCCGAGCGGGCCCGCCTCACTCCTCGGCGCGATGAAGTCGGTCGAAGCCACCGACGCCAAGACCGTGACCTTCACGCTCGCCGCAGCGAACGACCAGACGTTCCCGCAGACCCTGGTGACGTCGGCCGGCCCCATCGTCGATGAGGAAACGTACCCCGCCGACAAGGTCATGGACGACGACGCCGCAGTCAAGGCCAACGGCTTCTCAGGCCCGTACACGATCGAGAAGTATGACAAGAACCAGCTGGCCGAGTTCAAGGCCAACCCCGACTACGACGGCACCTACGGCAAGGCCAAGACCGCCAAGGTCACGATGAAGTACTACGCCAAGTCGGAGAACCTCAAGCTCGACATCAAGAACAAGGACATCGATGTCGCGTTCCGCTCGCTGACCCCGACCGACGTCGCCGACCTCGACAAGACCGACGGGATCAAGGTCTTCACCGGCGCCGGCGGCGAGCTCCGCTACATCACGTTCAACCTGAAGACGATGCCCGGCGACGACCCCGACCAGAAGCGGGCCGTCCGCAAGGCCATGGCGGCGTCGGTCAACCGCAGTGAGCTCGCGACACAGGTGTACAAGGACACCTTCACCCCGGCCTACTCGATGGTGCCCGACGGCCAGGTGGGTGCGTCTGAAGCATTCAAGGACGCTTACGGCGACGCCCCCGACAAGGCGATGGCCAAGAAGTTCCTCGACGATGCCGGAGTCAAGACACCCGTCGACATCAAGCTGCAGTACAACCCGGACCACTACGGCTCGAGCTCGGACCAGGAGTACAACGCGATCAAGCGTCAGCTCGAGGCGTCGGGCCTGTTCACGGTCGACCTGCAGTCGACGGAGTGGGTGACCTACTCCGAGGAGTACAACGCAGACGCCTATCCGGTCTTCCAGCTCGGCTGGTTCCCGGACTTCCCGGATGCCGACAACTACCTCTCGCCGTTCCTCGCCCCCTACAAGAAGGACAAGAGCGGCAACTTCACCAACTCGCACTACAACGATGAGGACACGGCGTTCGTCGACCCCACGATGACCAAGCTCCTCGATGATGAGAGGACAGACAGTGACAAAGTCTCCCGTGAGGCCACGCTGAAGAAGATCCAGGACCGCGTCGCGTCCGAGGTCCCCTACCTGCCGCTCCTCACCGGCTCGCAGGTCGCCGTCGGCGTCGATTCGGTCCAAGGGCTCGACAAGACGCTTGATGCGTCGTTCAAGTTCCGGTTCACCTCACTGTCGAAGTGACCTGACAGGAGGGGGCGGGCCCGCGCGGGTCCGCCCCCTCCTGCCTTACGTATGTTGTGACAAACCCACCGGAGGAACACATGGCCACCGCCGACATCCTCGCGCCACTCGATCCGTCCGCCGCGCGACCACCGTCCCGCCGCCGAGGCCCACTGACCCCGCTCACGCGCTACCTGCTCGTGCGTCTGGGGCTCCTGCTCCCCATGGTGTGGGTGCTCGTCACGATGGTGTTCGTGCTGATGCGCGTCATCGGCGACCCCATCTCCGCGGCACTCGGCGGACGGCTCACCGCTGCGCAGATCGCCGAGCGCAAGGCACAGGCGGGCCTCGACCGGCCGATCCTGACGCAGTACTGGGAGTACCTCTCGGGCCTGTTCCGTGGCGACTTCGGCACGACGCTCACCGACAACCGACCGGTGTCGGAGATTCTCGTCCAGAACGGAGCCGCCACCCTCGAGCTGGCGTTCTGGTCGCTGATCGTGGCCTTCGGCATCGGCATCCCTCTCGGCCGCCTCGCGGCGCGCTACCGCGACCGTCTCCCGGACGTCCTGCTCAGGCTCTTCTCGATCCTCGTCTACGCAGCGCCGGTCTTCTTCGTCGGTCTGCTCCTCAAGCTGGCGTTCACACCGTTCGGCTGGCCCTCGTCGGGTCGGGCCAGCATCGCCAACGAGCTGACCCTCCAGGACGTCCACCCGAGGACCAACATCATGATCGTCGACTCGCTGCTCTGGGGCGATCCGGCCATCATCGGCGACGTGCTGAAGCACGCCATGCTGCCGGCGATTGCCCTTGGCCTGCTGACCGGGGGAGTGTTCCTGCGCCTCGTACGCGTCAACCTTCTGCAGACCATGCGCATGGACTACGTCACCGCCGCGCGGGCCAGGGGCGTCTCCGAGCGACGAGTCATGAACAAGCATGCGTTCCGCAACGCGCTCGTGCCGGTGGTCACGGTGATGGGCATGCAGGTTGCGCTGCTGCTCGGTGGGGCCATCCTCACCGAGGCGACATTCGAGTGGAAGGGGCTGGGCTACCAGCTGTCGGAATACCTCATCCGGCGTGACTTCCTCGCGGTGCAGGGCATCGTCACCGTCATCGCACTCATCGTGGGAGCCATGAGCTTCCTGATCGACGTCATCATCGCGTTCGTCGACCCGAGGGTGAGGTTCTGATGTTCTCTGTCCTCCGCCAGAGCCACGGGCTGCAGCGGTTCATGCTGCTGCTGGGATTCGCGCTCGTCGGCGCCTTCCTGATCATCGCGATCTTTGCCCCTTGGCTCGCTCCCTACAGCTTCAACGCCGACCGCTCCAACGGCGTCGTGTTCGGCACACAGCAGGCTCCGTCGGCCGCTCACCTGTTCGGCACGACAGTCGGTGGCACGGACGTCCTGTCGAGGGTCATCTTCGGTGCGCGTACTGCGGTCGAGGTCATCATCCTGGCCGTCATCCTGTCGGCACTCATCGGCGTCCCGCTCGGGCTCGTGTCGGGCTACCTCGGCGGGTGGCTCGACCGCATCCTGGTGCTGATCATGGACGCGCTGTACGCCTTCCCGTCACTGCTCCTCGCGATCGTCGTGTCGATCGTGCTGTCAGGCGGCAAGAGCGGCGCGATCGGTGGCATCCTCGCCGCCGCACTGTCGATCACGGTCGTCTTCGTGCCGCAGTACTACCGCGTCATCCGCAACGCGACGCTGTCGGTCAAGGCGGAGCCCTACGTCGACGCTGCCCGTGTCGTCGGCGTCCGCATGCCACGCATCCTGAAGAAGCACATCTTCTCCAACGTGTCGCAGTCGCTGCCGGTCATCGGCACCCTCAACGCGTCCGAGGCGATCTTGACGCTCGCGGGACTGGGCTTCCTCGGTTTCGGCATCGAGCCGTCGGCGGCAGCGGAGTGGGGCTACGACCTCAACAAGGCCCTGCCCGACGCCTCGTCCGGCATCTGGTGGACCGGTGTCTTCCCGGGTACTGCGATCGTCCTGATCGTGCTCGGGGCGACGTTGGTCGGCGAGAGCCTCAACGACATCCTGAACCCTCTGCTGCGCACCCGCAGCGGTGACAATCCCGAGGCCGACGAGGCCGAGATCCAGGCGGAGTTCGAGGACGTGACCGGCGACAAGTACGTCGCCCCGTCCGGCACCGGAGTCATGAGCAGCGGGTCGACCGGTGACCCGAAACGTGTGGCGGCGCTCTCCCTCACCGACCTCGCCGTCACCTTCCGCACCGACGCAGCATCCGTGCACGCCGTCAACGGCATCTCCTTCGACGTCGCCCCTGGGGAAGTCGTCGCCGTCGTGGGTGAGTCCGGCTCAGGAAAGTCAGTCAGCTCGCGCGCCGTGCTGGGGCTTCTGCCGTCGACGGCGGAGGTCAGCGGGTCAGCCAGGCTCGGCAGTCGTGAGCTGCTCGGCATGTCGTCGCGTGAGCTGCGGCCGATCCGCGGCGACCAGGTGTCGATGATCTTCCAGGAGCCGTCGACCGCGCTCAACCCCGTCTACACCGTCGGATGGCAGATCGTCGAGGGCCTTCAGGCGCACAGCAAGATCTCCAAGAAGGATGCCCGCAAGCGTGCCGTCGAGCTGCTCGACCTCGTCGGGATGCCCGATCCGGAGCATCGCGTCGGCTACTACCCGCACCAGCTATCCGGCGGCCAGAAGCAACGGGTCGTCATCGCGATGGCGATCTCGTGCGACCCCGACGTCATCATCGCCGACGAGCCGACCACGGCGCTCGACGTGACGGTGCAGGCAGCCATCCTCGAGCTGCTGCTGTCGCTGCGCGACCGACTCGGCACCGCCATCGTGCTGATCACGCACAACATGGGGGTGGTGGCCGACATGGCCGACCGTGTCGTCGTGATGTACCGCGGCAACGTCGTCGAGCAGGCACCCGTGAGTCAGCTCTTCTCTGCACCCAAGCACCCCTACACGCGGGCCCTGCTCGATGCGGTGCCTCACCTCGGCAAGGAGGACGGGCCGGGCCTCGTCGACGACAACGAGCTCGTGCTCTCGGTCGACGACCTGGTCGTGGAGTTCCCCGGCAGCCTCGGTCGCCCGGCGTTCCGCGCCGTCGACCATGTGTCGCTGGAGGTGCGCAAGGGCGAGGTGCTCGGCCTGGTCGGCGAGTCCGGCTCGGGCAAGTCGACCATCGGACGCGCGACGGTCGGGCTCCAGCAGCCCACCAGCGGAACAATTCACGTCTCAGGAAACCGGATCTCGGGCCTGTCCGACCGGCAGCTCCGGCCACTTCGATCACGGTTCGGGTTCGTCTTCCAGGACCCGGCGTCATCGCTCAACCCGCGGATGTCGATCCAGCAGTGCATCGCCGAGCCGCTGCACGTCCAGACCGACATGAGCCAGCCCGAGGTCGACGCGAAGGTGCGGTCGCTGCTCGAGAGCGTCGAGCTCGGCGGGTCGTACGCCGACCGCTTCCCGCACGAGCTGTCCGGTGGCCAGCGCCAACGGGTCAGCCTGGCCCGCGCGCTGTCTCTCGACCCCGACCTGCTGATCGCCGACGAGCCGACATCGGCCCTTGACGTCTCGGTGCAGGCACGCGTGCTCGAGCTGTTCACCGAGCTGCAGCAACGGCTGCAGTTCGCGTGCCTGTTCATCAGCCACGACCTGGCCGTGGTGGACACCCTCGCCAACCGCGTCGCGGTGATGCAGAACGGCAAGCTCGTCGAGAGCGGACCGCGCGGCCAGGTGCTGGGCGACCCACAGGAGGTCTACACCAAGCGACTCATCGCCGCCGTCCCCGTGCCCGACCCCGACGAGCAGCGACGCCGTCGCGAAGACCGCGGACACTTGCTCACCGACATCTCCTGACCCCTCCCACACCCGGGGGACGAAGGGCAGATGTTTGTTGGCGCGCCGGTCCTGCAACTCCGACGTACCGTTGAGGGGTGAATCCGCTCCAGGCTGTCCGTAAGCGCGTCGGCGACACGATCTTCGCGCGCGTCGCCGGTGACGAGGGCCCGGCGCGGCGCGATCGCATTCATTTCGCAGAGGGAGAACGGCGCTTCGGCCCGGAATCCGCGATCTACCGTGTGCACTCGGATGCGTCGATGTTCGTGGGGGGCCTCCGCGCACTGCTGCTCCAGTCGTTGCACCCCCTTGCCATGGCTGCGGTCGACGAGCACTCCGGCTACCGCGGCGACCCTTGGGGGCGACTGCAGCGGACCAGCACATTCCTCGCCGAGACGACCTTCGGCACGATCGAGGACTCGGACCGGGCCATCGCGGTGGTACGTGCGGTTCACGAACGCGTGCGTGGCACGGCTCCCGACGGCCGGCCATACGCTGCCTCCGACCCGCACCTCATCCGTTGGGTGCACGTCGCCGAGATCGACAGCTTCCTGCGTGCCCACGACCGGTACGGCGCACACCCGCTCGATGCCGCAGATCGGGACGCCTACGTAGCCGAAGCGGCGCATGTGGCGCGCGGCCTCGGAGCTGTCGACGTGCCGGAGACGGTGGCTGAGCTTGACCAGATGCTGGCCGACTACCGTCCCGAGCTCGAGGCCACTCCGGCGGCAAGGCAAGCCGCCCGCTTCATCCTCGTGCATCCGCCGGTGCCGTTGGCCCTGCGTGCTCCCTACGGCCTGCTGTCGGCCGCAGGCATCGCGATGATGCCGCGCTGGACCCGCTGGCCGCTCCGGCTGCCTTACCTCCCGCTGACGGAGGCGACGGCGGTGCGCACCAGCGGGGTGGCGATCACCGGGGCCATCCGCTGGGCCATCGGCACCGACCTACCGACTCCGAACTGAACATTCGTACGTGTCATTCGCCCCGCAGGGGGTAAGTTCACGTCGACTGCCGCAGCACCCAGATCCCCCAGGAGTGACCACCGTGAAGAAGATTCCCCTGCTCATCGTCGGCGTTGCCGGATATGTCCTCGGCGCCCGAGCTGGTCGCGAGCGCTACGAGCAGATCCGGGGCCAGGCGGACAAGGTCTGGAACAACCCGACCGTGCAGAGCGCCGTCGACGACGTCCAGACACAGGCAAAGCAGGCCGGGGCCGACGTCGGCAGCAAGGTTGCGGAGGCAGCGAGCGACGCGAAGACCAAGGTGACCGAGAAGGTCAGGGGTGACCCTGATCCCGCCTCAGACACCTACCGGCCGGTCGACACCGATCTGCTCGAGGACAGTGTCGTACACCTGCCACCCATGCCCGGTGGCCCGTCCGTCGTTGCCGACCCGGCCGCGCCCAGCACCTGACCCCCTCGGGTCACGACCCGTTGCTGATCCACTGGTCCAGATGAGGCCTCTCGGTACCGATCGTGGTGTCGTCGCCGTGCCCGGTGTGGACGACTGTCTCGTCGGGCAGGGTCAGCAGGCGCTCGCGGATCGACTCGATGATGGTGTCGAAGTCCGAGTACGACCGTCCTGTTGCTCCTGGTCCGCCCGCGAAGAGCGTGTCACCCGTGAAGACGACGCCGAGGTCGGCTGAGTAGAGGCAGGTGCTGCCGGGGGAGTGCCCGGGGGTCGACATGGCCCGCAGCACCGTACCCGCAACCTCGAATGTCGCGCCGCTGTGCAGCTCCTGGTCGGGCGGGGAGTCGTGCTCCGTGTCCCAGAGCATGCGGTCAGCCGGCGGGAACCACACCTGCGCGCCGGTGGCCTTGCCAAGCTCGACCGCCGCGTTGATGTGGTCGTTGTGCCCATGGGTCAGGACGACCGCCGTCACCGTACGGCCGTCGATCGCCTCGAGGATCGCGCCGACGTCGTGGGGCGCGTCGATCACGAGCACCTCGGCATCGTCACCCACGAGCCACACATTGTTGTCGACGTCCCAGCTTCCGCCGTCGAGCGCGAACTGCCCGGACGTCACGACCTTGTTGATGTGGGCGCCCATCAGAGCTCGACCACCGATCGCAGCACTGTGCCGTCGTGCATCTTGGTGAACGCTGCCTCGACGTCGTCGATACCGATCTTCTCGGTGACGAAGGCGTCGAGGTCGAGGCGGCCCTGCTGGTAGAGGTCGACCAGCATCGGGAAGTCGCGGCTCGGCAGGCAGTCGCCGTACCACGACGACTTCAGCGACCCGCCGCGTCCGAAGACGTCGATGAGCGGCAGCTCGACGGTCATGTCAGGGGTCGGCACCCCGACCAGGACCACGGTGCCGGCGAGGTCACGGGCGTAGAACGCCTGCTTCCACGTCTCGGGGCGACCGACTGCGTCGATCACCACATCGGCACCATTGCCGTCGGTGAGGTCCTGGACGGCCTTGACGACGTCGAGGTCCTTGCCGTTGATGGTGTGGGTGGCACCCATGTTCGTGGCCCACTCGAGCTTGCGGTCATCGACGTCGATCGCGATGATCTTGGCCGCGTTGGCCAGACGTGCGCCCGCGATCGCCGCGTTGCCCACACCTCCGCAGCCGATCACGGCGACCGAGTCGCCGCGCTGCACGTTGCCGGTGTTGATGGCCGCACCCAGGCCGGCCATGACACCGCAACCCAGAAGACCCACCGCAGCGGGGGACGCCTCGGGGTCGACCTTGGTGCACTGGCCCGCTGCCACGAGGGTCTTGTCGGCGAACGCACCGATGCCCAGCGCCGGCGACAGCTCGGTGCCGTCCTCCAACGTCATCTTCTGTGTCGCGTTGTGCGTGTTGAAGCAGTACCACGGACGCCCGCGCAGGCAGGCACGGCAGTTGCCGCACACGGCCCGCCAGTTGAGCACCACGAAGTCGCCGGGTGCCACATCGGTGACTCCCTCGCCAACTGCCTCCACCGTGCCGGCAGCCTCGTGGCCCAGCAGGAACGGGAACTCATCGTTGATGCCACCTTCGCGATAGTGCAGGTCGGTGTGGCACACACCGCATGCCGCGATGTCGACAACGGCCTCACCCGGACCCGGATCGGGTATGACGATGTTCTCAACGGTGACGGGTGCCCCTTTCGTGCGGGCAACGACTCCTCGGACGGTCTGCGGCATGGTGCTCCCTCTCGGTGACAACGGTCACTGAGACGTTATCGCCCACCCCCACATGCGGCCACCCACGGACACTGTCAGCGTCGGACCAGGGCGAAGCCGAGCACTGCAATTGCCCCGACAAGCAACCCGATCATGGGCAGGATCCACGGGTGCCGCGGTGATTCCAGAACCACTGCAGCACGCATCCGTCGGGCTATCTCTGCAGCGTCGATGGGGTCCACTCCTCCAGCCTACGGAGCGTGCACCCACCCTGACCCACCCAACCCGGGGCGGTGCCTCGGCGTCCAAGAAGCGCCGGGCGTGGACGCTCACCCGCCGCCACGGGTCGCGGGAAATCGCGGCGCGAGGGCCTGAGCCCAACCGTGTCCGG
>NZ_JACMOM010000079.1 GCF_014378035.1 Aeromicrobium sp. | reverse complement strand
GCGCAGACCATGAAGCCCGCGACAGCGGCCCAGAAACTCGGGGTCTATCTCCCGGCCACGCCCGAATCGTTCCAGGCCGAGCCCGTCTCGCGGGTGCAATTGAACCAGATGATCGCCGAGCCGCCGGAGTGGCTGGTGGAGTTGCGCAAGACCGGACCACATCCGCGCCCCGTCGTCGCCCACAAGCTCGGCGTCTCGAATGCCGGACTCGCCCGTGGCGAGGTCACCGAGCCGCTGACCACGGACGAGATCTCGGAGCTGCTGCAAAAGCCACCGGCCTGGCTCGTACGCGAACGCTCCACGCATGCGGAAGTCAACGAGGAGAACGCCCGGGTCAAGGCGCTCAAGGCCTATAAGCGATCGCAGCGCGGAGAAGGTTCCGCTCGCGTCTGAGGTCGTGCGAGGGCGCTCGTATCGAGGTCCTGGCGAACTCGGCGTCTAGTCGTTGACCTGGACGACGGTGCGGACACGGATCGTTCGCTCGCTCGCTGAGTCACAGGACGAGCGGATGCCGGTCGCATCGCTTTCTTGGCACCTGCTGGATACAATTCGATTTATGGCGAATGAATCGTCGAACCCGATGTCGACTGGTTACCCCCCCGATCACGACGTCGACGACGTTGTCGTCGTCGGTGGCGGCATCATCGGGTTGGCTACCGCGTGGCAATTGCTCAGGCAACGCCCCGGTTCCCTGGTGACTATCGTCGAAGCGGAAGCGGATGTCGCGAGCCATCAGACCAGCCATAATTCCGGCGTGCTCCACGCCGGCGTGTACTACGCCCCCGGATCGCTGAAAGCCGTACTGTGTGCGCGGGGACGTGCCCTGATGGAGCAGTTCTGCCTCGATCACGACATCCCCATTGACTTCACCGGAAAGCTGGTCGTCGCCGTCTCCGACGCGGAACTGCCCGGCCTCGCACGGCTATTCGAGCGCTCGACACAGAATGGCGTACCGGGACTTCGACGGCTGGATCGCAGCGAACTCCGGCAGATCGAGCCGGCAGTCGAGGGGGTAGCGGCCATCCATTCCCCGCGCACCGGTGTCCTCGATTTCGCCGAGGTCGCTCGCCAGCTCGCCGAAGAAGTGGTTGTGCTCGGGGGCACTCTTCTCACTTCCTGGCCCGTTCGCTCCGTGCAGAGCACGGCCGAGGGCTGCATCGTCACCGGGCCCGGCGGCGCGGTGCGCCGTGGCCGTCAAGCTGTAGTCTGCGCGGGGCTCCAGGCCGACCGACTCGCGGGCGACGCGGCGAAGGATGTGCGCATTCTGCCCTTCAGAGGCAGCTGGTATCGCGTGTCACAACCGCTGGCCGACCGCATTCGAGGCAGCATTTACCCAGTGCCGGATCCCTCGTTGCCGTTCCTCGGGGTGCACCTCACCCGACGTGTCAACGGCGAGGTCTGGGCCGGTCCGAACGCGTTCCTCGCGTTCAGCCGCCGCACCTACAAGCCGTGGGCGGTCTCTCCCCGCGATTCGCTCTCCTCGCTCGGCTACCCCGGATTCTGGCGCTTCGCCGTGGCCAACCTCGGCACAGCCTGGACCGAGTTCTCCCATGACGTGTCTGCCCGCGCCTATGCGAATTCGCTGCGGCAGTATGTGCCTGACGTGCGCGCGAGCGACCTGCACCGCGGGCCGATGGGCATCCGCGCCCAGGCGATGGATGCCCGCGGCCATCTCATCGACGACTTCCTGATCCGCCGAGACGGCAACGTGCTTCACGTGCTCAACGCGCCGTCCCCGGCGGCCACCTCGTCGTTCGCCATCGGGGAGTTCCTCGCCGAGAAGATCGACGAGGAGACACCCTAGGCGAAGTCGTAGCCCACACCCGGTTCAGGACTTCGTCGAGAGATCCGCGCTCAGGTCACCGACCTGGGCGCGGCGGAGCTGTGTTGTATCGGTCTGGGCGATACCGCGCAATCGCAAGCGCACGCGCAACTGCACGCGCGACTCCTCGAACGTGAATGGCTTGACGGGATGGTCGTTCGGTCCGCCATTCAAACGGGGCCTGGTGTCGTTACCGTTCGATTTCGTTTTCGAGAACGAAGCAGGGGTCTCAATACAGTTCGCCGATTCGGGACAGTTCGCCGATTCGGGCGCCGCCGAACCCGGGAAGGCAGCCTTGCGTGATTTCCATTCCGCGGAATCGGCTGGCACGTCGGCTATCGCCGCTGTCTGTGCTGTGATCGGCACGACGACCCGCTGCGTCGGGGGGTGATCTCTCGTGAGGGAATCAACGTGAATCCATCCCGCGGTTTGCGCGGAAGCATGCCCGGGCGCGGTCGACGGAAGCGCTTTCCGGGCGGGGAGTGAACGAGTGCCCACCCATCAGTGAAGGCGACGGTGACCACACCGTTTTTTGGGCGGGAAACAGAGCGGCGGCGAAACGCGCAGCCGGAGTGGCCGACCGGGGGACGGCGCAGGGGCTGGCGGGTGGCTGGCCGCCACCGCATGACCGCCGGTGCCATTCACGAGGGTGAGCGCCGTCGCGATGCCAAATCCGAGAATAACGGCCCCTATTGCTCCATAAACGACGGTTTTCACCCGGATACACGACCGAGCTCCGTCGTGCAGGTTAGGACCGCGCCACCGGCGTTTGACATCCACTGCACTGATTGATCGTGATTGCCAACTGAACAGACTCGGTGGAGCCGGTTCCGACGAGGCGGGTCACGCGTTTTTTCGCGCCTCCGCCATTCGCTGACCCGTTGCACCGGGTGATGGTGGCAGCCGTGGGCGACGTGCCGCCCGCGATGTTGTTGATGACCTGGGCGACTGACCGGGCTGCGAACGCGGTCCCGCCCGCAGCTTCGAACGCCAACACTAAAACTGCGACAAGCACAGAGACGACCAGGATCACCACCCGCGTGAGCGGCCCATGGACACGGTCAGCGCGCGCGGGCGCGGAGCTCGCCGTCGTGACACTCCTGTCGCTGCCTGATTCAATAATCGTCACAGGGTGTCATTTTTTCGTTGATGTTGGGATGCGATTGCGGCCCGCTACACATCACCGCCGATGTCCACTGCCGAATACCTGGAGTTTTCGCCTGGGACAGGGGTACTTCAATCTGCGGACGGAGAGGTCTCCGCACGATCAGTCTTGTGGCGTGAAAGCTACCCAGCAGTTCACCCAAGCAGTGCGACAACAGCCCTGTTTGCGAGCGGCATCTTGTTCGTCCGACGACTCCCCCCTCCGGAAGCCCGCATCCTGTCGACTGTCTGATCGGCTCTGCTAGCCGGAGCTGCTATCGGAGCTGTCGAGCGTCTCGGCCGCGCCGCAACCTGGCACCGACGAGACCACCGAGCACAACTGGCACCCAGATTGTTCGAGCGAGCGGTGCAACGACGATCCCCCAGACGATGGAGGCGATGACGTCGCTCGGGAAGTGGACACCGTCCACAACGAGCGCTGTTCCCACTCCGAGAATCAGCAACGCGCCAATGATTCCCGCTACCCAACGGCTTCCTCTTGCGGCGAGACCAAGCACGATCGTCACAACGAGAGCGGTAACGAAGGCAGCGTGACCGCTGGGATAGGACGCGTCGACCTGCGCAGGGCTGAATGGGAACGGCAGAAGAGCGGAATCCGGACGAAGCCGGTGCACGATCAACTTAACGACTGCCAAGGAAAGCCAGGTGGCAGCGATAGTGGCAGCGAAGGTAGACGCCACTCGGAGATTTCGCGTCAGCGCAAGGACGATGCCCGTGAGAACCACTGTTCCGACGATGGCCGGTACCGGTTCGAAGATCATATAGACGGCGTTAGTCAGAGAGCCGACCGCTCCATGGTGGTAGCCGTTGAAAAACTGCACGACGGCAAAGTCCCAGCGACTGGTTCGAATAATCAGGCCGACGATAAGGACAAGGACAATGCCAACCCCCGCGGTCCAAATGATCCGTGCCCGATGGGTTGTCGGAGCGAGTAGCGCTCCTAACAACCCTCGCGCGGCACTCAATCGCGATTCCTCCGATGAGTTTGGTGCAAGGCTCACGCTGTGTCTCCCGTCGTGGTCGGGTTAGAGGCAACACGCACCGCGTTATGAAAATGGTCGTCCGTCTGCGAGAAGACGTGATCGTCAGAATTTTTTTCGGGCATCACGGCAGTGACCCCGGTTGTGTTGGGGAACGGGGTCAGGAAAGCTCGGCGCTTATCGCCTTCCCCTGCCACGTCGATGTCTTGTGTCTCTCGTGCACTCTTGTCGAAGACTGTGTTTCTCATGGAACGAATTTTACAGATCGTCCTCGTCCCGACAGCGTGTTGAATTGACCCCTTCCACTCGACTGGCCCACGACCCGTTTGATCGCGACGATGAACCACTTGCCGTCTCCGGCGTGCTTTCACCGAACATAACTCGTTCGGGATGGGTCTCCTCCGCGTACTGCGAATCCCTTCTCCGCGTCTCGGCGACGCTCACACTGTCGGCCCGTCGCGACCGATCCGGGCTCCCCGCTGAACTCTCGGTGGGTTCCTGAAGGAAGGAGTGCTCGAACTATGGCGATCGAACCCGTCCCCGCCAGCGCTTCAGGTGGGGACGATTATGTCTTCGTTCTCAAACTCCATCGCCTGGTTCGGGACCGGGCTGACGCAGAACATCCTCGACGGGGCCACACACAGCAGACGCGAGGGACAGAACCGAACCTCCGGGCCGCTTGCGCGTGCCGGGGGTTTCAACTTGGACTACTTGGCGGAACCAGTGAGATTTGAACTCTGACCTAGCCCGTTGCGCGGTTTCTGTGGGGGCCGGAGGAACATCGCTTGAACCGCGACCTCCACCGAGCGGTGCCCTGAACCCGCGACTTCACGGTGAGAGCAGTCCACGGTAATGCAGCGCCACTGTCGATCGGTATCGAAGGGTGCGCGAACTGCCGGGAGTTGAAGTGACACGATGACGCGCAATCACTCTGCAATGCTCAGAGCAGGCCTCTCCTCGAGGCGAGCAATGCGCATCGTCGCGGTAGCTTGGTGCGCGGTCATCCCCTCGCTCGCGGAAATAATCTCCACGGCCGGAGCCACACTCAGAGTGGCGGCACGGGAAATGCGCTG
Organism: Aeromicrobium sp.; assembly: GCF_014378035.1. Lineage (GTDB taxonomy): Bacteria > Actinomycetota > Actinomycetes > Propionibacteriales > Nocardioidaceae > Aeromicrobium. Next base: position 475 of record NZ_JACMOM010000079.1, on the reverse strand, counting down.
ATAGGTCAGCGGCTTCAGGTATCGCGACACCGAGAGTCCCGCGCTGTGCCTGGCACCGCCGGCGGTCGGCAGAGTGTGATTGGTGCCGGCCATCCCCTTATCGGAGTATGCAACGGTGCTCCACTGCCCGAGAAAAAGCGATCCATAGTTCGCGAGAGCATCGTGGTACCACTCGTCCTCAGATGTTTGCACTTCGAGGTGCTCGGGCGCCAGTTCATCCATCACCAGCACCGCGTCCTCGCGAGACTTCACCACGATCACCGAGCCGTAGTCCCGCCACGCCGGACCGCAAATCTCACGGGTCGACAGTCCAACCAGCTGTCGCTCGACCGCTGCGATCACCTCGCGACCCAGCCTTTCGGATGTCGTCACGAGCGCCGCGGGGGAATTGGGCCCGTGCTCGGCCTGTCCGAGCAGGTCGGCCGCGACCAGTTCGGCATCCGCGGTGTCATCGGCGATCACGGCGACCTCCGAG
>NZ_JACMOM010000078.1 GCF_014378035.1 Aeromicrobium sp. | reverse complement strand
GCCTGCTCCGCGTAGGTGCGCGACGTCGACTTGAGGATGCCCCGCGTGTTTTCCCTGACCTTGTCGAACACGACGACAGTGTCGTAGAGCGAGTAACCGAGGATCGTCAACAACCCCGTGACCGTCGCTGGTGTGACCTCGAACCCCGAGAGGGCATAAACCCCTGCCGTGATGACGAGGTCGTGGGCGAGAGCGACGATGCCCGCCACCGACATTCGCCACTCACGGAAGTACGCCCAGATGAAGATCACCACGACGAAGAGGAAGACGATCAGACCGGTGAGTGCCTTGTCGGCCACCTGCTTGCCATAGGTGGGGCCGATCGACAGCTGGCTGACCTCGGTGGCACCGGCCTTCGTCAGGGCGACCTGGATCTGCGTGGACTGGTCCTGCGTGAGCGTGCGTGTCTGGATGCGGATGGAGCTGGCACCGGACGTGGTGACGGTCGGGTCGCCCGCCTCGGGCACGTTCGCGTTCTTGACGGCTTGCGTCATGTCGTCGACCGTGGCGGCGTTGGCGGTCTGGACCTTCGCGGCGAACTCGACGCCGCCCTTGAACTCAACCCCGTAGTTGAATCCGCGTAGGACGAACGCCAGCGCGGCCAAGATGACGATACCGGCGGAGATCGTGTACCAGAGCTTGCGTCGTCCGATGAAGTCGAACGAGACTCGACCCTCGTACAGGTGCTGTCCGAACGTGCTGATGCGGCCCATCAGGCTCTCCCTCCGGTGCGGGCAATCTCGGTGACCTTGCGGCCGGAGATGCCAAGGTGTGCAGCGTCGAGGCCGGACAGCTTGTGCCCCTGGCCGAAGAACTTCGTGCGTGCCAGCAACGAGACCAGCGGCTTGGTGAAGAAGAACACGACGAACACGTCGATGAGCGTCGTGAGCCCGAGGGCGAATGCGAACCCTCGCACCACGCCGATGGCGAAGATGAACAGCGTGAGCGCAGCCAGGATCGACACGGCGTCAGCGGCCAGGATCGTGCCCCGTGCCCGCAACCAACCGGCCTCGACGGCCAGGCGCAACGACTTGCCTTCACGCACCTCATCACGGATGCGCTCGAAGAACACGATGAACGAGTCGGCGGTGATGCCGATCGCCACGATCAGCCCCGCAATGCCCGGCAAGGTCAGGGTGAACCCGACGCCCTTGCCCAGCAGCAGCACCATGACGAAGGTCAGTGCGGAGGCGACCACCAGAGACCCGATGATCACCAGCCCGAGCCCGCGGTAGTACACGAGGCTGTAGATGACGACCAGGATCAGCCCGACGATGCCCGCGACGAGTCCCGCGTGCAGCTGGCTGCCGGCCAAGGAGGGGCCCTCCTCAGAGACACCGTTGACGCCGAACGTCAGCGGCAGCGCACCGAACTTGAGCTGGTTGGCCAAGGCTTTCGACGACGCAGCAGTGAAGTTGCCGGAGATCTGTGACTTGCCATCGGTGAAGTGCCCGTCGGTCGTCGGGGCGCTGAGGACCTCACCATCGAGGACGATCGCGAACCGACTGGCCTGGTCCTTGCCCGCATTGGTCTGGGCGAAGAGCGCCTCCGTGACCGTGTCGAACGTCTGCTTGCCCTCACCCTTGAGCGCCAGCGCCACGACCCACTGGACCTGCTGCTGAGGCAGCACAGCGGCGGCACTCTTGACGTCGGTACCCGCGATGACGGTGGGGCTCAGGATCTGGACCTCACCGGTCTTGGGGTCGCACGTGACGAGTGGCTTGTTGGCCACGTCGTCAATCTTGAGGCCGCTCGACTTGCAGACGAAACCCTTGGCCTGCGCCTGGAGTGCCGCGATGCCGGGCTGGTACGCCTTGGGCAGCGACGTGAGGCCAGTGGTCTCGGCCTTGATGGTCTGGTCGAGCGACAGCTTGCTCCAGTCGATGCCGTCGATGATGGTCTTCTGCGCCGAAGTGTCGACGGCCTTGGTGGCGCTGGCAAGGTTGCCCGTCCAGACGAGGCGGAAGCGCAGCTGTGCAGTCTTTCCGACACGGTCGACGAGACTGGCCTGGTTCTGGCCCGGGATCTCGATGATGATCTGATCCTTGCCCTGAGTCGTCACCTCCGACTCGGAGACACCGCTCGCATTGACCCGCTGGTCGATGATGTCGCGAGCCTGCTTGAGCTTGACCGCAGTGACCTGACCCTCGGAGGTCTTGGCCTGGAACATGATGCGTGTTCCGCCCTGCAGGTCGAGGCCGAGCTTGGGCTTCCACGCACTGTCGTCGCCCTTCTTGGTGTTGAGGTCCAGCAGAGCGACGAGGGCGTACAAGGCGACCAGCGCGACGAGGAAGAGGATCAGTGTCCGCCGCGGACGCGGCAGGTTGCTGCCCCCCTTCGACTTCGGCTTCGGGTTGCGCCTGGGAGTGGCGGCCATCAGGCGTCGGGGCCCTTCTCGAGGTCGATACCGGCCTGCGGGGCGCCCGGCTCAACAGCATCCGGCACGACACGAGCCACCGCCTGCCGGTTGATCGTGACGACAGTCTGAGGAGCGATGCGCAGCTCGAGGGTGTCGTCGCCGATGCTCACGATCTCGCCGAACATGCCGCTCGCCATCATGACCTTGTTCCCGACAGCCAGCTCACCCTGCGTCTTGAGAAACGCACGCTGGCGGGCCCGCGCGGGGCGCACCACCAAAAGGATGAAGGCGATGACAAGGATCACGAGGGGCAGGAGTGCGCCCAGATTGTCCACTGTTGATGCTCCCGTACGAATGTGAGAAGTCCGCCACCTGCGGACGGCCTGGTCTTTGGCCTGCGGGAACGATCACGCCGCGGGCCAACGGGAAGTTTAGCCCCTCGAGCACCTGGTCCTGACGCGGCTCACGGCGACGCTGTCGACACGTTGCTCAAGGAGCGCCTGACGCGGGGTCGTCGGGCAGCGGCAGCTGCTCGACTCCGACCGGTGCCGGGAGACCGAGGTGGCGCCACGCTGCGGCGGTCGCGACTCGTCCGCGCGGAGTCCGGGCCAAGAATCCGAGCCGTACGAGGAACGGTTCGGCGAGCTCTTCGACGGTCTCGCGCTCCTCACCCACGGCGACGGCCAGGGTCGACGCTCCCACCGGCCCGCCACCGAAGCTGCGGCACAGGGCATTGAGCACGGCCCGGTCGAGCCTGTCGAGGCCGAGGTCGTCAACCTCGTAGAGGGCAAGCGCATCACGGGCAACGGTCTCGTCGATGACTCCCCCGGCCCGCACCTCGGCGAAGTCACGGACTCGCCTGAGCAGACGATTGGCGATGCGCGGCGTGCCGCGTGACCGAGAAGCGATCTCACGACCACCCTCGTCGGTGACCTCCAGGCTCAGCAGGTTCGACGAGCGATCGACGATGCGATGCAGCTCGCCGGTGTCGTAGTAGTCGAGCTGGGCCGTGAACCCGAAGCGGTCGCGGAGCGGGCTGGGGAGCAACCCGGCGCGGGTCGTGGCGCCGACGACCGTGAATGGCGGAATCTCCAGCGGGATGGCTGTCGCGCCCGGGCCCTTGCCGACGATGACGTCGACCCGAAAGTCTTCCATCGCCATGTAGAGGAGCTCTTCGGCAGGCCGTGACATGCGATGGATCTCATCGATGAACAGGACATCGCCCTGATTGATCCCCGACAGGATCGCCGCAAGATCGCCTGCATGCTGGATCGCTGGGCCGCTGGTGATGCGCAACGGCGCCGAGAGCTGGTGGGAGATGATCATGGCAATCGTGGTCTTGCCGAGTCCCGGCGGACCCGACAGCAGGACGTGGTCGGGCGTGCTGCCACGGCCGACGGCCGCTTGGAGCATGAGTGAGAGCTGCTCGCGCACACGCTCCTGCCCGATGAGCTCATCGAGGGTCCGCGGACGCAACGCGGCATCGAAGGCCCGGTCCTCGAGGCCCTCCCCGGCGACGACGGCTTCGAAGGCATCAGTCTCGCGGTCGAACGTGTCGTCGTCGTCGTGCATCAGCGCGCCTTGGCGAGGGTGCGCAATGCATCGCGCAGCACCGTGGAGACGTCGGGAGTGGCGTTGGGTGCGAGCTCGTCTGCAACTCTCTCGAGCGCGGCATCGGCGTCACGGGCAGACCAGCCCAACCCGAGCAGCGCCTCGTGCACCTGCGCGCGCCACGTCGGAACACCGGACGACACATGCGTCGTGACGCCCATGCGGTCCTTGAGCTCGACGACGATGCGCTCGGCTCCCTTGCGGCCGATGCCCGGCACCGAGGTGAGCGTGGCGAGGTCGCCCTGGCCGATGGCCTGACGCAGCCGGCTGGGGTCGAGCACGGCGAGCATGGCCTGCGCCACCTTGGGACCGACCCCGCTCGCTGTCTGGACAAGCTCGAACATGTCGCGCTCGTCGGTGTCGGCGAAGCCGAAGATCGTGAGCGAGTCTTCCCGCACCACCATCGAGGTCGAGAGCTGGACCTCGCGGCCGATGCGCAACGTGGCGATCGTGCCGGGCGTGCACATGACCTGCATGCCGATGCCCCCCACGTCGATGACGGCCGAGGTGAGACCGACGACAGCGACGGTGCCGCGAACGTGGGCGATCATCGCGCCGCCTGCCGGTCGACAGCGGCCTGGATCCGCGACTGCGCTCCCCCGCGCCAGATGTGACAGATCGCCAACGCAAGGGCGTCGGCGGCGTCGGCCGGTCTGGGGGCCGCGGTCAGGCGCAGCAGCCGGGTGACCATCTGGGTGACCTGCGCCTTGTCGGCGCGGCCGTTGCCGGTGACGGACGCCTTGACCTCGCTTGGCGTGTGCAGGCAGACGGGTATGCCGTGGCGCGCGGCGACGAGCATCGCGATGCCGCTGGCCTGCGCCGTTCCCATGACCGTGCGGACGTTGTGCTGACTGAAGACGCGCTCGACCGCAACGACGTCGGGCCGGTGCTCGAGGACGCTCGCCTCGATGCCCTGCTCGAGCTGATGGAGCCGGCGGGCGGTGTCGAGGTCGGCCGGGGTTCGGACGACGCCGACGTGCACCATGGTCAGCGGACGTCCCACCGTGCCATCGACCACCCCGACGCCACAACGCGTGAGGCCGGGGTCGATGCCCAACACCCTCATGTGCCGCCCCCTTCGTTGACCGAACGCATGTTCGACAGCGTAGACGCCGGGTCCGTCACGGCGAACGCGACGCGCCGCACGCGACGGCTACTCGACCTGCGCCATGACCTCGTCGGAGGCGTCGAAGTTGGCGTAGACGTTCTGCACGTCGTCGCTGTCCTCGAGCGCGTCGATGAGACGCATGATCTTGGTGGCCGCGTCGACGTCCACGTCGACGGTCATTGTGGGCACGAATGCCGCATCGGCCGTGTCGTAGTCGGGCCCGGCGTCCTGCAGGGCTGTGCGGACGGCCACCAGATCGGTCGGCTCGCTGATGACCTCGAACATCCCGTCGTGGTCGTTGACCTCCTCGGCGCCCGCGTCGAGCACGGCAAGCAGCACGTCATCCTCGTTGGTCTCGCCGCCCTCCTGCTCGGCCGGGACCATGATGACTCCCTTGCGATGGAACATGTAGGACACCGAACCCGGGTCTGCCATGGTCCCGCCGTTACGCGTCATGGCGGTGCGAACCTCCATGGCCGCCCGGTTGCGGTTGTCGGTCAGACACTCGACGAGCAGCGCCACGCCACCGGGCGCGTAGCCCTCGTACATGATCGTGAGGTAGTCGACGGCGTCGTCGCCGAGGCCACCACCACGTTTGACGGCCCGATTGATGTTGTCGAGCGGCACGGACGACTTCTTGGCCTTCTGGACCGCGTCGTAGAGCGTCGGATTGCCCTCGAGGTCGGGGCCGCCTGCGCGTGCCGCCACCTCGATGTTCTTGACAAGCTTGGCAAACATCTTGCCGCGCCTGGCGTCGACGATGGCCTTCTTGTGCTTCGTGGTTGCCCACTTGGAGTGGCCTGACATCAACGTTCCCTTCGGTTGTGCCCTACGACTGAAGAACTTGGTCGACAAAGTAGCGGTGAAGGCGGTCGTCGCTTCCCACCTCGGGGTGGAACGAGGTCGCCATCAGGCTGCCCTGTCTCACGGCAACGATTCTACCGGCGGCCTCCCCCCAGGGGGTGGTGGCAAGCACATCGACCCCGGGACCAACCTCCTCGACCCACGGGGCACGGATGAACACGGCGTGCACCGGGTCGCCGAAACCGTCGAACACGATGTCGTCCTCGAACGAGTCGACCTGGCGCCCGAAGGCGTTGCGGCGCACCGTGATGTCAAGCCCGCCAAGCGTCTCCTGACCGACGATGCCGTCCTCGATGCGGTCGGCCAGCATGATCATCCCGGCGCACGTGCCGAATGTCGGCATGCCGCTGCGGATGCGGTCGCACAACGGCTCGAAGAGCTCGAAGGTCTGCGCGAGCTTGTACATCGTGGTCGACTCTCCGCCCGGCAGGACCAGGGCGTCGCAGCGCGCGAGCTCTTCGGGACGACGCACGGTGAACGCGTCGACGCCGATCGCCTTCAGCGTCGCCAGGTGCTCTCGGACATCGCCTTGAAGGGCGAACACACCGATCGAGGGGGAAGGCATCATCTGAGTCTATCGACGGTGCCTTCCCGACCGGTCACGTCTGGAGCTGGCACAACCTGTTTTCTCCGTTGCCGCTGAAGGTGTAGGTGAACGACTTCTTCTCCCCATCCGGGAAGATGCCGACGAGGGTCAGCGAGCCGGCTTTGTTGTTGAGGTTCGTGGTTGACGTCCTCGACCGCAGGCCGCCGTCGAACGCGTCGACTTCCGTCAGGCCGGACGGGGTCGTGTAGACGTAGCGGAACTGCCAGGTGGTCGGGCTGACCGGGGCGGTCCAGGTGATCGTCAGGTTGTTGCCGCTCGTCGCGCAGCTCGTGATCGTCACGGCCGCTGCACGGCTGAAAGTGCCGGACGTCGCCGTGGCGCTGTCGGTGTAGTACGCCTGGGTCTGGGCGCCGCTGAAGACGCCTGTCACGCATGTACCGATGATGATCACTGACGCGACGGAAAGTGCCTTGCGCCTACCCTCACCCGTGCTCGGAGAGCGTGGTTTGCCGGGCCGGAAGATCGTCAGCAGCACGACGCCCACGAGGAGTCCCCCGGCGAAGATGCCGATCGGACCGGAGACGAAGGACACGACGTAGCCGGCCCTGGGCATGTCGAACAAGACCCGGGGGGCCGATGCGACGACGTACGCCTGCTGGTCGGCGACACCATTGGCGTCGCCCTTGAGCACGAGCGTGGCCTTGCCGTTCGCGAGGCTGATGTCCTGGATGCGGTGCGTGACACGCACTCCTTTGCCTGTGCGGACCGTGACCACATCGCCGACCTGAAGATCTGATGCCGGCACGGTGCGGGAGATCGCCAGAGCTCCGGTGTCGATCGCCGGTGACATCGAACCCGACTCGAACACGATCGGCTTGATGTCGAACGCCACCGCGGCGCCTCCACTGACGAGGCACAGCACGCCGAGGATCGCGCCGACTGTCAGGCCGACCTCGCGAATCGCTCGTAGCGAAAACACGACACGCCGGCGCCGGTTGCGCCTCTCGGCCGGGGTCTCCGGGGGCTCGGGTGTCTCCACATAGCCGAGCCGCATCTGGGGCTCGCTCATTACGGGGCTCCAACCTGCTTGGCGTTGAAGGTGAAGCTGGCCGTCGTCGAGAGGCCCTGACCGGTGGTGGTGCCGACCGGCATCGTTGCCGTGACGCAGAACATCTCAGTACCACCCGCGGCCATCAGGCGGTTCGCCGTGATGACCGACGTGTTGCTCGTGCCAAGTGGTGCTGCGGGGAATGTCTCCGTGCCGCCCGTGCACGTCGATCCGGAGAAAGTACCGCCCGCGAACACCCGGAACACGAGGCTCGGTGCCAAGCCGCCTGGTGCCGTGCCCGTGGCGGTGTAGGTGAAGGCGAGCGAGCCGGCGTTCTGCACCGAGACGGAGGCGGACTTGCTGTCCCCCGGCTGCATGTTGTTCATGGCAAAGCTCGTCGTGAATCCGGCCGGGTTGTTGTTCACTCCGTCCAGCTTGATGTCGAGGGTTCCCGCCGTGAACGTGCCACCGGTCAGTGTCGCGTTGTCGGTGTAGTAGGCCAGGGTGCCGACGGCACCGAAGCCGAACACCACACCGAGGCTGAGGACCGCTCGCACGGGAGTGGAGCGAAGCCCCTGCCCGGCGCGGCGGAGTCGGGACGTGGAGTGCTTAGCCATGAGAGGCTCCCTTTGGGTGAGTGCGTCGTGAAAGAAGTAGTGCGGCACCGCTGCCCACGGAGATCGCCGCCAGTGCGGCGGCCCACCATGGGGCGGGAGCGCCGGTGTCGGGCAACAGGCCCGAAAGCTCGTCACCGTTGCTTTTGCCGTTGCGGTTGCCATCGAGTTCGGCGCCCAGGACTGCCGCGGTCTGTCGCAGGTTGATACGGAACGTCAAGTCGCTCGAGAGGAGCTGCGTCTCGTTGGTCGAGTCCTTGACGAGCTCCACGGCCACCGTGATCGGCACGATCTCGCGGTCCTCGAGGTCCGGCAGTGTCAGGAGGCGGTGCGCGGACGCGTCGGAGACCGTCTGGGACTCACCGCCGCCGCTGGCCGTGACGCGAAGGTCACCGGAGTCGAGCAGCTCGGACATCTGGGCCCCCAGGACGTCGACGGTGAGCCGCGCCGGCGCCTCGCCCTGGTTGCGGACGTAGAACGTGGCACTCCTGATGTCGCCCGGCACCCAGCGGATGCCTTCGTCGAAGAGCGGGCCGCTGAGGGCCGGGGCGAACGTCACTCCGTTGCGGCTGAGACCGAGCTCACCGGCGGCAGAGGCGGGCGGCGCGGCGACCAGGACGACAGCCAGGGCGGAGACGACGGACAGCAACAACTTCCTCATGCGGACACCTCCCCCTTCTGGCGTGCGGCACGGCGGCGGGAGGTCTTGGCCGATCGGGTGTCAGAAGCCGCAGACACGAGCATGAAAGCGGCGTAGAGCAGAAGTCCCGAGCCGACGGCAATCGCCACTACCTGGTGCTGCGACTTGTCGAGCAGGACGTTGGCCCGACCGAGGACCGGTACGGCGTACCACATCGTGCCCTTGATCTGCGCGGCCTGGACGAGATCGGCATCGGGAGAGGCGTTGCTGTCGCCCTTGGTGATGAGTCGAGGCGTCCCGTCCTTTGCCACCGTCGTGCCGATGACACGGTGTGTCACCACCGTGGGCTTGCCGGTCTCGACCTGGAACGTGATGACGTCTCCGATGTTGACCTGGTTGATCGCGACCGGTTTGGTGACGACCAGGGTGCCTGGCGGGTACGACGAGCTCATCGAGCCGGTCAGGATCGTGTAGGGGGTACCGCCGCCCAATCGCGGGATCAGGACGCAGACCGCGAGGACAGCGAGCACCGCAAAGATGACGAGCCAGGAGATCACCTGGCCGATCCAGGCTGCAGTGCTCTTCATCAATTCCTCTATTCGACGGCGTGACACGACGGGTCCAGCGACAGGGTGCCGGCGCAAGCCGGCACCCTGTGCAACTAACTACGGCGTTACTGGGTCAGCCCCGTGGACCTGTGTGGCGGTCACGACGTAGTTCGCGAGGGCAAGCGAGAGGCCCTGCGAGCTGTTGTCGACGCTGGTGCCGTACGGGAACGTGATCTTGATGGTCGCGGTCAACGAGTCGCCGTTGTTGCCCTCGGTGATCTCGGTGACGGACGCGCCCGCGACCTTGAAGCTTGAGTTCACGGTGACGTGCGAGGTCAGGTCACCGCCTGCGCCGCCAGTCGCATTGGTGCCGAGCGTCGCACGCAGGTGGTCGCCGGTGGCGCCGATCTTGGAGGTGCACGTCTTCGTGATCGTGTCGCCGGGGACGATCGAGGCAATCAGGTTGGCTCCGGCCACGACCTCCCCGTTGTCCAGGACGAATTGCGAGCAGCTGCCGGCCGACAGGGTGAGCGAACCGGAGTTGACAGTGGTGCCGCCGACGGTCGCCGTGGCGTTCCAGAAGGCGAGTGAGCCGGCGCCGCCGAGCAGCAACGTGCCCGCGGCAGCTGCCGCTAGTGCACCCTTGGTTGATTTCTTCATGCGGGGATCCATTCGTGAGGGCACGGCTGGAAATCAGCAGCGCTTCGATCACTCACTAAAGGGCACCGGAAGCGAATCGGCATTGTCAGGACGCAAAGATGACTCGTGCTGACTACGGGGTACGTCGAGTCATGAATCATCCTGACTACAAGACGACAGGGTACTAAGTCACTCCTGCAACGGGACCTGTTTTCCCCCGTCGCGACGGCGGCGGCGTGAGAGACGAGTCTCCAGGGGATACGCCGCCGCCGCCACTGCCTCTCGGAAATCCCTCCCGATCAGGCTGACAGAGGCCACCCGGCCGCCGACGACGAACGCCGTGCGAGCCGTGCTCCCTCAATCACCACCGCCGCGCGAGGCACTCCCATACCTCGAGCCCGGTGGTGCAAAAATCATACGCCTTCGACTGATCTTTCGTCACGAAAGAGGCAGCCAGCTTGGCGCTACCAGCCGCGCTCGGCCAGACGGTGGGGCTCGGGGATGTCGTCGACGTTGATGCCGACCATGGCCTCGCCCAGCCCGCGTGAGAACTTCGCGATGACGTCCGGGTCGTCGAAGAACGTGGTGGCCTTGACGATCGCCGCAGCCCGCTCGGAGGGGTTGCCGGACTTGAAGATTCCTGATCCGACGAACACGCCCTCGGCACCGAGCTGCATCATCATGGCCGCGTCGGCGGGGGTCGCGATGCCACCGGCGGTGAACAGGACCACGGGAAGCTTGCCGCTCTCGGCGACCTCCTTGACCAGGACGTAGGGCGCCTGTAGCTCCTTGGCCGCGACGAACAGCTCATCCTCGGAAAGGCTCTGCAACCGGCGGATCTCGCCGCCGATCTTGCGCATGTGCATCGTGGCGTTGGAGACGTCGCCCGTGCCTGCCTCGCCCTTGGACCGGATCATCGCGGCACCCTCGGTGAGACGACGGGGAGCTCCACCAAGATTGGTCGCCCCGCACACGGACGGCACTGTGAACTTCCACTTGTCGATGTGGTTGGCGTAGTCGGCGGGGGTCAGTACCTCGGACTCGTCGATGTAGTCGACGCCGAGCGACTGCAGGACCTGTGCCTCGACGAAGTGGCCGATGCGCGCCTTCGCCATGACAGGGATGGAGACCTGGGCGATGATGCCGTCGATCAGGTCGGGATCGCTCATGCGGGCCACGCCGCCCTGAGCGCGGATGTCAGCCGGAACACGTTCAAGAGCCATGACTGCGACGGCACCGGCGTCCTCGGCGATCTTTGCCTGCTCGGCGTTGACGACATCCATGATGACGCCGCCCTTCAGCATCTCTGCCATGCCGCGCTTGACCCGTGACGTGCCGACCGTCGTTGCTTCGATGCTCACTGCTGTGTCCTTCGTGAAGTCGCTCCAAATGATGCCTTCAGTCTACTCCGAGCGGCCCTTCGACGAGCAGGGCGGACACCGGCTGGACACCGGCTGGACACCGTCATCGATGCCTACCGACGCGTGAGGTCGCGCAACCGTCGGCGGGGTTCCAGAGATTCTGCTGCCGCAAGCAAGCTGTCGACCCGGGTGAGCTTGCGCCTCGGCCGACCTTGCCGCGCGCCCGCCTGCTGCTCCGCCCTGTCGATGGCCCGCCACCCGCTCAGGCCGATTGACCGGCTCGTGCGGGCACGCACCAGGTCGTGGATCTCGCGAGCAGGTGCCAACGGTGCAGAAAGGGCACCGGCGTTGAAGTCGGCCACGAGATGGTCGACGGTCTCCTGGGCACACGACTTGTTGGTGCCGATGAACCCGCTGGGGCCCCGCTTGATCCAGCCGACTGCATACGTGCCTGCAGCGTCGGTCACACGACCCCCGACGTTCGGGATGACTCCGGCCAGCTCATCGAACGGCACTCCCGCGACGGCAACGCCCCGATAGCCGATTGATCGGAGCACCAGACCTGTCGCGATCGTCTCCACCTCATCGGTCGGCACCGGTCGAACGACCCCGTCCATCGTCACCAGCTCGTTGCGACGGACGCGCACCCCTGTCACCTGGCCAGGACCCAACAGCTCGATCGGGGAGGTCGCGAAACGGAACACGATGCGGCGGTTGCCGGCACGGCGGGGCCGCGTCGTGGCCGCACGGAGTGCTTGCAGCTTCCGGTCGGTCATCGCGTCGCCCGAAGGAGCCTCGAGGTCAGTGCCTTCCACGACGATGTCAATGTCGTCGCGGCTCAGCAGGCCGACGAGCTCCGGCAACGTGAAGGCGGCCTGTGCGGCGCCGCGACGACCCCGCAGCACGACTCCGCGGATCGTGCTGATGCGCAGGGCCTCGAGCGCGTGGTCGGCGATGTCGGTCGACTCGAGACGAGACGGATCGGTGGCCAGTATCCGTGCGACGTCGAGTGCGACATTGCCGT
>NZ_JACMOM010000015.1 GCF_014378035.1 Aeromicrobium sp. | reverse complement strand
TGGCGACGAGTCCGTAACGACTCACACCTCCGTAGGTCGGCTTGACGCCCACCGTGCCGGTCAGCGCGCCGGGCTGGCGGATCGAGCCGCCGGTGTCGGTGCCCACCGCCAACGGTGCCTCGAAGGCGGCGACGGCTGCGGCCGAACCACCACCGGAGCCTCCCGGGATGCGCGTCGTGTCCCACGGGTTGTGGGTCGGGCCGTAGGCGGAGTGCTCGGTGGACGAGCCCATCGCGAACTCGTCCATGTTGGTCTTGCCGAGAATGGGCAGCCCCGCGGCCCTGATCCGGGTGGTGACGGTGGCGTCGTAGGGCGGGATCCAGCCCTCGAGGATCTTGGAGCCGCAGGTTGTCGGCAGTCCGCGGGTGGCGAAGACGTCCTTGACCGCGATCGGCACACCAGCAAGGGCGTGCAGATGCTCACCTCTGGAGCGGCGGACGTCGACGTCTGCAGCTGTGGCAAGAGCGCCCTCGGCGTCGACGTGCAGGAACGCATGAATCGCACCCTCGACGAGCTCGATGCGGTCGAGGTGCGCCTGGGTCACCTCCACGGCACTGACGTCCTTGGCGGCGAGCGTGCGCGCGAGCTCGTCGGCCGTCGCGCGCGTCAGGTCGGTCTTCACTCCTCCCCCAGGATCTTGGGAACGAGGAATCTCTGCTGGTCGGAGGCCGGTGCCATGGCAAGCGCGTCCTCAGGGCTGAGGCTCGGGCGGACGACGTCGTCGCGGAACACGTTGTCGACCGGGAGCGGGTGGCTCATCGCCTCGACGTCGTCACCGGCCGCCTGCTGGACGACCGCGACGTGCTCGAGGATGGCAGGCAGCTCGGCGGCGAGATGGTCGAGCTCAGCCTCACTGAGATCGATGCGTGCAAGGCCGGCGAGATGGACGACGTCGGCGCGCGACATACCCTTGACGGGCTCAGACATGGAGATCCTTTGCGGGGAATCGGGGATACCGATCCATCCTAGTGGCCGGCATCATCGCGGCGTCGGCGTCGGTCGCTCCAGGTCTCCTCGGCAACCGTCCGCGCCCTGGAGAAGGCTCCTCAGCCCGCGACGCTCTCTGCGAGGATGCAGCCATGAGCGAGCAGCGAGTCTCCCACTACCGCAACGGCCGCCTCACCTTCGACGTCATCGACAGCGGGCCCCTCGACGGAATCCCCGTGGTGCTCCTGCACGGCTTCCCGCAGCGCGCGTCGTCATGGTCTGCGGTCTCCGAGCATCTCCACGACCACGGGCTGCGGACGATCGCGCCTGACCAGCGTGGCTACTCACCCGGCGCTCGGCCGCGCTCGCGGTTCGGTTACCGCATCTCTGGTCTCGTCAGCGACGTCGTGGCACTCATGTCCGCCATCGGCCCCGGACCGGTGCACCTCGTGGGCCACGACTGGGGCGCGGCCGTGGCTTGGTCGGTCGCGGGCGCACACCCAGACCGGGTGTCGTCCCTCACGGCCGTGTCGGTCCCTCACCCGGGCGCGTTCCTGCGCTCCATGCTGAGCAGCAACCAGGCCCTCAAGTCGTACTACATGGCGTTGTTCCAGCTCCCGGTCGTACCGGGGCTGATCCTGGCGGCCCGTGGCGGTCGGGGCGATGAGCTCCTGCGTCGGGCGGGGATGACGCGATCGATGATCGAGACGTTCCACGACGACGTCGTCGACCACGGAGCGCTGCCGGGCGGCCTCGGGTACTACCGTTCGATGATGCTGTCAGCGCCCACGCAGTTCGGCCGCAAGGTCAGCGTGCCGACGACCTACATCTGGAGCGACGGCGATGTGGCCCTCGGCCGCAAGGGCGCCGACCTCACCAAGAATTTCGTCAGCGGTCCGTACGACTTCACGATCATCGAGGGTGCCAGCCACTGGCTGCCCGACGAGAGACCCGAGGAGATCGCGGCGAGCATCATCGCGCGCATCGGCGTCTAGTCTGGACGTCATGCCACCCCAGAAGCCGGAAGGCGTCGGACTCATCGACGCCCTTGCGTTCCTGTGTGAGACCGCGATGGTCATCCTGCTGATCGTCGCCGGGCACGGCATCGCCGACGGTTGGAGGGGATGGGCGCTCGGCGCGTTCCTTGGCTTCGTCGCGATCGGCATCTGGGCCCAGTGGATGGCGCCGACGTCGATGCGCCGACTCGACAACCCGACCCGTCTCACCGTGCAGGTCATGCTGTTCCTCACCGTCGCCCTCTACGCTGCCGCCGGAGGTCTGGTGCTGTGGGGCCTCGCTTTCGCCGCGGTGGCGATCACGGTGTTCACCGTCAGCGCCCGAACAGACTGACGACATCGTCAGGGCTCTTCGTCACCGATTCCGGGATGGAGATGTTCCGCGAAGGCCGGGTCAGCGGGTGGCGGGCCGACGGCGAGCAGCGCCTCGAACCCCTGCTCGTCGAGCATCGTGACGCCGAGCTGCTCGGCCTTTTCCGCCTTGGTGCCTGCCGACTCGCCCACCACGACATAGTCGGTCTTCTTCGACACCGACCCTGAAGCCTTGCCCCCGTGGGCGATGATCGCCTCCTTGACGGAGTCGCGGGTGAAGCGCTCGAGAGAACCAGTGACGACGATCGTGAGGCCCTCGAGCGTGCGGACGACGGACTCGTCGCGCTCGTCCTGCATGCGCACGCCTGCGGTGGCCCACTGGTCGACGATGCCGCGGTGCCAGTCGACCGTGAACCACTCGATCAGGGCGTCGGCGATGGTCGACCCGACCCCGTCGACTGCCGAGAGCTGTTCGACGGTGGCCTCGCGGATGGCCTGCATCGTCAGGAAGTGCGTGGCCAGTGCTCGTGCCGCTGTGGGGCCGACGTGCCGGATCGACAGTGCGACCAGCACGCGCCAGAGCGGCTGGTCCTTGGCCTTCTGCAGGTTGTCGATCAGAGCCTTGCCGTTGGCGCTGAGAACACGCGGGCCAGCACCGTCGGCCAGCTCAGCCTTCTTGGCTGCACGGGTGAACAGCGGGACGCCCAGCAGGTCGTCGGCCGACACCGCGAACAGGCCGCCCTCGTCGACGAGCACCCCGGCGTCGAGCAGTGCCGTGGCGCCCTCCCACCCGAACACCTCGATGTCGAAGGCGCCGCGGCCACCCACGTGCGTCAGTCGTTCGCGCAGCTGCGACGGGCACGACCGGGTGTTGGGGCACCGGATGTCGGCGTCGCCCTCCTTGGTGGGGGCGAGGAGCGTGCCGCACGACGGGCACTCGGTGGGCATCACGAACTCGCGTTCGGTGCCGTCGCGCAGCGCGACCACCGGGCCCACGATCTCAGGGATGACGTCGCCGGCCTTGCGCAGCACCACCATGTCGCCGATGAGCACACCCTTGCGCTTGACCTCGTGCTGGTTGTGCAACGTCGCCATCTCGACCGTCGACCCCGCGACCCGGATGGGCTCCATGATGCCGAACGGTGTGACCCGGCCCGTGCGGCCGACGTTGACGGTGATGTCGAGCAGCCTGGTGTTGACCTCCTCGGGCGGGTACTTCCACGCGATCGCCCATCGTGGGGCGCGCGACGTGGACCCGAGCCGGCGCTGGAGCCCGACCTGGTCGACCTTCACCACCACACCGTCGATCTCGTGGATGACCTCGTGACGGTGCTCGCCGTAGTAGGTGATGAACTCCTCGACAGCGGTGAGGTCGGGCAGCACCTTGGCGCGGTCGCTGGTGGGCAGACCCCATGCCTTGAGCGCCTCGTAGGCGGTGCTCTGGCGTTCTGGGTCGAAGCCCTCGCGGTAGCCGATGCCGTGGCACACCATCGACAACGGACGGCTCGCGGTGACAGACGAGTCCTTCATGCGCAGCGTGCCCGCGGCAGCATTGCGCGGGTTGGAGAACGGGGTCTTGCCCGACTCGGCCCACGCCGTGTTGAACTCCTCGAACGCCTTGGTGGGAAAGAACACCTCGCCCCTCACCTCGATGTACGCCGGGACAGGGTGATCTTTGGACGGCTTCAACGTGTGCGGGATGACGCCGATGGTGCGGACGTTCGCCGTGACGTCTTCGCCTACGCGGCCGTCGCCGCGCGTGACACCACGGACGAGCACGCCATCCTCGTACGTCAAGGAGATGGCAAGACCGTCGACCTTGAGCTCGCAGAGGAACTCAGCACCTGCTGCGCCCTCCCGCGCGATGCGCGCGTGCCAGCTCTCGAGCTCGTCGACCGAGAACGCGTTGTCGAGGCTCATGAGGCGTTCGCGGTGCTCGTAGGGCTGGAAGGTCGATGAGACCATGCCGCCGACCTGCTGCGTCGGGGAGTCGGGGGTGCGGAGCTCGGGCAGCTGCTCCTCGAGGTCCTGCAGCTCTCGGATCAGCGCGTCGTACTGTCCGTCGGAGATCGTCGGCGCGTCGTCACGGTGGTAGCGCTGCCGATGCTCCTCGATGGTCTCGGACAGCTCCTTGTGCTGCTGCCGCCGCTCGTCGTCGCTCGCCATGACCCGACTTTATCGCCGAGAGGCGACACTCTGCGCGATGGAGAGCGCCTGCCTGGCCCAGGTCGGAGACGCGCCAGCGAGGCCGCACGTCGGCGTCACGACCAAGCGGTCTGCGTAGACGTCCTCGTCGAAGCCGAAGTGGCTGAAGAACATCTCGATGCGTCCGGCAAGGGCGGCGTCGGTGACGCCCGGGGTGTCGGTGGACGGTACGACACCGAACCAGAGGTCGACGCCTCTCTCGAACGCCTCGGCCCACACGTCGTCCGGGCGCACGAGGGAGAGGTCGAACGAGATCGACGTGAATCCGGCTCCGATGAGCAGCTCGACGGGCACGTCCGGGGCACATGAGTGAACCGCGGCCCTGGCCCCAGCGCCGGTGATCGCGGTGACGACCGTGCTCAACAGCTCATCGGCTTCCGGCGGGTGGACGCTGCGGTGTCGCGAGAACCCGCTGGCCGACGGGATGCCGCCGGTCATCACTGCGACGATCGAGGGCTCGTCGACCTGCCCCACGAGGTCGGCGTGCGGGAAACGCCTACGGGCGTCGCTGATGTGCGTTCGTAGACCCTCGGCGAGCGACTCACTGATCTCGCGGCGCGCCCCGTGGTCGGCGAGCATCTTGTCACCGCGGGGACGTTCGACCGTCGCCGCCAGGGTCAGCGGGCCGGTGACCTGCAGCTTGAGAAGGCCGGCGTGCGAGCCTGCCAGCTCTTCGG
>NZ_JACMOM010000014.1 GCF_014378035.1 Aeromicrobium sp. | reverse complement strand
ACCGTCCAGGATCCGGCGACCACGTGGATCGACGCCGATGTGACCCTGGCCGAGGATGTCGAGCTGCTGCCGGGCACCCAGCTCAAGGGTGCAACGCTGATCCAGCGCGGCGCGGGGGTCGGGCCGGACACGACGCTGACCGATTGTGAGATCGGCGAGAACGCGATCGTGAAGCGAACGGATGCCACGCTGGCTGTGATCGGCGCCGATGCCACTGTGGGGCCCTTTGCCTTCCTGAGGCCCGGCACCTACCTCGGCACCGACGGGAAGATCGGCGCCTTCGTCGAGACCAAGAATTCGACCATTGGCGCCGGTAGTAAGGTTCCGCACCTCAGCTATATCGGCGACACCACGGTGGGGGAGCAGTCCAATATCGGCGCCGGCACCATCACGGCCAATTACGACGGTGTCAATAAGAGCGCAACGATCGTGGGATCCCACGTGCGCACGGGCTCACATAACGTGTTCGTGGCGCCCGTCAGTATCGGCGACGGCGCATACACGGGCGCCGGGACCGTGGTGCGCAAAGACGTTCCGCCCGGCTCGCTCGCCATCAGTGTGGCTCCCCAGCGCAACATGGCCGGCTGGGCCGAGGCCAACCGCGCGGGCACGGCGGCTGCGCGAGCGGCGGCCGAGGCATCCGGAGATACCGAGGTCTAGAGCGCCCGCCCCCTGTTCTCGCCCGGCGACCGGGGCCGTTCAGCGGCCTGCCGGCATGAGCCTGCCTCCGGGCGCGTCGATAACTCCTGCAGATCGCGCGGCCGGCCAGGGGGATGCCCTGCAATTGCGGTGGTGATGCGTGAGGCGCTGCGATGTGCAGGAGTTATCAACGCGAATCGGAAGGGAAGCCAGTCGATCCCACGCAGATAAGATTGAGCCAGACGAAGTGCCGACGATGTGCCGGCAGAGAGCGGGGACCGTGTCCGAGATCAAGATCACCGGACAGAAAAGGCTCGTGATTGTCAGCGGTCGGGCTCACCCGCAGCTGGCCATCGACATCGCCGCCGAACTCGAGACGAGCATCGTGCACACCGACGCTCGTACCTTCGCCAACGGTGAGATCTATGCTCGCTACGACGAGAGTGTTCGCGGCTGTGACGCGTTCGTGATCCAGTCGCACACCGACCCGATCAACGAATGGCTCATGGAGCAGCTGATCATGGTCGACGCCCTCAAGCGTGCCTCGGCAAAGCGCATCACCGTCGTCTCTCCGTTCTACCCGTACGCCCGCCAGGACAAGAAGGGCCGTGGTCGTGAGCCGATCAGCGCCAGACTGATCGCCGACCTATACAAGGCGGCCGGGGCTGACCGCATCATGAGCGTCGACCTGCACGCCGCTCAGATCCAGGGCTTCTTCGACGGCCCCGTCGACCATCTCTTCGCGATGCCGGTGCTGCTCGAGCACTTCCAGAAGATCCTCGACCCGTCCACACTCACTGTCGTCTCGCCCGATATGGGCCGCGTGCGCGTTGCCGACATCTGGAGCGACAAGCTGGGCGCGCCGCTCGCGATCATCCATAAGCGACGTGACCCGCTCATTCCGAACAAGGTCACTGTGCACGAGATCGTCGGTGACGTAAATGGTCGCGTCTGCCTCCTCGTT
>NZ_JACMOM010000077.1 GCF_014378035.1 Aeromicrobium sp. | reverse complement strand
CTACGTCGTGCTCGACAAGAAGTGGGGCGCCCCCACGATCACCAACGACGGTGTGACCGTCGCTCGCGAGATCGAGCTCGACGACCCGTTCGAGAACCTCGGCGCCCAGCTTGCCAAGGAGGTCGCCACCAAGACCAACGACGTCGCCGGTGACGGCACCACCACCGCGACCGTCCTGGCCCAGGCCATGGTCCACGAGGGCCTTCGCGCTGTCGCCGCCGGCGCCAACCCGGTCGGCCTGAAGAAGGGCATCGAGGCGGCCGTCATCGCCGTCGTCGATCAGCTCCACGCCCAGGCCCGCGATGTCGACGACATCAAGGACATGACCGACGTCGCCACCGTCTCCTCGCGTGACTCCCACATCGGCGAGCTCATCGCCGAGGCCTTCGACAAGGTCGGCAAGGACGGCGTCATCACGGTCGAGGAGTCCAACACCATGGGCACCGAGCTCGAGTTCACCGAGGGGATGCAGTTCGACAAGGGCTACCTCTCGCCTTACATGGTCACCGACACCGAGCGTATGGAGACTGTCCTCGACGATCCGTACATCCTCGTCAACCAGGGCAAGATCTCCTCGGTCAGCGACCTCCTGCCGATCCTGGAGAAGGTCGTCGCCGCGGGCAAGCCGCTGTTCATCATTGCCGAGGACGTCGACGGCGAGGCTCTCTCGACGCTGGTCGTCAACAAGATCCGTGGCACGTTCACCTCGGCCGCGGTCAAGGCTCCTGCCTTCGGCGATCGTCGCAAGGCGATGCTGCAGGACATCGCGACCCTGACGGGCGCGCAGGTCGTCACTCCGGACGTCGGTCTCAAGCTCGACCAGATCGGCCTCGAGGTGCTCGGCACCGCCCGCCGGGTGACCATCACCAAGGACGACACCACGCTGATCGAGGGCGGCGGCGACAAGGCCGACGTCGACGGTCGTGTCAGCCAGATCAAGGCCGAGATCGAGAACACGGACTCCGACTGGGATCGCGAGAAGCTCCAGGAGCGTCTGGCGAAGCTCGCCGGCGGCGTCTGCGTCATCAAGGTCGGCGCGGCCACCGAGGTCGAGCTCAAGGAGAAGAAGCACCGTATCGAGGACGCCGTCTCGGCGACCCGCGCGGCCATCGAGGAGGGCATTGTCGCCGGCGGCGGCTCCGCCCTCGTCCACGCCGTGTCGATCCTCGAGGACAACCTTGGCCTCACCGGTGACGAGGCGATCGGTGTCCGCATCGTCCGCGTCGGCGCCGACGCCCCGCTCGAGTGGATCGCCCGCAACGGCGGCGTCTCCGGCGAGGTCGTCGTCAACAAGGTTCGCGAGACCGGTCAGGGCTACAACGCCGCGACCGGCGAGTACGGCGACCTGGTCGCCCAGGGTGTCCTCGACCCGGTCAAGGTGACGCGTTCCGCGCTCGCCAACGCCGCGTCGATCACGGCGATGCTGCTCACCACTGAGACGCTGATCGTCGAGAAGCCGGCCGAAGCGGCCCAGGACGCGCACGCAGGCCACAACCACTGACCTGCAGTCCCGCCTGACGCGAAGCCCGCTCCCTCATCGAGGGGGCGGGCTTCGTCGTGTCGGCCGTGTCGTCAAGGCAGTGCCGTGCCACAGCGCGCCCTTGGTGCGCGGGCGGTACGTTCTGCTCGTGAGCACACACGACTTCGAGTCCGTCCGTTCCGAGCTGGGGCTCCCGCCCTCCGCCGAGACCGACAGCTTCTCGCCGGACGTGCTTGCCGAGGCAGCCGAGATCGCGTCGCTTCCGCCGTCCGCTGTTGACGACGCCACCGACATCCCGTTTGTCACGATCGATCCTCCGGGCTCGATGGACCTTGACCAGGCGATGTTCCTCGAGCGGGTCGGGAAGGGCTTCCGGGTCCACTACGCGATTGCCGATCTCGGCTCAGCCATCACGTCCGGGGGCGCCGTCGACACCGAGGCTCGCCAGCGTGGTCAGACGCTCTACCTGCCGGACGGGCGCGTCCCGCTGCACCCGCCGGTGCTGTCCGAGGGGTCGCTGAGTCTGTTGCCCGATCAGGTGCGCGGGGCGGCGCTGTGGACGATCGACGTCGATGAATCCGGTCACCAGAAGAGTGCCTCGGTGCGTCGCGCGACGGTCAAGTCGGTGGCCCAGCTCGACTATCACGGTGCCCAGGCGTCATTCGACCACCACGACCCCCACCCGTCGATCGAGGCGTTGGCCGATCTCGGTGGGGCCCGTCAACGTTTCCGAGTGGGCCTCGGCGCCATCGAGCTGGCGCTCCCCGAGCAGGAGATCCTCCGCGAGGGAGACGACTGGCGCCTGCACATGCGCGTCCGCATGCCTGTCGACGCCTGGAACGCGGAGATCTCGTTGCTGACCGGCATGGCCGCGGCCCAGCTCATGCTGGCTGCTGGGGTGGGTCTCCTGCGCACGCTACCGACGCCGGAGCCGCGAGCCATGGCTGGCTTCCTTCGCACCGCGGCGGCGCTCGGTGTGCCTGTTCCCTCCGGCGCCACGCCGGCGCGCGTGCTCGCCGACCTCGACCCTGACGAGCCCAAGGCGCTGGCACTGATGACCGAGGCGACCAGGCTCCTGCGCGGAGCGGGTTACGAGGCCTTCGACGACTCGCTCCCGGCGCGCCCCGAGCACGGCGGCATCGGTGGTCCGTACGCCCACGTGACGGCGCCGCTGCGGCGACTTGCCGATCGGTTCGGCACCGAGGTGTGTCTCGCCATCTGCCAGAAGACGGCGGTCCCTGCCTGGGTGCGCGACGCCCTGCCGACTCTCCCGGAGATCATGAGCACCTCCGATCATCTTGCCTCGAAGGCTGATCGCACCTGCGTCGACCAGGTCGAGGTGTGGATGATGCAGGGTCGCGAGGGCGAGCGATTCGAGGCCGTGGTCCTGCACTCCGACCGCGACGGTGGCGAGATCATGCTGCTCGACCCGCCGGCAATCGGCCGTTGCACGGGCAAGGGGCTGCGAGAGGGTTCGCGGATCGAGGTTCGCCTGGGGAAGCTCGATGTCGCCCGGCGCCGGGCCGAGTTCGCGTTCGACGGGGGTGCTCGGAGCTCGCTTGTATTAGGTTAGGCTGCCCTTATGAATCGATCTCGCACACTCGCGGCAGCCCCGGCGCTGGGCCTCCTCTTCGCCGTCACCGCCGCCTGCGGAAGCTCCTCTGACCAGGCTTCGTCCGGATCGTGGGCCTACACCGACGGGCGCGGCACCGTGATCTCACTCGAGGCGGCGCCCACCCGCATCGTTGCCCAGTCGTCCATGGCCGCAGCGCTGACTGACCTCGGGGTCCCCGGTATCGTCGGCGTGTTCGGGCCGCTCAAGGCGGCCGGCGGCGGGGTCGACCGCCAGGCCGAGGGGATCGACCCGGGCTCGGTGGCGGACGTCACGGCTGCCGGCGAGTACGGCAGCCTCGATCTCGAAAAGCTGGCCTCGCTGCGGCCGGATGTGGTGGCGACGTACATGTACGTCCCCGACCAGCTCTGGTACGTCAACCCGGCAACCCAGACCAAGCTGGAGAAGCTCGTGCCCACCGCTGTCGTCGACTTCGAGGGCAAGACGCTGATCGAGACGCTCGACTCCGTGAAGAACCTCGCCAAACGCCTCGGTGCCGACCTCGGCGCCAAGGAAGTCGCCGCCTCCCGTGCTGATTTCGACCGCGCGAGCGACCGGCTGAAGGCGGTTGGTGCCGAGCTCAGGGCGAGCGGCACGAACATCGTGGCCGTCTCCCCGGCCACCGACGTCCTCTACGTGTCCGATCCGTCCAAGAGCCCCGACCTCTCCTACTACGTCAACGAGCTCAAGCTGCCGATCGTGCAGCCGAAGGGGGTCAAGGCAGCCGACTACTTCGAGACCTTGAGCTGGGAGAAGGCCGACAAGTACCGCGGTGACATCGCCTTGTACGACGCGCGGGTGGGCGAGGCCGGGCTGAAGATCTTCGATGCCCAGCCGACGTGGAAGACCGTTCCCGCCGGCAAGGAGGCAGCGTACGTCCCGTGGCAGTCGGTGGCGCCGCCGAGCTTCGATGCCTACGCCAAGATCATGAACGAGATCGCGGACGGGCTGGAGAAGCAGAGGTAGGGCGGTCGGCGAACGGTCAGGCGGAGGTCGGCGGGTTGTCGAGCTGCCGCTGGGCGAGGCCGGCGAGCACGATGTCGAGCTTGCGGTCGTACCAACCTTTGCCGCGCCAGACCTCTTCGGTGTCGTAGGCCTTGAGCACCTTGAGCTTGACCCCGTCGGCTTGCTGCGTCTCGATGCGGTGCAGGCGCTGCATCTCGGCGGAGGCGGTCAACGCGAGCGTGAAGACGAAATCGATGGCGACAGCCGCGTCCTCGATCAGGAAGCCCTGCTGGTGGATCGACTCGACGTACTGCTCGACCCAGTGCTCGACGGCGCGGGGAGACCGCGGCACCGTCAAGGAGGCCCGGTCGAACCCGGGGTAGGTCTCGCACATCTGCCAGACCGTGGCGCCGATGGCGCGCAGCAGCTCGGTCCACTCCAGGTCGGCCGGGGGCCACTGTGCGGCGACTACGGCGCGGTCGATCGCCTGGACCAGCAGGTCGTCGCGATCGGTCACGTAGCGGTAGAGCCCGGAGTGGGCGACGCCCAGACGCCGGGCGACCGAAGGCATGCTGAATGTATCGATTCCGTCGTCGAGTGCAGCCTGCGCAATCGCATCGACGGTGAGGGCCCGGGGGCGGCCTGGTTTCCGGTCCATGGCACCCATCGTACTGGTGTTACATACCGCGTGTTGCGTTCTTGGCAGCCTCTCAGGGAGGCCCGTATCGACGGTGGGAGCCGTGTATTGACGGCGTACGATGATGGGCATGGAGCAGACCGGCATTCCCGACAAGTTCGCGCCTCTCGGCCTCACCTACGACGACG
>NZ_JACMOM010000076.1 GCF_014378035.1 Aeromicrobium sp. | reverse complement strand
TGTCGAATCATCCGCACCTGGGAGCCACGAGTATGAGGGACGCTACGACGCTGTTGTTCGGCTTGGAGGGGTTCCGGGTCGTGACGGTCACGCGCGAGTCGATCCCGAGTTCTTCGCCCAGGAGCGGGTCGACGAAGTCCAGGTAACCCATCTGGTCGGCTTCGGCGCGGGCGACGAGCTCGCTGGTGGTCTCGGTCAGGTGCGTCATGCCGAGCTTGAGGGCGTGCTCGCGGATCCGGGTAGTCCCCCTGCACCCTACTATCAGCGAATGAGATGCGATGTAGTGCTTGTTGGGGCAGGGGGTCATGCCAGCGATGTCTTGGGGTTGGTGGAGGATCTCCGCCGTGAAGGAATGGACCTTCACGTCCCCGGGCTTTTAGCTGACGAGAAACCGGAAATGAAGCGGTTCGCAGGCCGTGGTGTTCAGTTGCTCGGCGATATCGCAACCCTTGCCGAGCGGCCACCAACCTGGCATTACGTCGTGGCGGTTGGCTACCCGACGACGCGCCGTGTCGTTGCAGAGAGGTTAGGGGGTTTGCCGCACCGTGCCATGTCGCTCGTTCACCCTCGCGCCACCGTGGGGACCGGTTTCACCATGGGTGATGGCGGTGTGCTGCTGAGCGGTGTATCCATCTCGCCGTCCGTTACGCTCGGGCGGCACGTTTACGTTAGCCACCTGGTCGGAATCGGACACGACACCGTAATCGGCGATTACTGTTCCCTAATGCCTGGTGCACTTGTCTCCGGCGATGTTCAGCTTGGCCGCGGCGTGCTTGTAGGAGCCGGGGCGGTCGTCCTAGAAGGGATAAAGATCGGGGCTGGCGCTGTGCTGGCTGCTGGTTGTGTCGTCACGCGGGACGTCTTGGCCGGCGTAACCGTGAGAGGTATCCCAGCTCGCGCATAGCCCCACTTAGCCCCAATACCGTTCAATTAGATGATCACGGCTGCTTCTGACGGCCGGTCGGGTTGGGGCCAGCCGCGGTGGTGTGCGCGCTTGACGTGCCACTTGGTGTATTTGCGTTTCGCGACGCGGGGGTTGGCCCGGGGTCGGCGGCGTGGCAGGAGCCGGCCGATGAGTTCGCCGATGGCGTGGCGCCAGAGCCGTCCGGTTGTGTCGGTCTCGTCATGGGGGAAAGCTCCCTGTTGGGCGATGGACCTGCGTGAGATGCGGAGTGCGGCGACGAACGACACGGGTCGCGTCCCGTGGAGTGGTGTAACTCCTCGCGTGTTGCTCTGCGATTGAGGTCAACTATGCCGTAGCGGCGATCTCCTTGTTCGGCGCTGTCCGGGGCGTGTTCGTTTTGGGCTGCAGAACGGTTGGGGTGGGTGGGTTGAGCAGGGCCATGGATTCCTCGCTGAGGTAGCGGCGGTCGCTGTCTTGCCACTCGTCGTGGGCCTCGATGAGGACGCAGGCTGACAGGCGCAGGAGCGCGGCGGGGTTGGGAAAGATCCCGACGACGTCGGTCCGGCGTTTGACCTCTCGGTTGAGCCGCTCGAGGGGATTTGTGCTCCAAATTTTCCGCCAATGGGGGTGGGGGAAGT
This sequence comes from Aeromicrobium sp., assembly GCF_014378035.1. Taxonomy (GTDB): domain Bacteria; phylum Actinomycetota; class Actinomycetes; order Propionibacteriales; family Nocardioidaceae; genus Aeromicrobium. The sequence continues at coordinate 1,803 of NZ_JACMOM010000076.1, read as the reverse complement.
CCGCGAACGCGGTCAGGTCGGCCTTGGCGTCGGTGAGCATCTGCGCGACGGCCGGGAACTGTCCGGTGAGCATCTTGGCGACGAGATCGACCTGCGCGCGGACCTCGGCCTGGCCAGGTTGGGCGAAGATCGTGCGGATCGTCGCGGCGACCATCTCGCTGTGGCCCTTGCTGACCTTGGCCAGGACGTTGCGCATGAAGTGGACCCGGCAGCGCTGCCAGCTACTGCCTTGGAAGACGGCACTGATGGCGTTGGTCAGGCCGCGGTGGGCGTCGCTCATCACGAGCTGCACGCCGCCCAGCCCGCGCTCCCGGAGCTCGCGCAGGAACTCGGTCCAGAACGCTTCGGTCTCGCTGTCGCCGGTCGCGCAGCCCAGCACTTCCCGTCTCCCGTCGGCACTTACGCCGGTGGCGATGACGACGGCTTGGGACACGACCCGACCGGCCAGGCGGACCTTGCAGTACGTCGCGTCCAGGAACACGTACGGAAACGCGATGTGGTCCAGGCTGCGGGTGCGCCACAGTGCGACCTCAACATCGAGCTGCGCGCAGATCCGGGACACCTCGCTCTTGCTGATCCCGGTTCCACCCATCGCCACGACGAGGTCATCGACCCGGCGGGTGCTGACGCCCTCGACGTAGGCCTGCATGACAACGGCGTGCAACGCCACGTCGATCCGCCGGCGCGGGGACAGCAGCGCCGGATAGAACGACCCCGTCCGGGTCTTGGGGATCTTGATCGTGAGGTCGCCAGCGGCGGTCGTGACGACCTTGTCGCGGGTCCCGTTGCGCTGGGTCGTGCGGTCCTCGGAGCGCTCGTGCAGGCCCGCGCCGATGAAGGCTGTGGCCTCGGCATCGACCAGGGCTTGCAGGATCACCCCGAGCAGTCGACGCATCAACGAGTTCTCGTCGGCGCTTTGCATGATCTCGTTCAGCTCGAGCAGGGCATGCTGGTCCAGGGCCATCGCGTGTGTCCTTGTCTGTGGGTTCCTTGGCGGGTTCTCACAGAGCCTCACGCGATGGCCCTTCAACGTCCGTGACCGACACGAAACCGGTCACGATCAAGAGCCGGAGTTACACCACTCCACGGGACTCAGCCAACGGCAGTGCTGCCGTGGTTCGCGAGCGCAGCAGACCGCGACGTGTTCGATGCCATGCGCGACAACGAGCGACTGGCGAGCGGCGGCGGCTGGATCACGGGGCACCACGACGCACGTTGGGACTTTCGCGGCACAGGTCCGGACAGAACACTTGCGGCCCACGCCGATACCGGTAGCGGATGGCAAGTGCTAATGACGTCACACGTACAGCAGTTCACCTTGAACTACGGCGAGAAGTTCAAGCAGTGGCTGGGTGACCTGTCCAAGGTCACTGACAAGAACAAGGGCCTCGTCGGCTTCGGTCCTGGCCCAGTGCTAGGTCCCGGCCACCCACTCATCATCGTCCGGCACCCAAGTCGCAGCGATGACTCACGGACGTTGATCGCCGCCGCACTGCCAGAAGCAGGGATCGTCCACAACAAGGGATACGTGCATGCGGTTGCGGTCGAGCCAGGCACTGAGGAAAACGCCGTACTTGCGCTGCTTGGGTTCCTGAACACGCCTATCGCAGATTGGTGGGCACGTAGATTCGTGGACCGACACGTCACTGCTCCGGTCGTCAATCAGATGGCTTTGCCGGAATGGACTCCCGACCAGGTCGAAACTGCCGCGTCCTATACGGGAAGCCTCCTCGCTCGACGAGGCTACAACCGGCTCGCAGGCGGGGTCGTCGTGGCTGATGGCCACCCCAGCACGTCCGACGG
>NZ_JACMOM010000075.1 GCF_014378035.1 Aeromicrobium sp. | reverse complement strand
TCCTCAAAGATGAAGTCGAGGAACAGCATGCCCAGCAACATGCCACCGAAGGCCGCGATGCTCGGGTGAGCCTCGTGGAGCAGGTACGCGTAGGTGCCCGGTGTGTCGATCGATCCACCCTCGAGGGCCAGCTTGACGGCTTCGATCGGGCCGAGGCTGGCCGTGACGCCGACGATGAGCAGCGGGAATAGCAGCCGCATCCCGAACACGGCGATCACGATGCCGACCGTCAGGAAGAGCCGCTGCCAGTAGGGATTCATCTTCTCGAGGACGCGGGCGTTGACGACTGCGTTGTCGAACGAAAGCGAGATCTCGAGGACACACAGGATCGCCACCAGGGCGAAGGCCTTGGGTCCACCGAGGATGAATGCACCGATGAGCGCCACCGCGGTGAGCGCAAACGACCATCCGAAGGTCTTGAGAATCACGTGTGCCCTGTCGATTGTCGGTGGGTGGTGGTTCGGGTGGGAGGACTCAGCCGACGTTGACGCCGTAGTCCTTCGCGATGCCGGCGAGTCCGGATGCGTAGCCCTGCCCGATGGCACGGAACTTCCATTCCGTGCCGTGGCGGTAGAGCTCTCCAAAGACCATGGCGGTCTCCGTCGAAGCGTCCTCGGTCAGATCGTACCGGGCAAGCTCTTGCCCGTTCGACCGGTCGACGACGCGGATGAAGGCGTTGATGACCTGGCCGAAGGACTGCTGACGACTCGCGGCCTCGTAGATGGAGACCGCGAACACCAGCTTCTCGACAGCGCTGGACAACGTGGCCAGGTCAACGTGCACCAGCTCGTCGTCGCCCTCACCCTCGCCCGTGAGGTTGTCGCCGGTGTGCTCGACCGCGCCGTCGGGCGACACGAGATTGTTGAAGAAGACGAAGTGCGAGTCGTCGATGACTTTGCCATCGGCACCGCAGAGCAGGGCGCTGGCGTCGAGGTCGAAGTCGGCCCCGGTGGTCGAGCGGATGTCCCAGCCGAGACCGACTGACACAGCGATCAGGCTGGGTGCGATCTTCGTCAGGCTGACGTTGCCGCCCTTGGCGAGAGATACCGACATGGGTGTTCCTCCGTGTGCTGGTCCGTCGGGGCCGGGCTGGATCCCCGGCCTTCCCTGTGAACGCTACACAAGACGCGCCCGTCAGGCGTTCTCAGCCGACGTTGACCCCGTAGTCCTTGGCGATACCGGCCAGGCCGGAGGCGTAGCCCTGTCCCACCGCGCGGAACTTCCATTCGGCGCCGCTGCGGTAGAGCTCCCCGAACACCATCGCGGTCTCCGTCGATGCGTCCTCGGTCAGGTCGTACCGGGCGAGCTCGTCGCCGTTGGCCTGGTTGATGACCCGGATGAAGGCGTTGCGCACCTGGCCGAACGACTGTGAGCGCGTGTCTGCGTCGTAGATGGAGACCGGGAAGACGACCCGGTCGATCTCGGCGGGCATGGTGTGGAGGTCGACCTTGATCTTCTCGTCGTCGCCGTCGCCCTCGCCGGTCAGGTTGTCACCGGTGTGCTCGATGGCACCCTCGGGGCTCGTCAGGTTGCCGTAGAAGACGAAGTGCTGGTCGCTGAGAGCTTTGCCGTCGGTGTTGACCCCGATGGCGGAGGCGTCGAGATCGAAGTCGGCACCCGTCGTCGAGCGGATGTCCCAGCCGAGGCCGACCGTCACGGCGGCCAGGCCAGCCGAACCGGCCTGCTTGGTGAGCGAGACGTTGCCGCCCTTGGTCAGATTGACTCCCACGAGACTCTCCTTCTGTTAGGGCCGCGAGCCTAGCATTCGGGCGCTCGGAACCACGGAGTCATACGGCGACGAGGACCGGGATGCGCAGCTCAGCCTCCGTGACCGAGCCGTGAAAACCTCTCATCTTGAGCTCGATCGAAAACTCACGCGAGGAGAACACGGCAAAAAGCCCCAGGCTGGCGACCACGACGTCGCCGATGCGCGGGCTCACCTCGGGCGCGATGGGCCCGAACCAGTCCTCAAGGCCTTCCTGGGTGCGCACGACAGCGCGGTCACCGAGGTGCTCGCTCCAGCGCGAGGCGACATCGGCCTCTGCTCCGGGCCGCGTGTAGAGGTGTCGGAAGCGTGCTTCACCGGCGAGCAGCTCGACGTCACCGAGGAGCATCGGCTCGGAGTCGACGTCGAATCGATTGTCCATCGGCAGGTCGATCATGCCGTGGTCGGCCGTCACGACCAGCACTGTGTCGCGTGGCAGCTCCTCGCGCAGCTGCGCCAGTTCGGTGTCGATCGTACCGAGCATGGTGCGCCACTCCTCGGACGTGCAGCCCTTGCCGTGGCCGACGTGGTCGAGCCTCGACTCGTAGGCGTACGTCACCGATCTCGGCGCGGACTCGATGACGTCGATGATCACGTCGAGCCTCTCCCAGACCGAGTTGACGCCGTGGAACGGGACCCCGCGCTGGCTGCACACCGTCAGGCCGGTGCCCTCGAACTTCGCATCGTTGACCGACGATGCCGCCACGCCGGCCTCCTGCAGCCGGTACAGAACTGTCGGATGAGGCTGCCAGATCAGGGGATCAACCGGCTGGTCCCACTTGAGGGAGTTGAGCCGTCGACCACTTCCAGGAACCCGAGACGTGTAGCCGACCATGCCGTGCGCGCCCGCGCCCAGACCGGTGCCGAGGGACGTCAGACTCGTGACCGTCGTCGACGGCACTCCGCACACGACGTCCTCGATGTTGTTGAGCGACGACAGGAACGGCGCAACGTCGGCGTGCTGACGCAGCAGCTCGAGACCGAGCCCGTCGACGAGGAACACGACGTAGCGCGGAGCGTGGGGAAGAGCCAGCGCGTTGTCGAAGCCGGGGACGCCCATCGCGGCTGCGACGGACGGCATGATCTGGTCGATCGTCTGCCGGCCGCCGGGTCCGGGCGCCCTCATCCGGCTTGGCCGGCGACGACCACGTGTGACGTGGCCGCCGAGAGCGTGCGTGCGAATGCCAGGAGCCTGACCACCGCGGAGCCGCCGTCGGCCGCTGCGCTGAGCCGCAACGAGAAGTCGTCGCCTGTCACGCTGCCGGTGTAGCCATGGTCGGCATCGCACTCCGGATCGTTGCAGCGGGCCGGCTCCAGCTCGACCCGCGACACCGCACCCCAGCTGACAGTCAGCACTGCTTCCTCCAGCTGCTTGGACTTGGAGGTGACCATGCGGGTCACGACGACGGAACGCACCTGCGACACCGAGACCGCCTCGGACGTCGTCGACGTGTAGGGGGCGGGCAGCAGGTCGTCGCCGGGGTGCTCGTCGGTGTGCACCAGCACGAGGCGGCTCGGCGTGAGCGCGAGGACGGTCATGTGGCGGCGGATCTCGTCGTGGTCGAAGGTCGGCTCGTGGTGCAGGACGTACGCTGCGACGCCCTCGCCCGCGAGTGCGTCGCGGAGGCCCTCAGCGACGATCTCGGGGTAGTAGCCACTCCGGGAGACCTCGTCGAACATCTCGTCCGTGTGGTCAGTGGTCATCACGTCAGCGTATCCCCCGCCGATGCCGGTTGGCTGAGTCGTCGGACGTACCACTCGCCACGCCTGTCGGCAGAAGGGATGACCTTCGCCCTCGCGCTCAGCGCCGTGCAGCCGTCGGAGTTGACCGACACCGGCTCGAGGTCCAGCTCGGCGATCTCAGGAAGGTCGTCCTTCATGGCGGCGAGCCGGACGATGATGTCCTGCAGGACATCGACCTCGACAGGCTCCGAACCCCGGTAGCCGTACAACAACGGGGCCGACTTGAGGTTGCGGATCATGGCTTCCGCGTCGAGGTCGGTGAGCGGTGGGATGCCGTACGAGCGGTCGCCCAGCAGCTCGCTCGGAGCGCCGGCCAGACCGAACGAGACGAGGGGGCCGAAGAGTGGGTCCTCGGTGACGCTGAACGACACCTGGATGCCGTCGGGAGCGGCCTTCTGGACGAAGAACCGGGTGTCCTTGCGCATGCCGGTCCAGGTCGTCAGGTCGTCCCAGGCCTCGCTCATGTCGTCGGCGTCGCGGATGCCGCGCCAGATGTGCGCAAGGTCGGGTCGAGTACGCAGGTGCTCGCTGCCCGCCTTGAGGATCGCGTCCCAGCCGAGCTTCTCGCCCGCGGCGACTGCTTCCTCCTTGGTGTGAACGTTGATCCAGGTCCAGAGGTCGATGCCGTAGCAGGCGAGCAGCGCGTGGACCTGTTCGGTCGACAGGATCGCGCCCCGCGGTGCTGCGGCAAGCACCTGTCGGACGAGGGCGCGTGCGTCGCCGGTGCGGTGATCGAGCGCGAGGTGGAACTCGCCATGGTCGCGGGCGGCCCACTCGGCGTAGTTGACGACGCGGGCCAGCGCACGGACCGCGGCCTCTGGCGCGGCGTAGGACGGCACGGAGCCCCGACCCGCCGACCCACCCAGCAGGTCGGGGACACGCAGCAGGACCGGGACGCCTTCGGTGCCCAGAAAGGTCGACACGATGGGCTTGTCGGACTGCTCGCCCACAGCGGCCAGGACGTTGGCGACGTCTTCTCCGCTCGTGTTGAGTGGCGGGATGTAGACCGCGACGAGCGCATCTGTCTCGGGGCTCGCGATCGCCGTCTCGATCGCGGCCTCGAAGTCGTCGGCGTTGGCGTCGGCTCCCAGGGAGACGGGGTCGCGCACGCGCAGACCGGCGGCATCAGCGGCATCGGCGACGATGAGAGCGACGGCGTCGGAGTTGCCGACGATCGAGATGCGGTTGCCGCGCGGCAACGGCTGGTGGGCCAGCAGCTGGGCGACGTCGAACATCTCATCGAGGGTGTCGACCTGGATGACGCCGGCCTGCCGGAACATCGCATCGACGGCAGACTGCGGCGCCGAGGTGCGCTTGACCGTGTGTCCCACGGGCACGCCCTGGGTCGATCGGCCCGACTTGACCGCCACGATGGGCTTGGTGCGCGACACACGACGGGCGATGCGGGAGAACTTGCGGGGGTTACCGATCGACTCGAGGTAGAGCAGGATCACCTCGGTCGCGTCGTCCTCCTGCCAGTACTGCAGCAGGTCGTTGCCGGAGACGTCGGCGCGGTTGCCGGCCGACACGAAGGTGGAGAGGCCGAGCCCTCGACGCGACACCGACTCGAGGATCGCGGTTCCCAGTGCGCCGGACTGGCAGAAGAACCCGACACGTCCCTGAGGGGGCATTGTCGGGGACAGCGAGGCGTTGAGCTGCAGGTCGGGGGCGGTGTTGATGATGCCGAGGCAGTTGGGACCGACGAGCCGCAGCCCGTAGCTGCGGCTGAGGCCCAGCAGCGCACGCTGACGCTCACGCCCCTCGGGGCCCTCCTCGGCGAAGCCCGCCGAGATGACCACGAGGCCGTGCACGCCTTTGGCGGCACAGTCGAGCACGACGTCGTTGACCGCCTCCGCGGGCACGGCGACGATGGCGACGTCGACCTCGCCCGGGATGTCCTGCACCGACCTGAACGCGGGGAGCCCGGAGACCGCCTCGGCTTGGGAGTTGACGGCATAGACGCTGCCGCTGAAGTCGCCGAGCACGAGGTTGCGCACCATGGCCTGGCCGATCGAGTTCTGCCGCCGGCTGGCTCCGATGACGGCGATGCTCCGGGCCCGGAAGATGCGCTCGATCGAGGCGGCCTCCGCGCGTTGCTCGCGAGCGCGCATGACGCCGATGGCGGTGTCGGTGGGGTCGAGCGCGAACGTCAGCCGCTGCACGCCGCCGTCGATCGTGCCCTCGACGATGTAGCCCATCTCGCGGAAGATCTGCTGCATGCGGGAGTTCGAGGGCAGGACGTCAGCGACGAAGCGTCGGATGCTCCGCTCGCGCCCGGCCTGAGCGAGGTGCTCGAGCAGGAGCTGACCCACACCGCGACCCTGGTGGGCGTCCTCGACCAGGAAGGCGACCTCGGCCTCGTCGTCGTCGATCGCGTCGTAGCGAGCAACCCCGATGATCGTGGAGTGAACCGTGACGACGAAGGCGACACGGCGGTCGTGGTCGACCGTCGTGAAGCGAGCGACATCCTTCTGAGAGAGGGTCGGGTAGGGCGCGAAGAACCGAAAGTACTTGGACTGCTCGGAGACTCTGGAGTAGAACTCGACGAACCGTTCGGCGTCAGCCTCGAGGATCGGCCTCAGCTGGGCGACACGACCGTCCTTCAGGAGGACATCGGCCTCCCAGTGCTCGACTGGATGCACCTCGCTTGTCACACCACCAACCTATCGGGTGTCATCCCGGCGTGGCGATGAGAGTCCGCGCCGGGGAACGGCGAAAATGGATCGTTCACGACCGTCGACCAGGTGAGGATGCATGGCCCGCAGCAGCAAGCAGGTTCCTGAGGAGGACTTCGAGGAGCACATCGTCGACACCGACGTGGGCGACGAGATGCGATCGAGCTTCCTGGAGTACGCCTACTCGGTCATCTACGCGCGCGCGCTCCCCGATGCACGCGACGGACTCAAGCCGGTGCAGCGGCGCATCCTCTACACGATGGACGACCTCAACCTCCGGCCCGACCGGGGCCACGTCAAGAGCGCCCGCGTCGTCGGAGAGGTCATGGGCCGGTTGCACCCCCACGGCGACAGCTCGATCTACGACGCCCTCGTGCGACTCATCCAGCCCTGGTCGCTGAGGCTCCCACTCGCCGACGGGCATGGCAACTTCGGCTCGCAGGACGATCCACCTGCGGCGATGCGTTACACCGAGGTTCGTATGCACGGCGCGGCCGAAGCCATGACAGCCTCGATCAACGAGGACACCGTCGACTTCAAGGCCAACTACGACGGTCGCGAGACCGAGCCGGCGGTGCTGCCCGCCGCCCTGCCCAACCTGCTCGTCAACGGCGCGAGCGGCATCGCGGTCGGCATGGCCACCAACATCGCGCCACACAACCTCATCGAGGTGGTGCAGGCGCTGCGCCACCTCATCACGACTCCCCAGGCCGACCTCGACGACCTCATGCGCTTCATTCCCGGACCCGACCTGCCCACCGGCGGCAAGATCGTCGGGCTCGACGGCATCCGAGACGCCTACGACACGGGCAACGGCTCGTTCCGCATGCGCGCGACGGCGCGGATCGAGAACGTCACCGCCCGCAAGAAGGGCATCGTGGTCACCGAGCTGCCCTACAACGTCGGCCCCGAGAAGGTCATCGAGGCCATCAAGAAGCTCGTGCTGGCCAAGAAGCTGCAGGGCATCTCCGACATCAAGAACCTCACTGACCGTCACAAGGGCTTGCAGCTCGTCATCGAGATCAAGAACGGCTTCATCCCCGAGACGATCCTCGAGCAGCTCTACAAGAGCACCCCGATGGAGAGCTCGTTCGGCACCAACGCCGTTGCCCTGGTCGACGGCCAGCCCCGCACCCTGGGGCTCAAGGAGATGCTCGAGGTCTATCTGGAGCACCGGCTGCAGGTCGTGCGGCGGCGCACCCAGTTCCGCCGCAACAAGGCTGCCGCCCGCCTGCACCTCTTGGAGGGCCTGCTGCTCGCGTTGGTCGACATCGATGAGGTCATCCAGCTCATTCGCGGCAGCGACAACCCGGCGGACGCCAAGGAGCGTCTGCGGTCGGTGTTCGATCTGAGCGAGGCACAGGCCGACTACATCCTCGGACGCACCCTCGGCAGCCTCACCCGGCTCTCGAGCCTCGACATCGAGCGTGAGGCCGACGAGCTACGGCGCGCCATCGAGCAGCTCGACGCGATCCTTGCCGACGATCAGTCGCTCCGCAGGGTCGTCGGCGACGAGCTCAACGAGATGGCACAGAAGTTCGGCACCCCGCGCCGCACGGTCCTGCTCGAGTCGTCGGGCCAGAAGGCCACCTCAGCTTCCCCGCTCGAAGTCAGTGACGACCCCTGCTGGGCCCTGCTGTCCGCGACCGGGCTGCTCGCACGCACGTCGGACGACTCGCCGCTCGGCGCAGTCGACCGTCGGGTCAAGCACGACACCATCGTGTCTGCCGCGCGCGCGACGGCACGTGGCGACATCGGCGTCGTCATGGCCGATGGTCGCATCCAGCGCATTTCGGTCCTCGACCTGCCGGCTCTGCCCCCCACGGTTCAGTCACCCAACCTGCAGGGGGGCGTCCCGCTCCCGGAGATCCCCGGGCTGGAAGGCACCGCCCTGGCGCTCGTCGGGCTCAGGGACGACGGTCCGGGGTTCGCCCTGGGCACGCGCGACGGCATCGTCAAGCGGGTCAGGCCTGAGGTGCTGTCCCGCGACTCGTGGGATGTCATCACCCTCGCCGACGGCGACGTGCTGGTCGGAGCGGTCGAGCTCGCGACCGGTGACGAAGATCTTGTCTTCGTCACCTCAGATGCGCAGCTGCTGCACTTCTCGGCGTCGCTCGTGCGTCCGCAGGGCCGCGCCGGAGGTGGCGTCGCCGGCGTCAAGCTGTCGACCGGCGAGCGTGCGGTGTCATTCGGCGCTGTGACTGACATGTCATCTGCGCACGTCGTGACCGTCGCAGGTTCCGGCTCCGCGCTGCCCGGCACGCAGAACGGCGCGGTCAAGGTCAGCCCGCTCGCGATCTACCCCGCCAAGGGCAGGGCCACCGGGGGCGTGCGGTGTCAACGCCTTCTCAGGGGTGAGGACGGCCTGCTTCTCGCCTGGGTCGGCGACGGCATCCCCATGGCGTGCGCCACGAGCGGTTCTCCCGTCGAGCTTCCCGCTCCGACCGATCGCCGCGACGGCTCGGGGGTGCCCGCCGCTCAACCGATCCTGGCCGTGTCAGGCCCTCCCGGAGGCTTGCCGCAACCTGTCGCGACCGACGCCACCGCGCACACCGACATGCAAGACTGAGATGGTGCGCACCCGACTTCTGCTCCCTGTCCTGGCCGCGGCGGCCCTGGTCCTCAGCGGATGCTCCGGCTCCTCAGACGCAAAAATCGACGACGGCACGCTGGCCGCCCGACTGGCCACCGCGAAGAAGACGCTCGACGCCGCCGAGACGATCACGATCTCGCTGTCGACCGCCAAGCTCCCGTCGGGCGTCACCGGCCTCCTCTCCGCCAAGGGCAAGGGCAACCACTCCCCCGCCTTCGACGGCAAGGTCACCGTCATCACCGGCGGCACCAGCCTCGACGCCGACGTGATCGCCGTCGGCGGCAAGGTCTACGCCAAGACTGGGTTTGCTCCCACCTTCCTCACGATCGATCCCGCGTCGCTGAAGGCCCCCGATCCAGCCTCCCTGCTTGCGGCCGACACTGGCATCACCCAGATATTGGTCAAGACCACCAAGCTCACCGACGGCGGCAAGTCGCGCGACGGGTCTGACGTCCTGACCACCATCAAGGGGACGTTGCCCGGCAGCATCGTTCGCGACATCATCCCTTCGGCCGCCACGGACAAGAGCTTCAAGGTCACCTACCGGCTCGACGCTGACGACGTGCTTCGCGACGTCACGCTGGTGGGCGCGTTCTATCCTGGCGGCGGCAACGTCACCTACCGGGTCACGCTCACCACCTCCAGCTCGCCGGTCACGATCAAGGCCCCGTAAGACCCCCGCGCATGACCTCCGGAGACGCGATACGACCCGCATCGCGCGTTCTGCTGAGTCTCGCCGCCGTCGCCATCGCCTTTGCCGCGGCTGACACCTACGTCGTGGTCCTCGCCCTGCCCGACATGATGAGCTCGACGGGGCTCCCCATCACCGAGCTGCAGCGCGCCGCGCCGATCGTCTCAGGCTTCCTGCTGGGCTATGTCGGCATCCTGCCGCTCATCGGTCGCATCTCTGACCTTCGAGGACGTGTCCCGGTGCTGCTCGCGTCGCTCGTGGTGTTCGCCGTGGGCTCGCTCATCACCGCGGCGGCCTACAACCTCGAGAGCATCGTGGTCGGCCGGCTCATCCAGGGCATCGGTGGCGGCGGGCTGATCCCGCCCACGTTGGCGCTGATCGCCGACATGTGGCCACCCAAGAAGCGGGGGCTCCCGCTGGGCATCGTCGGCGCGGTGCAAGAGCTTGGCAGCGTGCTCGGCCCGCTCTACGGCGCCGTGGTGCTGGCCTTCGGCGACTGGCGCGCCATCTTCTGGCTCAACTGCGGCATCGGGCTCCTGCTTGCCGCCGCCATGATGCGACATCGCGATCCGGCTTCTTCGTCGTCATCTCTGACGCCGAAGGATGTCGGTCGACCTGATGTGGCGGGCATCGGGCTGGCTGCGCTCGGACTGCTCGCCCTCACGCTGGTCATGCTCGAGCCGACGCGCCTCGTGGAGGGTGTCACCAGTGGTCTGGCTTTCCTGCCGGTGACCGGTGACTCCCGGTGGTTGACACCGCTCGCCCTCGCGACCTACGCGGTCCTCGCCCTTTTCCTGGTTCGCCAGGCCACAGCTCGACGCCCGCTGATCGGCTGGCGTGGCTGGCCGGCGCTGGCCCGCGAGACCGACATCTGGGGTGCGCTGCTGCTCACCGCGGGGCTCGGAGCCGTCATCGTCACCTTCGCCTCCGCGGAGCCCGAGAGCGGAGCCGTCTCGCCCAACGCCCCGTGGCTGGTACCACTCGCGGTGGCGGCATTCGCCGGCTTCGCCGTGCGTCAACGGCGTGCCGCCCAGCCGCTCATCCCCCGCGGTGCGCTGCGGGCCCGACCGGCCTGGGGCGCCCTCGTCGTCTCGTTCTTCATCGGGGCAGCCCTGATCGCGGCACTCGTCGACATTCCGTTCTTCGCCCGCCTCACCATCTACCGCGACTCACAACTCGATGCCGCCCTCGTGCTCGTCCGCTTCCTCATCGCCCTGCCCATCGGCGCGGTCCTGGGCGGGTGGCTCCTGAGACGTGTGCCGGCCTCGGTGCTGACGGGTGTGGCCATGCTGATGAGCTCGGCCGCGTTCTGGCACATGTCCACGTGGGACGCCACCTCGCTCAAGCATCCCACCGAGACCTTTTCCCTCATCGTCGGTGGGCTCGGCTTCGGCCTCGCAATCGCCCCGGTCAATGCGGCCCTGCTGGCCCACACGGCCGACGCGGTGCACGGGGTGACATCGGCATTGCTGATCGTGGCACGCATGGTCGGCATGCTGCTGGGCATCTCGGCACTGACGACCATCGGCCTGCGCACGTTCTACGCCGCCACCGACAAGATCCCGCCGGCCGCGCAGCTCTGCGGCGGCGACTCGACGGCATGCCGGGCCTACAAGGACGCCGTCCGCGATGCCGGCATCAGTCAGCTGCACGCGGTGTTCGTGGGCGCCGCCGTGTGCGCCCTCATCGCGGCTGTGCTCTCTGTCATGCTCCTGCGTGAACCGCAGGAGCATGCGGCCCGATAGCCTTTCGGTATGCACAACTTCGACGATCTGCTCGACGCCAACCGTGGCTACGCCTCCGAGTTCGGCCTGAGCGGTTTCGACGGCATCGCCCATGCCGGAGTCGCGATGGTCACCTGCATGGACTCGCGCATAGACCCGCTGCAGATGATCGGGCTCGAGCCCGGTGACGCCAAGATTCTGCGCAACCCGGGCGGTCGCGTCACCGACCAGGCCCTGGTGGCACTGGTCATCGGCGTCACGCTCCTGCAGGTCGATCGCATCCTCATCGTCGAGCACACCCGCTGCGCAATGGCATCGTCGAGCGAGGACGAGCTCAAGCAGAAGATCAGCCGCAGTGCCGGCTCTGACGCTTCCTGGATGACTCTCGGCGCGATCGTCGACCAGCAGAGCACGGTGCACGCCGACGTCGAACGCGTGCGCAGCCACCCGCTCATCGGTGACACCACCCTGGTGGGCGGGTTCATCTATGACGTCGACACGGGCCTGCTCAACCCTGTCAGCTAGCCCGCATAGTGGCCACTAAACTGATCTGCATGCCTGCTCCCGACATTCTGGTCGCCGCAACATGCGCTGCGCGCCCGATGCCGTGACAGACAACAAGACCTCGCGACCAGACTCCGATCGACCTCGCACCGCCACCGTGGTGCGCCCAGAAATTCAGGCACTGCGTGCCGGCGCCGCGCTCCTGGTCGTGCTGTATCACCTGTGGCCCGTCCGGGTGCCGGGCGGCTTCACCGGAGTCGACGTCTTCTTTGTCATCTCCGGATTCCTCATCACGTCACACCTCGCCCGCGAGGCCACCTCGACCGGCAGCGTCCGGCTGGGCCGCTTTTGGGCGCGGCGGGCGCGTCGTTTGCTTCCGGCCGCCTATCTCGTGCTTGCGAGCTCAGCGGTGGCGGTGTTCATCTGGATCCCACAGATCCACTGGGTGCAAAACTTCCGCGAGATCCTCGCGTCGGCCCTCTACTTCCAGAACTGGCGGCTCGCCCTCGACGCCGTTGACTACCTCGCTGCCGACAACTCACCGAGCGTCGCCTTGCACTACTGGACGCTCTCGGTCGAGGAGCAGTTCTACGTGGCGTGGCCGCTGCTGATGTTGCTCGGGCTCGCGATTGCGGCCCGACTCAAGACACGTCGCCTCACCGTCATGACGGCCGTCGTCATGGTCGCCACGGTGTCCAGCTTCGCCTACTCCCTGTGGCTGACCTACCACACCGGTCCGTTTGCCTTCTTCTCAACGTTCGCCCGCGCCTGGGAGTTCGGCGCCGGAGCACTACTCGCACTCGCGACTGCGCATGCGGCCGCCGGCCGCCGTCGCGTCAGAACCCTCAACCCCCGCGTCGGGGCTGCGATTTCGTGGGCCGGTCTCGCGGCGCTGCTCTACTGCGGGCTGCGGTTCTCCGGCTCCACGGCCTTCCCCGGCACGGCCGCCCTCCTGCCCGTTCTCGCGACCGTCGCGGTGATCGCTGTTGGCGTGCCGCAGACCCGGCTGTCCCCACAGCGCCTGCTCAAGCTGCGGTTCGTCCAGTGGACGGGTGACATCTCCTATCCGCTCTACCTGTGGCACTGGCCACCGATCGTGATCCTGCCGTTCGCGCTGGGGCATCCGCTCGGGTTCGAGCCGCGCATCGCGATCCTGGTCGGCACCTTCGCGGCCGCGGCGTTCACCAAGCGCTTCATCGAGGACCCCGTACGCACAGGCCGCCGCCTCGGCATCCAGCGGACCAGCGTGACGTTCGGGTTGTCACTGGTGCTGGCCATGGCTCTCGCCGCGACGTGTCTCGGCGGCATCCGCCACGCCGATGCCGCCAGCGAGCGCGCGCAGAAGGTCTCTGAGCGCGTCAAATCCGATACGCCGCGCTGCTTCGGCGCAGCATCAAGGGTGCCCGGCGAACCGTGCGACAACCCTGAGCTCGACGGCCTGCTGGTGCCCGACACCACCGCTGTGATCAAGGACGACGCCAACTACCCGGGTTGCAAGGCGACTAACGTCATCACCACGACGTGTGTCTTCGGAGATCGCACCAACCGCACCGTCCCCAGGGTCGTCGTGATCGGCGACTCGCACGCCCGCAGCCTGCTGCCTGCATTCGTGCGCCTGGCCAAGCAGCACAAGGTCCTTGTCACCGGCCATGTGAAGGCGGGTTGCCCGTGGTCGAGCAACACTTACACCGGTCCCAACCATGCGATCGCCGAGGAGTGCTACCAGTGGCGCGACAGTGTCAACGACTGGCTCAAGGCCAACGCCGACAAGATCGACATCGTGGTCACGACGGCGCTCTCGAGCACGCGCGCGCTCGGTTCGGAGCAGCGGCGCATCGCCGGTTATGCCGAGACCTGGCGGCCTGTGACCGAGCGCGGCACCCCGATCGTCGTCATCAAGGACAATCCCTCACACGCCAAGAACACCAACGACTGCCTCACTCTCAAGACCACCATCACCCCGGACAGCTGCGCGACGCCAAGAGGCAAGGCATTCGCCAGCTTCGACGCCCTCACCCTGGCAACGAAGGTAGTGCCGGGCACACGGATATACGATTTCACCCACTACTACTGCAACGAGACGTCGTGCCCGGCGGTCATCGGTGGGGTCAACGTCTATCGAGACAGGACCCACGTCAGCAATACCTACATGACGACGCTGTCGCCCTACATCTACGCCCGCCTCGACCAAGACTCTTTGCTTGAGCGACGAACCGGCTGACCTAGCTGGGCGTCAGGCGTCGATCTTGTCGGCGTCGATCTCGTAAGCGCCCTGCACGATGAACTCCTTGCGCGGCGGTACCTCGTTGCCCATCAGCAGCTCGAAGACCGACTCGGCCTCGGCCCCGTCGTCGACCGTCAGCCGTCGCAGCGTGCGGTGCCGCGGGTCCATCGTCGTCTCGGCCAGCTGGCTCGCGTCCATCTCACCCAGGCCCTTGTACCGCTGGACGGGGTCCTTCCACGCCAAGTTCTTGCGCTTCAGCTCTGCAAGCTTGCGCTGCAGCTCGGCGTCCGAGTACGTGTAGACGAACCGCTCCTGGCCCTTGCGCGGGTTCGACAGCTCGATGCGGTGCAGCGGCGGCACAGCGGTGTAGACCCTGCCCGCGTCGACGAGCTCGCGCATGTAGCGGAAGAACAGCGTGGCCAGGAGGCACCGGATGTGCGCGCCGTCGGCATCGGCGTCGGCCATCAGGATGATGCGCCCGTAGCGGGCTGCATCGACGTCGAACGTGCGGCCGGAACCCGCGCCGACGACCTGGATGATCGACGAGCACTCGACGTTCTTGAGCATGTCGCCGATGCTTGCCTTCTGGACGTTGAGGATCTTCCCACGGATTGGGAGCAGCGCCTGGAACTCGGAGTCGCGCGCCGACTTGGCGGTGCCGAGCGCCGAGTCGCCCTCGACGATGAACAGCTCGGACCGCTCGACGTCGTTGCTGCGACAGTCGGCGAGCTTGGCCGGGAGTGCGCTCGACTCGAGGGCATTCTTGCGCCGCTGGGTGTCACGCTGCTGGCGGGCGGCAAGGCGCGTCCTCGACGCGTCGACGACCTTCTGCAGCACCAGACGCGACTTGGCCCGATGGGCCGTCTTGGTCGACGTCAGGAACGCCTTGAGCTCGCGCGAGACGATCTGGTTGACGATCTTGGTGACCGCCGGCGTCCCGAGCACCTCCTTGGTCTGGCCTTCGAACTGCGGCTCCGCGAGACGCACCGTGACGACAGCCGTCATGCCCTCGAGGACATCGTCCTTGATGACGTCGGGATCGCCAGTCTTGAGCAGGCGGGTCGTGCGCAGGACGTCGCTGAAGGTCTTGGTGACGCCCTTCTCGAAGCCATTGAGGTGCGTGCCGCCCTTTGGGGTGGCAATGATGTTGACGAACGACTTGAGCTCGGTGTCCCAACCAGTGCCCCATCGCAGCGCGATGTCGACGCCGAGGTTGCGCTCGATGTCCTGCGGGGTCATGTGACCCCTGTCGTCGAGCAGCGGCACGGTCTCGGTGAACACATCCTCGCCCTGCAGCCGAAGCACGTCGGTGACAGGCTCGTCGGGTGCGAGGAACTCGCAGAACTCCGCAATGCCGCCGTCGTGGCGGAACTTCTCCTCGTGGGGCTGATCGCCCCGCTCGTCACGCAGCACGATCTCCAGACCCGGCACCAGGAACGAGGTCTGCCGGGCGCGGGCGACGAGCTCGTCGTACGCGAACTTGGCGCCCTTGATGAAGATCTGCGGATCGGCCCAGTAACGCACTCGTGTTCCCGTGCGCGCCTTCGCGACCTTGCCGATCTTGCGAAGCTCGTTGGTGGGCGTGAAGTCAGCTGACGGTCCGTCGCCGGCGAAGATGCCCGGCTCCCCGCGTCGGAACGACATCGCCCACGTGGCACCGCCCTTGTCGACCTCGACATCGAGCCTGACGGAGAGGGCGTTGACGACGGACGCGCCGACGCCGTGCAGACCGCCCGTCGCGACGTAGGAGCCGCCACCGAACTTCCCACCGGCATGCAGCTTGGTGTAGACCACCTCGACGCCCGAGAGCCCGGTCTTCTTCTCGGTGTCGACCGGGACACCACGCCCCTGGTCGTGCACCTCGACCGAGCCGTCAGCGTGCAGCGCCACCAGGATGTGGGTGCCGTGCCCGGTGAGCGCCTCGTCGACCGAGTTGTCGATGATCTCCCAGAGGCAGTGCATGAGGCCCCGGGTGTCGGTTGAGCCGACGTACATTCCGGGCCGCTTGCGGACTGCCTCCAAGCCCTCCAGGACGAGGAGGTTGCGGGCGTCGTACGTGCTGTCGATGGTGAGGACTCATCTCTGGATGTCGGTGTGCCCCCACAATATCGAGCGGGGCCGTGCCACCCCGTCGGACACGCGGCCCGCCGCGCGCCTGCCTTCATTTGTGTCGGCCCGGGAGTATGTATGTCATAGGTCACCATCGACCCGCAAGCGCAGCACGGAATAGCGCCACATGGTTGGATGTTGAAACAGGTCAGATCCGCTTAAGGCTCAGAGAGAAGGTCACCGTGAACACACTGACAGCCCCCATGCTGAGCTCGCTCGACCGCTGCGACCGTTGTGGCGCTCAGGCCTATGTACGCGTGACGCTCGGCGGTGGTGGAGAGCTCATGTTCTGCGCACACCACGCCCGGCAGCACGAGGACAAGTTGCGCGAGATGTCCGCACTCATCCACGACGAGAGCGAGCGCCTGGCCTCGTCCTCAGCCTTCTCGGCTGACAACGACTGAGCCGCGTCGCTACTGACGACAGACAAAGCGGAGGGTCGACCGGCTGGGCTGGTCGGCCCTCCGCTTTGTCTGTTGAAACGATGCCCTGATGGGAGTCGGGTCGGTCGATCGTGTCGATGGCCTCCCGACGCTCGTGGCGCCCGCCACTGACCCTGGCGCGCGTACATGGCCTCCGTCGCTGCCTTGTTCGGCCGCCACCACTCTTCGTTGGCCCGGTACCACTCGACGGTGTCGGCCAGTCCCTCGGCGAAGTTGCCGAAGCGTGGTGCCCACCCCAGCTCGGCCCGCAGCTTGCTCGAGTCGATGCCGTAGCGCATGTCGTGGCCGGCACGGTCGGTGACCTGCTCGACGTCGGTGGACTCGCGACCGAACTCTGCGAGCAACAGCTCGACGACTTCGCGGTTGCTCTTCTCACCGTCCGCACCGATCAGGTAGGTCTCACCGATCACGCCCTGCTCGATGATCAGCAGCACGGCGCTGCTGTGGTCGTCGACGTGGATCCAGTCGCGGACGTTGAGACCTTCGCCGTAGATGCGCGGTCGCATACCGTCCATGAGCTGGGTGATCTGGCGCGGGATGAACTTCTCGACGTGCTGAAACGGGCCGTAGTTGTTGGAACAGTTGCTGATGGTCGCCTGCACGTCGAACGAGCGCACCCAGGCCCTCACGAGAAGGTCGGAGCCGGCCTTCGTGGCGGAATAGGGGCTGGAGGGGTTGTAGGGAGTCGCCTCGGTGAAACGCTCCGGATCGTCGAGCTCGAGGTCGCCGTAGACCTCGTCGGTCGAGATGTGGTGGAACCGCACCTCATGCTTGCGAGCGGCCTCCAACAGGGTGAAGGTGCCCACGACATTGGTCTCGACGAAGGGACGCGGATTGGCCAGCGAGTTGTCGTTGTGCGACTCGGCCGCGAAGTGCACGACAGCGTCGTGCGTCATGACGAGCTCGTCGACGAGCCGTGCGTCGGTGATGTCGCCGACCACGAGCTTGCAGCGACCCGCAGGCAATCCGGAGAGGCTCTCACGGCTACCTGCGTAGGTGAGCTTGTCGAGCACGGTGATGTCGAGATCGGTGTGCGCAAGGGTGTGACGGACGAAGTTGGAGCCGATGAAACCGGCACCACCGGTGACGAGCAGTGTGCGCATGACCACGAGGTTATCTGCAGCCTCCTGCAGCGCCACTACCGAGGACAGTAAGGTTCGCGGCATGCGTGGAATCATCCTGGCCGGCGGCACGGGCACCCGGCTGCATCCCATCACTCGTGGCGTGAGCAAGCAGCTGCTCCCCGTCTACGACAAGCCAATGATCTACTACCCGTTGTCGACCCTGATGCTCGCCGGCATCACCGACGTCCTGATCATCACCACGCCACACGAGGCTGACCAGTTCGTCCGGCTCCTGGGCGACGGGTCGCAGTTCGGTATCTCGATCACCTTCGCGGAGCAGCCGAGCCCCGACGGGCTGGCGCAGGCGTTCATCATCGGGGCTGACCACATCGGCGGCGAGCCGGTCGCCCTGATCCTCGGCGACAACATCTTCTACGGCACGGGGCTCGGCACCCATCTCGGCCGCTTCGCCGACGTCGACGGGGCTGTGATCTTCGGCTACCTCGTGGCCAATCCGTCCGAGTACGGGGTCGTCGAGTTCGACAAGTCGGGCCGGGCGGTGTCCCTGGAAGAGAAGCCGGCCGCGCCCAAGAGTCACTACGCCGTGCCGGGGCTCTACTTCTACGACAACGACGTCGTCGCGATGGCCGCCGAGCTCAACCCGTCCGCCCGCGGTGAGCTCGAGATCACCGATCTCAACCGTCGCTACCTCGAGGCCGGACGACTCAAGGTCGAGGTGCTCGAGCGCGGCACTGCGTGGCTCGACACCGGCACGTTCGACTCGCTGAGCGAGGCCGGCGAATTCATCCGCACCGTGCAGAGGCGCCAAGGACTGTCGATCGGGAGCCCGGAAGAGATCGCCTGGCGCAAGGGGTACCTGTCCGACGACGGACTGCGCCAGCAGGCCACGGCAGCCGGCAAGAGCGGCTACGGCAACTACTTGCTCGGGCTCCTCGCCGACAGGTGAGGCCCGCACGAGAGTAGTGGCCGGGCTGCGTCGAGCGAGTTGCCCTTCTCGCCTTCACGGCGCAGATGTGGCGAGCTGACGCCGCCCCGGGGGGCCAAAGGCAGGCTCAGTCGAGGTAATCGCGCAGAACCTGCGAGCGCGACGGGTGGCGCAGCTTGCTCATGGTCTTGGACTCGATCTGACGGATGCGCTCGCGCGTGACGCCGTAGACCTTGCCGATCTCGTCGAGCGTCTTGGGCTGACCGTCGGTGAGACCGAAACGCATCGACAC
Source organism: Aeromicrobium sp. (assembly GCF_014378035.1). GTDB lineage: Bacteria > Actinomycetota > Actinomycetes > Propionibacteriales > Nocardioidaceae > Aeromicrobium. The sequence continues at coordinate 487 of NZ_JACMOM010000075.1, read as the reverse complement.
GACGCCGGACTCACGCTCGGACAGGGTGTCGAGCACCGCGTGCAGCTGCTCCTGGAGCAGGGTGAACGAGACGGCGTCGGCCGGGACGATGGCTTCGGAGTCCTCGATGAGGTCGCCGAACTCCGAGTCGCCGTCCTCGCCGAGCGGAGTGTGGAGGCTGATCGGCTCGCGACCGTACTTCTGCACCTCGACGACCTTCTCGGGCGTCATGTCGAGCTCGATGGCCAGCTCTTCGGGCGTGGGCTCACGCCCGAGGTCCTGCAGCATCTGGCGCTGGACACGCGCGAGCTTGTTGATGACCTCGACCATGTGCACGGGGATGCGGATGGTGCGGGCCTGGTCGGCCATTGCGCGGGTGATCGCCTGGCGGATCCACCAGGTGGCGTAGGTGGAGAACTTGAAGCCCTTGGTGTAGTCGAACTTCTCGACCGCACGGATCAGGCCCAGGTTTCCCTCCTGGATCAGGTCGAGGAACTGCATTCCGCGG
>NZ_JACMOM010000074.1 GCF_014378035.1 Aeromicrobium sp. | reverse complement strand
CTTGCATCTCCCATCCTGACAGGCAATCCGACAGCACCAACACCAGCGGCGGGCGACAACGACACATCGGTGTCAACCACAGCATTCGTCCAGTCGGCTCTCACGGTCGCTCAGACAAACGCTTATCAGGTCCGTCTGGTCCCCACCGGCTCAGGTCCTACAACGGCGGCAGGCTTTGTCACTTTGGCGTGGGCACTGCCATTCAACCCCCGAGCCGTCGTCGTCACCCCAAACAACTCGTCGCTGACAGCGGCCTGCGACTACGGGAACTCGTCGGCCACAAGTCTGCGCATCTATTTCCGATCGTTGACTTCCGCCGGAGCCCCTCCGATCACCAACACGGACCCCGGTGCCTACGCTGTTGTGGCTTACGCATAGCCACTTGTTTCGGTTTCTGGAAACCCATGCTATTCTCCTGCACATGAGAAGTGCCAAGGTGCCTTCGACCAGCAACACCCACCCAGTTTCATCCAAAACCCACGCATAAGGTCAGAAGGGAACACCCATCATGGATTTCAGCACTCTTTCCGGTGAGGCGCTGGTCGAGGCTCTCGCACTCGACTTCGCAACTGCCGACAACGACGCTCTCACGGCGGCTCTCGCCTCGCAGCGCAAGGCCGGTGACGCACTGTTCGCGCTCACCACGCCCTCCATCACGCAGGTCAAGGACGCTGTGGCGATCAAGACCTCCGTCAAGGCCATCGAGACCGAGCAGAAGGAGCGCGCCGCAGCGGTCAAGCCCGCTGCTGCTGAGTTCGCCGCCGCTCGCGCCGAGTTCGCAGGCGAGGACGACACCGACGCTGACGCTGACGCCGACGAGGACGAGGCAGACACCGACACCGACGCCGAGGTTCAGGCCGACGCCGAGGTCATCCCCGACGCCGACGCTGTTGACGCCGACGCTGACGCCGAGGGCGATGGCGCTGTCACCACGTCGGCTCGGGACAGCCAGACGATCACCGCTGCTGCCGCTGCCAGCAAGGTTGGCAAGGGCACCAAGCGCCCGGTCCGTCTCGCGGATCGTCCAGTCGTCATCACGGCGTCCGGCGAGAACACTGGTTTCACGATGGGCCAGCCGATGAACGGCCACACCGACGTTGCCAAGGCGTTCCTCAAGAAGGCCGAGAAGTTCCCGACCTTCTCGCGGACGGCGGGCGAGGCACGGCGTCAGGCCAACGGCAATGTCCCCGACATCAAGCCGTTCGATCTCGCCACCTTCGGGCTCAACATCCCCAAGGCGCTCACCGCTGACGGCGGCGGCGGCGGCGAGTACAACGCGGTTCGCTTCGCGCTGGCCGAGCACCACAAGGCCCTGACAGCGTCGCTCAAGGTGTCGCAGTCCGGTGGCACCAACCTCCGCGACGCGATGACCGCCGCTGGCTGGTGCGCCCCTTCGATGCCGGTGTACTCGTACATCGCGGACTACGTCGTCGACGGGATGCTCACGCTCGCACAGGTCGGCGCACCCCGAGGCGGTCTGCTCATGACCACCGGACCGGCGCGCCCCTCGCAGGGCGCAGCGCTCGACGACTTCGGCTTCACTCAGACCGAGGCCGAGGCCGAGGCTGGCGTCGTCAAGACG
>NZ_JACMOM010000073.1 GCF_014378035.1 Aeromicrobium sp. | reverse complement strand
CCTTCCTCGGCTCCGTGCCGACCAAGGCAAGCGGCACCGAGCGCGCAGCCTCGGTCATCGGGCAGGGCCGCATCGAGGCCTCCCCGCTTGCCATGGCGGGCGTGGCCGCGTCGCTGGCGAACGGCAGACGGGTCACCCCGGTGCTGCTGCCCGACAGCAAGGTCGCGGCAGTGCCCACCGCAGCCGCACCGCTCACTGGCGCCGAGGCCACCCAGATCGAGGACATGATGCGAGCGGTCGTCACCGAGGGCAGCGGCCGGTTCCTCACCGACGTCTCGGGTGGTCCGGTGGCGGCGAAGACCGGCACCGCCGAGTACGGCAACGACGCTCCGCCCCGTACGCACGCCTGGATGATCGCGACGCACGGTGATCTTGCGGTCGCGGTCTTCGTCGACGACGGTGAATCCGGCTCGCAGACGGCCGGCCCGCTGCTCGAGTCGTTCCTGCGGCAGGCTGGTTGAGGGCTACACGATCCCGGTGGTGCTGGGCGTCGTGGTCTGGGTACCGCTGCGGACGACCCACGAGGCCGTGCGGGTCGTCGTCGCGGCAGGGTCGGCCCGGTCGCTGATGACGAAGTAGTCCATCTGCACCCGTGCCGGTGTCACGTCGAGCACCGAGTAGCCGTGGTCGTCGAGGTTGATGTACTTGATGTGCCGGTTCGTGACCTTGAACATCGTCTCGACGGCGATCGACGCCGACCGTGAGGGTGTGCCGAGCAGGTCGTCGAGGTTGTTGCTCGTCACCGAGGTGGTGACGAGCTCGGTCGCGATGGACCCACCGAGCGGGTACAGGCCCGGGGCGGAGGGAATGTCGCAGGCCCAGCCGGAATGGATGTCACCGGTCAGGAACACGATGTTCTTGATGTCGTTGGCCTTGATGTGGTCGGTCAGCTTCTTGCGCTCCACGGAGTAGCCGTCCCACTGGTCGGTGTTGTACGACAATCCCTCGGTGGGCAGGATGCCAGCGGTGGCGGTGATCGCGTTGGTCACCGGCACGGGCAGCGGGGGCACCAGCACCGGGGTGATCATGACGGGGTTGCCGACAAGCTTCCAGCGGGCCTTCGACGTCGACAGGTTGTTCTCGAGCCAGCCGAGCTGCTCGGCGCCGGCAATGACCCGCGTGGGGTCGCCGGTCACGCCGATCTCGGTGCTGAACTCCTTGCCCGGCGCGTTGCGGTAGCTGCGCAGGTCGAGCATGGACAGGTCGATCAGGTCGCCGAACTGGAACGTGCGATAGATCTGTGTACCGTCGCCGAGCGCTGCGGTGCCGCTGAGCCGAACGGGCATCCACTCGTCATAGGCCTGCAGCGACACCCGGCGCCGGGTCGCGAAGTCACCCTCGGTGGCGGGTGTGTGGTTCTCGGCACCGCCACCGTCGGGGCCGGCGGCGTACGTGTCGTTGGCGGTCTCGTGGTCGTCCCAGGTGTTGATGAAGGGGTACCTCTGGTGCAGTGCGGCGAGGTCCTTGTCCTGTTTGTACTGTCCGTGACGCTGCCGGTAGTCCTTCAGGCTGATGATCTCGTGCGGCGGCACGTGCTTGCGGATGTCGACGTTGCCCATGCCGTTGCCGTACTCGCCGTTGCCGTACTCGAAGAGGTAGTCACCCATGTGCAGGATGGCGTCGAGGTCGTCGCGGGCGGCGAGGTGGCGGTAGCTGCTGAACCAGCCGGCCTGCAAGTTGGCGCACGAGACCACGCCGAAACGCATGCGTGCGAGCGTCGCGGTGTGTGCCGGCGCGGTGCGCGTGCGAGCGACGGGGGAGGAGGCTCCCTTGAAGATGAAGCGGTAGTAGTACGTCGTGGCGGACGCCAGGCCGGTGACATCGACCTTGACCGTGTGGTCGCGGGCCGCCGTGGTGGTGAACGTGCCCTTCTTGAGGATCCTGGTGAAGCTCTTGTCGGTGGCCACCTGCCACGTCACGACGGCACTGGGACCGACACCGGATCCGGCCGTCGAGGTCGGCGTGGGGGTGACCCTGGTCCAGATGACGAGGCGGCTGGGCGTCGGATCGCCCGAGGCGAGCCCGGGCACGAAGTCCACGCCGGCCGCAGCCTCACCCGCCGAGCCGGTGATACCCGGCAGCGCGGCGGCCGCGACGCCGGCGGCGACGGCGCTGCTCGTCGTGATGAACGTGCGTCGGCCGAAGCCGTCCTTCTCAGTGGTGACGGTCACAAATGGAAATAACGCACGGGTCACATACGGGGTTACGAAACGGCAGGTGAACGTGGGGCGTCACAATGAGGACATGCGGATTCACGTGGTCGCGGATGCGGCCGACAAGGACGGCGGCTACGTCACCGAGCGGCTCCTGCAGCGCGGCGGTGAGATCGTCGAGCCCGATCGCGACGAGCTGCCGACATTCGGCGGTCTCGGCGCGACTGACCTGGTCCTGCTGCTCGGATCGGACCGGGCCGCGCACGAACGAAAGTGGGCCGGCGTCGTCCTCAACGAGTCGGTCTTCGTCCGCGACGCCCTCCGGGCCGGCACTCCTGTGATGGGCATCTGCTACGGCGCGCAGGTGATGGCGCGGGCACTCGGCGGCACCTCGTGGCAGGCCGACGCACCTGAGCTCGGCTGGACCCGCGTCGACACGACCGACCGGAGGCTGTGCCCCGAGGGACCGTGGGGCCAGATGCACAGTGACGTCTTCGCGCCGCCGCCGACGTCACGCGTGCTGGGAACCTCGTGGCGCGGGCCGCAGTGCTTCACCGACGACTCGCTCGGCACCCGTTCGATCGCGTGGCAGTTCCACCCTGAGGTCACGGCCGCGACCTACGAGCGTTGGGTGCACGAGGGCTACTTCGGCGAGTCCGGGGTCGACGCCAAGGAGTTCATCCATCAGGCGTATGCGCACGAGCCGGCGGCCCGCAACCTCGCCCACGACCTGACTGACAACGCCCTCGACTACCTGGGCGTCGAGTGAAGGGCAGGCCGCACGGCTTCGAGTGGACGGTCCGTGGCAAGGAGGTCGTCATCTCGCACCACGGCAAGGTCGCGATGGTGCTGCGCGGCGAGAAGGCGCGGCAGTTCGCGCAAGAGGCCGAGAACACTGACCCGCAGCTGCTGATGGCCCGGCTGACCGGTAACTACAGCCGCGACAACGAACGCATCGCGAAGAATCACCCGCGCAACCACTGACCGTGACCCGCGCAGTCCGGATTCGTTGAGCCTGTGACCCCGGTCACGGGGCGACGATGAGGAATATCGAGGGGACATCATGACGAGTGCGCGATCCACGATCGTTCGGGCCGGCATCGCTGCTGTCGGCGCAGGGCTGGCCGCCGGGCTCCTCACTGCGCCGCCGGCGACCGCCGCCACCTCGACCGGCCCACGTCTCACCGTGCCGACGTCGACGATG
>NZ_JACMOM010000072.1 GCF_014378035.1 Aeromicrobium sp. | reverse complement strand
CTCAGGCTTCTTGCCGAAGGCTCCGCGGTTGCGCACCATCTGACGACCGACGTCGCGCATGGCGTCCTTGGCGCCGCGGCGCTCGAACTTGTTGATCGCGACGGTGTCAGCGAAGGCGGGCATGGCGATCTTCTCGAGCTGCGGGGCGGCGCCGAATTCGGGCGTCAGGCCGTACATCGACGTGTCGACGTAGGGCACGATCGCGGCATCGCCCTGGCCGATGCCGGGCGTCTCGACGATGACGAGGTCGAAGCCCGCGGCCTTGACCACGGTGATGACGTCGGCGAGGGCGTCGGGCAGCTCGCGCGATCCGCGGGTGGCCATCGAGCGGAAGTAGGCGCGCTCGCCGTCGAGCGAGTTCATCCGGATGCGGTCGCCGAGCAGCGCGCCACCGCCGCGACGTCGGGTGGGGTCGACGGCGATGACGGCGATGCGCAGCTTGTCCTGCTGGTCGACGCGGAAGCGCCGCACGAGCTCGTCGGTCAGCGACGACTTGCCCGATCCGCCGGTGCCGGTGATGCCGAGCACCGGTGAGGTGTGGGCGTCCGCGGCAGCGCGAAGACGTTCGAGGTCGGACGTCGAGAGAGTGCCGGCCTCGGCGTTGGTGATGGCCCGCGCGATGGCTGACCGGTCGCCGGCCATCACGGCGTCGATGTCGAGCGTGCCCAGCGCGGTGAGGTCGATGTCGCAGTCGGCGACGACGGAGTTGATCATGCCGACGAGGCCGAGCCGCTGGCCGTCCTCGGGCGAGAAGATCGTCACGCCGGACTCCCGGAGCCGGGCGATCTCCTCAGGAACGATGACGCCGCCGCCACCGCCGACGACGTGGATGTGTCCGGCACCCTGCTCGCGCAGCGACTCCACGAGGTACTCGAAGTATTCGACGTGGCCGCCCTGGTACGACGACACGGCGATGCCCTGCACGTCCTCCTCGATGGCCGCATCGACGACTTCCTTGACCGACCGGTTGTGCCCGAGGTGCACAACCTCGGCACCTTGCGACTGGAAGATGCGACGCATGATGTTGATCGAGGCGTCGTGGCCGTCGAACAGGGCGGAGGCGGTGACGAACCGCACCGGGTTGATGGGGATGTGGAGTTCCTGAGTGCTCATGGTTCCTCGGTCCTCGCGGCGTTCGCTGTGGTCGGCGCAGATGTGTCAGGTCTGACAGTATGGTAGGTCATAAAATAGTCGGGCGTCCAACTAATTGTCGATGACGTTGACCTTCCCCTACGATATGGCCATGCCAGGGGATTCCACGCTGCCTTTCGACCCGATCGACCGCGCTGCATTGCTGTGGGAGAAGCACATCGGCACCTCGACGTCGATGCGGCTCGCCACCTCGATCATGCGCGTGCAGCAGCTCATCATCGCCGACCTCGACGCGGCGCTGAGGCCGCTCGGCATCACCTTCGCGCGCTACGAGGTGCTGGTGCTGCTCTCGTTCAGCGCCACGGGTCAGCTGCCCCTGAGCAAGATCGGCGCGCGCCTCATGGTGCACCCGACGTCGGTGACGAATGCGATGGACCGGCTGGAGGGGCAGGGGCTCGTGCGCCGTGTCGCCGACAAGGCCGACCGCCGCCGCACGTTCGCCGAGCTGACCGCCGAGGGCAAGAAGGTGCTGGCCGAAGCGACCGCGAAGATCATGGCCATCGACTTCGCGATCGACGGGTTGGGCGTCGGGCAGCAGGACCAGGCGTACGACCTGCTGCGCCACCTGCGAGCATCGGCCGGCGATTTCGACGACCAGGCCGACTGATCGCTGGACCGACGAGCGCCCGCTGCGTCACGTGATGGACGAGTCGCGGTGACCCACGACAGGTCAGCCACGATCGGGTGGCCGTTCGGAGGGTTTTCAGTCGACGAGCATGGCCGCGTTGAGCGCCGCCTCGGGCACCCCGAAGCCCTCGATCAGGGTCAGTGTGTGGGGCCTCAGCTTCTCGAGAAGCTCGTTGACCAGCGTGGTGACGGTCTTGGCACGGGTGTCGGCGAGGCGGTTGTGGCCCATGAACCAGGCGAGGTCCTCCTCGATGGTCGTGAGGGCGTAGAGCGAGCACACGTCGCGCAGCAGATCCTGTGCCTCGGGGTCGTCGCACCGCGCGATACCGGCGGTGAAGGCCTCGAGCACGATGCGGTCGATGTGCACGCGGCCAGCGCGAATGACGTGGTCCTGTGCGGCATTGAAGACCTTGAATGCCTCGGCCTTGTCTTTGCCCGCACGGCGCAGGCGGCGTGCCGCGGTCTCCAGAACGTGCTGCTCGCGGTCCTCGAACAGGCTCAGCTGTGTACCCAGGTCGAGCAGGTCGTGGTCGTCGTCGCTCTTGCCGGGACGGGCGTCGATGAGCCGCTGGATGAGCTGGCTGGCGGCGGTGCGTTCCTTGACCACGTCGGCGACGGTGCTGGCCGCGAAACGTACGAGACCCACGGGGTCGAGCCCGCCGACCTCCTGCGCGTACGACGTCAGCAGCTCCTTGGCCACGAGCTGGAACAGCACGTGGTTGTCGCCCTCGAACGTCGTGAAGACGTCGGTGTCACCCTTGAGCGTCGTGAGTCTGTTCTCGGCGAGGTAGCCGGCGCCACCGCAGGCCTCGCGGGCCTCCTGGATGGCTTTGGTGGAGTGCCATGTCTGTGCTGCCTTGAGTCCGGCGGCCCGGCTCTCGAGCTCGCGCTGCTGGTGCGGCGGGGGTGGTTCCTCCGAGCTCTGCACGCGGTCCATGCGGGCGACGAGCTGGTTCTGCGCGAAGCGCAGGGCGTACGACTTGGCGATCAGGGGCAGCAGGCGGCGCTGGTGCATCCGGTAGTCCATGAGGAGGATCTCGTGGTTGGCGTCGGGGCCGAACTGCCGGCGCTTGAGGGCGTAGCGGCCCGCGATGCTCAGGGCCACCCCCGTCGCCGCGCTCGCCGAGCCGCCGACGCTGATGCGGCCACGGATGAGGGTGCCGAGCATGGTGAAGAAGCGGGCGTTCGTGCTGTCGATGGGCGACGTGTAGGTGCCGCCCTCGTCGACGTGGCCGTACTTGTCGAGCAGGTTCTCGCGGGGGACGCGCACGTGGTCGAACATGATGCGGCCGTTGTCGACGGCGCCAAGCCCGCCCTTGTGCTTGTCGTCGGACGTCGTGATGCCCGGAAGGTCGTTGCCTTGCGTGTCGCGCAGGGGCACCACGAAGCAGTGCACGCCCTGGCTCTCGCCCTTGGTGATGAGCTGCGCGAAGACCGCCGCCACCTCGGCATGGGCGGCGGCTCCACCGATGTAGTCCTTGCGCGACGACGGCGTGGGGGAGTTGATGACGAACTCTGCGGTGGCGGGGTCGAACGTCGCTGTCGTCTCGAGGCTCTGCACGTCGCTGCCGTGCCCGGTCTCGCTCATCGCGAAGCAGCCGAGGAGATCGAGGTTGATCAGGTCGGGGATGTACTTCTTGTGGTGCTTCTCGGTCCCGAGGTTCTCGATCGCGCCACCGAAGAGGCCCCACTGGACGCCGGCCTTGACCATGAGCGAGAGGTCGAACTGCGCCAGCATCTCGATGCCGGTGACGGCCCTGCCGGGGTCGCCGGTGCCGCCGCTCGACACCCTGAAGCCGGCCGCGGGTATGCCCGTGGGCACGAGCTTGTGCATCTGCTCGAGCACCCGGGCGCGGGCCTGGTCGAGGGTCAGGTCATGGTCGTACGCGAGGTCGAGCTCGGCGAGCTCCTTGCGAGACTGTTCACGGACGTGACGCCATTTGCCGTCGAGCGCGATGCGGACTTCGTCACTGAGGGTCATGGTCAAAAGATACCTACGTGAGAGGCACGGCGCAGGTTCTCAGCCCGGCTCGATGTTCGACCGGGCGGTCGATTTCTGGCTCGAATCGGGGGGAGTCAGAGCGATGCCGAAGGGAACAGTCAGGGCCCCCGGTCTGACACCTGGCCGCACCACACCCGTCGGCGACCCTGACCCTGTGCAGGGCTGCCCGTCGAGCGGCGCACGGCCTTCGGCCGAGCCTCCTAAACTGATGCCATGACCGGACCCGTGACTGTCTCCATCACCCGGCATGTCGACCCTTCTCAGGAGGCCCAGATGCTCGCGTGGCTGCGGGCCGGCACCGAGCTCGCGGAGCGCTTCGACGGCTTCCTCGGATCGGGCTGGGTGCGCCCGGAAGAGGGGTCGACCGACTGGCACATGCTCTACCGGTTCGCCTCGCAGGCCAACCTCGAGTCGTGGGAGCTGTCTGCTCAGCGACGGTGGTGGCTCGACTCGGCCCAAGGCATCGTCGACGAGTCGTCGCGCGAGCACCGCACCGGCATCGAGGGATGGTTCGACGAGCCTTCGAGCGTCGACGTGCAGGATCTGCGTCCGTCGCCCCGTCCGCCTCCGCGCTGGAAGCAGATGTGCGCGATCTTCCTGGTGTTCTTCCCGCTCAGCGCCGCGGCCAACTATCTGGCCAAGGACTTTGCCGCCGACTGGTGGCTCCCCGTCAGGGTGCTCGTCACGGTCGCAGTGATGACGCCGATCATGACCTACCTCGCGCTGCCGTGGATCACGGCGCTGCTGCGTCCGTGGCTCAACGCGCCGCGCAAGGCATGAGTGCCGCGCTGCTCGTCGCCGGCACGACGTCCGACGCGGGCAAGAGCATCGTCACGACGGGCCTGTGCCGGGCGTTCGCCCGCCGGGGCCTCAAGGTGGCCCCCTTCAAGGCGCAGAACATGTCGAACAACTCGATGGTGTGCTCGTCCGGGACCCGCGAGGCAGATGTGGAGATGGCGGAGATCGGCCGAGCCCAGTGGATCCAGGCCCTCGCCGCGAGGGCCGTGCCCGAGGCGGCGATGAACCCGGTGCTGCTCAAGCCCGGCGGCGACCGTCGCAGCCACGTCGTGGTGATGGGCCAGCCGGGCGGTGAGATCTCGTCGGCAGAGTTCATCGGCGGACGTACCCATCTCGGCGAGGCGGCCCACGCGGCGTACGACGACCTGGCCTCACGCTTCGACATCGTCGTCTGCGAAGGCGCAGGCAGCCCCACCGAGATCAACCTGCGCGCCGGTGACTACGTCAACATGGGGCTGGCGCGGCACGCCGAGATTCCGACGATCGTCGTGGGCGACATCGACAAGGGCGGGGTGTTCGCCGCGATGTACGGCACCGTCGCCCTCCTGTCAGCCGACGACCAGCGCCTTGTCGCCGGCTTCGTGATCAACAAGTTCCGCGGCGACGAGACGCTGCTGGCGCCGGGTGTTGCAAGGCTCGAGCAGCTGACCGGGCGCCGTGTGTTCGGCACCCTGCCGTGGAGCCCCGATCTGTGGCTTGACTCCGAGGATGCACTCGACCTCGACGGGCGACGCTCGGTCGAGCGCGATGCTGCCCTGCGGGTCGCGGTCATCCGTCTGCCGCGCATCAGCAACTTCACCGACGTCGACGCCCTCGGCCTCGAGCCCGGGGTCGACGTCACGTTCGTCAGTGATGCCCGCTCGCTCGGCGACGCCGATCTGGTGGTGGTGCCCGGGACCCGTGCGACGATCTCCGACCTGGCGTGGCTCAGGTCACGGGGGCTCGATGTCGCCATCCGCGCCCACGCCGCTGCGGGTCGTCCGGTGCTCGGCATCTGTGGCGGGTTCCAGCTGCTCGGCAGGTCTGTCGATGACCCCGACGGCATCGAGGGCCCGGCGGGGGCGAGTGCCGAGGGCCTGGGGCTGCTCGACGTCATCACGACCTTCGGAGCCGACAAGGTGCTGCGCCTGCCCACCGGGTCGGCGCTCGGTGCGCCAGCGTCGGGTTACGAGATCCATCACGGTCGCATCAGCCGTGGGTCCGGTGAGGAGTTCCTCGGTGGTGCCCGAGCGGGCTCGGTCTTCGGCACGATGTGGCACGGAAGCCTCGAGTCCGACGCCCTGCGGCGTGCGTTCCTGGTCGAGGCAGCCACCCTCGCGGGTCGGGCGTACGAACCGTCCACTGTCAGCTTCGGCGAGAGCCGTGAGGCCCGGCTCGACCTGCTCGGTGACCTCGTCGAGCAGTGCCTCGACGTCGACGCGCTGCTCGACCTGGCCACCCATGGCGCACCCGCCGACCTCCCGTTCCTGGCGCCCGGCGCATGACCGTCCTTGTGCTCGGCGGCACCTCGGAGGCGCGCGACCTGGCGGTCATGCTGCAGGAGGCGCGGGTTCGTTTCGTGTCGTCGCTCGCCGGCCGGGTGGCGCAGCCGCGGCTGCCGGTCGGGGCCGTGCAGATCGGTGGTTTCGGTGGCGTGAGCGGTCTCAGGTCCTACCTCATGGAGCTGAGGGTGACTGCCGTCGTCGATGCGACGCACCCGTTCGCACGGGGGATGAGCGCCAATGCCCTTGCCGCGTGCACCGCAGATGGTGTGCCGTTGCTGCGGCTCGAGCGTCCGGGCTGGTCGGGCGTACCGGGTGCTGAGCGGTGGCACTGGGTCGACGGCCACGACGAGGCCGCGGCCTTGACGGCCACTCTCGGCAGTCGTCCCTTCCTCACGGTCGGCAGGCAGTCGCTGGGCCGCTTCGTCGAGCCGCTCGCCGACCGGGCCGCACTGGTACGAGTGGTCGACGAGCCCGACATCGTCCTGCCCGACTTGTGGACCGTGCTGCGGAGCCGTGGGCCGTACGGGCTCGAGAGCGAGCGTGCGCTGATGGCCGGCGTCGATGTGCTCGTGACGAAGGACTCCGGGGGTTCGCACACGTGGTCGAAGATGCAGGTCGCCGACGAGCGGGACATTCCGGTCGTGGTCGTCAGACGGACGGCGGTGACGGCATCGGAGGTCGTCAGCGACCCGGCCTCGGCCTGCGCGTGGGTCGTTGCGCGATCGCCACGCTGACCGCGAGTGCGCCGATGCCCACCGCGTTGGCGAGGCGGATCGAGCGCGCGATGTCGTCGGGCTGGGCCACCGCACCGTCGCCGAGGGTCGGACGGTTCTCGACCCTCGACCCGTAGACGTTGGTGCCTCCGAGCTGCACACGAAGAGCGCCGGCAAACGCAGCCTCGACGGGTCCGGCATTGGGGCTGGGATGCCGGTGGGCGTCGCGGGTCCAGACCCGGAGGGCGTCGGTGCGGCTGCCGCCGACCAGCGGCGCGAAGGCTGCGGCGAGCACGGCCGACAGCCGCGCGGGCACGAGGTTGAGAAGGTCGTCGAGGCGAGCTGAGGCCCAGCCGAACTCTCGGTATCGCGGGCTCAGGTGACCGACCATGGCGTCAAGGGTGTTGGCGGCGCGATAGGCCGCGAGTCCGCCCATGCCGCCGATGGCGCCCGCGAGCAGAGGAGCGACGACGGCGTCGGACGTGTTCTCGGCGACCGACTCGACGGTGGCGCGGGAGATCTCGTGCACGTCGAGCTGGGTGGTGTCCCGGCCGACCAGGTGGGTGAGCTGTTGTCGGGCCTCGGGCAGGTTGTCGGCCTCGAGCCATGAGTGCACATGGGTGGCTTCGCGGCTCAACGAACGTCCGCCGAGGACGGCCCATGTGATCGAGGCGGTGAGGACCGTTCGCGCGATCGGCTGGTGGCGAGTGAGCCCGTCAAGTGCCAGCCCGATGACTCCGGTGCTGCCGACGAGGACCGCGGTGTACGCCGAGCCGGTGATGCGGTTGTTGGCGTAGACCCTCTGCTCGACGTCGTGGGCGACGTGCCCGAACCCGGCGACGGGATGGTGGCGGACCGGGTCGCCGAACGCGCGATCGGCGACGAAGCCCAGGATGAGTCCAGCAGCGCGGGCTCGCATCGGGGCCTCCTCGACAGGCGCGTCTTGTTCGGGTGGGAGTCCGAGGATATGGCATGCGGCCAGTGCCCCCACGACATCGGGGGCACCGGGCAGCGCGTCTGCGATATCGTCGACTCGAGAAACCTGCGAGGTGTGATGAAGGTCCTGATCACGGGCGGCGTCCGCTCTGGCAAGTCGTTCCACGCGGAGTCGCTGATGCTCGCCGAGCCTCGGGTCACGTACGTCGCCCCGGGTCCGCCCGCCGACATCGACCTCGACCCGGAGTGGGCCGCGCGCGTGGCTCAGCATCAGGCACGTCGACCGGCGCACTGGTCGACGGTCGAGACGAGCGACCTCGCGACCGCGATCCGGTCGGCGGAGGGTGCCGTGCTGATCGACTGCCTCGGCACCTGGCTGACGTCGATGATCGACGAGCTTGACGGCTGGGACGCGGTGCGCGAGGACTGGGAGCCGGTGGTCTTCGACCGGCTCGATGAGGCTCTCGCTGCTGTCGCCGCACACGAGGGAACCTTCGTCGCGGTGACCAATGAGGTCGGCATGAGCGTCGTGCCCGAGTACCGTTCCGGCCGCGTCTTCCGTGACCTTTTGGGCACCGTCAACCAACGGGTCGCCGAGGAGTGCGACGACGTCATGCTCGTCGTGGCCGGGCGGGTGCTGAAGCTCTAGGTGGAAGCCAGCAGCATTGCGGCGAGGCTGATCTCGATGCACGCCCCGAAGATGTCGCCGGTGACGCCGCCGAGACGGGCAACCGCTCGGTGCACGATCGAGGCCACGACGACGAGTGCCGCCCCCGCGCAGACGACTCCACGCCACCACGGCTCGTCGACCAGCAGGAAACCGCCACACATCAGGGCGGAGAGCACCGCCCACGAGAGCACCGTGACCGTGCGCGGAATCGTCTCGACGTAGGTCGAGCCAAGCCCGTCGACGCGCGCACCAGGAACGCCGCGCATGCAGGTGACGACGACCGCACCGCGTGACACGCAGACGAGCAGCGCGGCGAGCCATGGTCCGTTCGACATGGTGACGATCGAGGCGAGCGAGGCGATCTGGACACCGAGCACCATGACGAGCGCCCCGGCGCCGGCCGGACCCACGTCGCCGGTCTTCATGACCGCCAACGAACGTTCGGTGCTGTACGACGCGGTGAGCCCGTCGGCAGTGTCGGCGAGGCCGTCTAGGTGGAACGCGCGGCTGCCGAGCGCGAGTGCGCCGACGGCTGCGGCGGCGACGCCGAGCGGTGCGAGCCCCAGCTCTCGCCCGCCCCACATGAGAAGTGCGACGAGCAGCCCGAGCGGGACGACGGCGAGCGGCGCCATCACCATGGCCGGCCCGGCGACCTCACGGTCGACGCAGCGTGGAGGCGTGACGGGGATCGCCGTCAGTGTTCCGACCGCGGCCCGCCACGACTCGAGCATCAGCCCATCACGGCATCAGGTCGGTGAGCAGCGCGATGTCGGAGAGGAGCAGCGCGGCCGAACGTACGAGGGGCACGGCGGCAACAGCGCCGCTGCCCTCGCCGAGCCGCATGCCGAGGTCGAGGATCGGCTCGAGACCAAGCTTGTCGAGAGCGAGTGACTGCGCTGGTTCGGTCGAACGGTGGCCCGCGGCGCACCACGCGGAGGTGCCCGGAGCGAGCCGGGCGGCCATCATCGCGGCGGCCACCGAGATGACGCCGTCGAGCAGGATCGGCACTCCAGCGCGGGCGGCCGCGGCCATGAACCCGGCAGACGCGGCGAGGTCGGCGCTGCCGAGGGCGGTCAGTGTGTCGACGGGGTCGGTCGTGCGTGGTCCGGCGCGGTCGAGCGCCCGTTGCACGACGAGGGTCTTGCGGGCGAGGCCGTCTTCGTCGATGCCGGTGCCACGGCCGGTGACCTCCGAGGCGGGCAGCCCGAGCGAGGCGGCGATGAGGGCCGATGCGGGTGTGGTGTTGCCGATGCCCATGTCGCCGCTGATGAGCAGCTGGGCGCCGGCGGCGATCTCTTCGGCGGCGACGGCCTCGCCCACCGCGATGGCCTGGCGGGTCTGCTCGGACGTGGGCGCGTCCTCCAGGTGGATTGCCCCGCTGCCCCGGCAGACCTTGTAGGCCGTGGCCTCGGGCGCCACGTCGTCGAGGTCGTCGTCGACCCCGATGTCGAGAACGCGTACGGTGACCCCGTGCTGGGCCGCGAGCACCGAGACGCCGGCCCTGCCGAGCAGGAACGTGTGGACCATCGCTGTGGTGATGGCCTTGGGGTAGGCGGAGACGCCGTGGTCGGAGACGCCGTGGTCACCGGCGAAGATGACGGCCCTGACGCGGTCGACCGGCAGCGGGGGCACCCGGCCCTGCGTCGCGGCGACCCAGACCGCCAGGTCGCCGAGGCGTCCCAGGGCCCCGGTCGGGGTGGCGAGCCCGGCGAGTCGCTCGACGGCCTCCGCGCGAATGGCGGCGGACGGCGGAGCGACATCGCGTGTCACAGGCTGGCCGCCAGGTCCTTGCGCGCCGCGGCGGCGCTCTCGCGCTCGTAGAGCTGTCCGACCAGGCCCGTCAGGATGATGCCGACGGCGCCCCACATCGTGGCGAGGGTCAACAGCGAGGCGCGGCGGAAGTACCAGAGGGTGTCGCCGGGGAAGTCTCCGACCTCGTTGACCGTGGGCAGCAGGAGCCCGGCAACGATGACCACGACGAGGTAGGTGCCGCCGGCGGCGAGGATCGTGCGGTACGTCCCGAGCCTCTCGAGGAGGCGACGGGCCAGCAGCACCACCGCGATCGCAGCAAGCAGGGAGATGGCCAACATCGTGAAGTACTGCGCCGTCCGGTCGCCGATCGTGTCCGGGTTGCCGACCGCCGGTGGCGAGGCGGGGTACTTCAGGAACGGCACGAGGGCGACGGAGACGAACCCGATGAGTGCGACGAGTGCGGTGGACTGCCCGGGGCGAAGGCGCCCGAGACGTCCGGACGCGAAGGCCGAGACCAGGCCCACCACGCCGCCGATGGCGGTACTGACGGCAAAGGTGCCGGTGGCGAGGCCCCACGTCGACTGGTGATCACGCGACACCACGGTGCCTGACCCCGCCCCGTCGTGGGAGTGCGTGTGGCTGCCGGTCGCCGGTTCGTCGGAGGGTCCTCCGGCGTGACCGGACGCCGCGCCGGCATCCTCGACGGCGATGGCGGCGTCGACCTGAGGCTCACCGGCGGCGTAGGCGACGGCGAACGTGAAGATTCCGGAGAGGATGCCCGCGAGCAGCCCGCGGACCAGGAAGTTGCGTGGGGTCATGCGAGAACGTCCGATCTGGGTGCACTCACGCGTCCGGTCGCCCCGTGAGGGATCGGCCGGACGAAGGGGTAGCCGTCAGTGGCAGGGGAACGCGAGCAAGTGGCGTCCGTCGTGAACCCACTCGTGGATGGCGATGCCTGACGGGATCGACACGATGCCCTGGTCGGCGCTGATGAAGAACAGCACGATGGCGGCGACGAGGAAGACGAGGGCGGCCCACGGGGCCAGCTCGGTGATCGGGATCGTGGGGATCTCAAGATCGGGGGTGGCAGTGATCTGCGACATGTTCTCTCCTGGTGGGATGAGTGCGTCCCATTGATGGATGTGACCACCGCTCCGTCGGGTCTGGCTTCGCCACAGGGGGCGTCACAGTAGCGCTACTGCACCGGAGTCTCACCGGCTTCCTCAGGAGTGGTGGTCACATCCTAGGGACGCGCACCGCGCGGGTCAACGAGGGGTCGTTCGACCGTTACCTCGCGGGTGGCCGGATCGACGCGGGTGATGGATCCGTTGCCCGGCAGCTCGGGGCGCTGGCCGCTGAGAAGGCCGACGGCGAGTCCGATGGTGTCGCCGTGGCTGACCGCGACGGTGTGGTCGGGCAGGTCAAGGTCGAGCAGCCGGCGGACGCGCACGAGCACGTTCGTCATCTCCTCCTCGAGCCCCTTCTCGAGCAGCAGCGGCTCGATGTCGACCTCGAGCCCGAGCCGTCCGGCGATGATCTGCGCGGTCTCCAGGGCCCTGACCGCGGGCGAGCTGAGGACGCGCACGACCTCGGCGTCGGCGAGCGCCTCTGCTGCGGCGGCCGCCTGCTCCCGACCCAGATCGGTCAGCGGCGGGCTGGGCTCGTGCCCCTGCAGCCGGTCCATGACGTTCCAGGTCGACTGGCCGTGGCGTACCCAGAGGATCATGCGTCGGTACCGCTCGTCAGACCCTCGATGTCGGCGACGGCGCCGATGACGGCGACCGCGGGGGCGCCGAGACCCGCCGCCGTGGCGACCTCGTCGATCGTGGCGAGCGTGGCCCGCACGACCCGCTGGCTCGGCATCGCACCATCGGCGACGACGGCCGCTGGCGTGTGCGGGTCGAGACCGCCGTCGGCCAGGGCCGAACAGATGGCGCCCAGGGTGCGCACGCCCATCAGCACGATGATCGTGCTGCCCGACCTGGCCAGCGCGGTGTGGTCGAGGGTGCTGTCGGGGTGTCCCGGTGCGACGTGCCCGGAGATCACCGTGAAGCCTTGGGTGAGGCCGCGATGGGTGACCGGGATCCCCGCCATGGGGGGGGCGGGGATGGCCGAGGTGACGCCCGGGACGACGGTGGCCTCGATTCCGGCATCGAGGCACGCGATGAGCTCTTCACCACCCCGACCGAAGACGAAGCTGTCGCCGCCCTTGAACCGCACGACGTGCCGGCCGGACTTGGCGTGCTCGACCAGCAGCCGGTTGATCTCCTCCTGGCTGGTCGACCGTCCGCCCGGGATCTTGGCGACGTCGATGATCTCGGCATCGGGCCGGGCCCAGGCGAGGGCCGCCAACGGTGCGAGCCTGTCGGTGACGATGACGTCGGCCCGCTCGATGGCCTCGCGGCGGGCGACGGTGACGAGGCCGGGATCGCCGGGACCTCCGCCGACGAGGGTGACCGAGCCGACGCCGACGATGCGGTCGAGAGCCGGTGCAGGGTCGTGGCCCGTCATCACGACCGCCGCGTGGTGCAGGTCGTTGAGCTCGACGTCGCGGTCGTGCCACGTCAGGAGGCCGCGGGAGGCGAGGTCGTCGATCGTCGGGGTCACCGTGGGAGCAACGATCGTGACGACCGCGCCGGCATCGATGAGGCAGGCGGCCTGCGTGGCGGCCCGGGCGTCGCCCCCGACCACGAGCGCGGGCCTGCCGCTGACGTTCAGCTCCATCAGATCCCGACCCTCTCGGCGGTTCGGTGCTCGGCGGAGGCGGCGGCGGTGGTGCGATCGACAGTCAACGCGGCCAGGAGCGAGCGTGTCGTGGCAGGTCGGCGAACCGCGATGCGCACCCACGAGTCGTCCAGGCCGGGGAACGTGTCGGCGCGGCGCACGGCGTACCCCGCGTCGCGCAGCCGCGCGTGGGTGCCGCGACCGACCTTGGCGAGCACGAACGGGGCGGCCGGCTCGACGAAGGCGATGCCGAGCTCGGTGAGCCCGCCGGTGAGCACGGCGCGGTGCTGGGCGATGCGGGTCGTGCGCCGCGCCGCCTCCGCCAGTGCCTGCTCCGACGCGGTGGCGACCATGGCCGACGCGGCGGTCGTCGACACCGACCACGGCGCTTGGTGGGCGCGCAGCTCAGCGAGCAGGTCGGGGGGCCCGAGGACGTAGCCGGCCCGGACGCCGGGGATCGACCAGAGCTTGGTCAGGCTGCGGACGACGAGAACACCGGGTAACGGGGTGCCCGCGAGGGAGTGCCGCTCGCCGGGAACTGAGTCCATGAACGCCTCGTCGACCACCACGACGCGTCCGGGGCGCATGAGCCGGCGCAACGACTGCTCGGTGTGCAGCACGCTCGTGGGATTGGTCGGGTTGCCGATCATGACCAGGTCGGCATCGTCGGGCACGAGTGTCGGGTCGAGGGCAAAACCCGTTGCCGGGTCGCAGTGCAGGTGCTCCGGGCTGTGGCCGGCCGCGGCGAGGGCCACGTCCGGCTCGGTGAACTGGGGGTGCACGACGAACGGGCGCCGCCAGTCGCGAGCGCGGGCGATGAGAGTGAATGCCTCGGTGGCCCCCGCCGTGGCGAGCACCCCTGCGGCCGGGCGACCGTGGCGGCGAGCGATGGCTGCCTCGGCCTCACCCGGACGGGGGTAGGTACCGATGCCGTCGAGGCTTGCGCGCAGTGCGTCGGTGAGCCAGGCGGGAGGAGTCTCGTCATGCGTGTTGACGGCGAAGTCCGCGAGTCCTTCCAGCGACTCCTGATCACCATGGAACCTGAGACCGGCTTCCTGCGGGGCCACGTGCTCCTCTGGGTCCTGATACGTCTCAGCGATGCGGACGCGTTGCCCTGACAGCCTCGTCGTGTCGGGCTGGTACGCGTGGACGGCGTCGGCGAAGTTCTGCGCCATGTGTGGGTGGCCGGCCCAGTGCGTGTGGAGGTACGAGGCGTGCATCGTGGGAGACGCGAAGCCGACGTGCTCGCCCTCGATGATCCAGCCCGCATCCGCCGAAGCGGCCGGTGCGACGGTGGTGCGGTGGAACTCGTGGCCGGTGACGCGGGTGCCGGCCACACCGAGCAGGTGATCGACCGGCGCGACGGCGGTGCGGTAGGAGAGCGTCAGCCGCGGCGACATGATCGCGTCAGCCTCGAGCGTCCCCACCATGGGCACGCCGTCGACCGAGCGGCAGAGGTACAGCAGCCCTGCGCACTCGGCGACGGTCGGCACACCGGCCGCGATCGCGTCGCCAAGGGCCGCTCGCAGCAGTTCGTTGGCGGCCAGCCCGGCGGCGTGCACCTCGGGGAAGCCGCCCCCGAGGTAGAGGCCGGCCGTGCCCGCGGGCAGCGCATGGTCAAGGAGCGGGTCGAATGTCACGACGTCGCAACCGGCTGCACGGAGCAGCTCCTCGGTCTCGGCGTAGCGGAACGTGAATGCGCGCCCGCCCGCCATGGCGACGACGGGTAGCCGGTCGCTCGCAGCGGTGACCTCGGTGGTCGGGTCCCACGGTGCGTCGTCGAGGGCGGGCGCCGAGTGGGCGAGGGCGAGCAGCTCAACGAGGTCGATCCTCTCCGCGATCTGTGCGGCCAGGCGGTCGAGGGCATGGGCGGCGTCATCGCGTTCGTCGGCTGGCACCAGCCCGAGGTGGCGTGACGGGGCGACGATGCCGTCGTCGCGCTGCAGCACACCGAGGACGGGCAGCCCCGTCGACTCGAGCGCGCTGACGACCTCGCCGGCGTGCCTTGCGGACCCGGCCTTGTTCAGGATGACGCCCACGATGCGCACCGACGGGTCGAACGCGACCATGCCCTGCACGAGCGCGGCGATCGACCGGGAGGCGTGCGAGATGTCGACGACGAGCACGACGGGCGTACGGGTCACGGTGGCGACGTGGGCGGTCGAGGCGAAGCCCTCGCCACCGATCTGCCCGTCGTACAGGCCCATGACGCCCTCGATGATGGCGAGGTCGACGTCGCGCGCCCCGTGCAGGAGCAGGGGGACGAGGCGTTGCTCGCCGACGAGGTGTGGGTCGAGGTTGCGGCCGGGCATGCCGGTCGCGAGCGCGTGGTAGCCCGGATCGATGTAGTCAGGACCGACCTTGTGCCCCGAGACTCGGTGCCCCGCACGGGACAGCGCGGCCATGAGCCCGGTGGCGACGGTGGTCTTGCCGTGTCCCGAGGCAGGGGCGGCGATGACCAGTCGTGGGAGGCTGGCCGGAGCCGAGCGTTCTGTGCCTACCATTCGATGCCTCGCTGACCCTTCTGGCCCGCGTCGAACGGGTGCTTGACGTGCTGCATCTCGGTGACGAGGTCGGCGATCTCGATGAGCCGTGGGTCTGCGCGGCGTCCCGTGATGACGACGTACTGACGACCCGGCCGGTTGGCGAGGGTCTCGATGACATCGTCGACGTCGACCCAGCCCCATTGCATGGGGTAGGTGAACTCGTCCAGCACGTAGAGGTCGTGGGTCTCGGCGGCGAGGCGACGCTTGACCTCGGCCCAGCCCTCGGCGGCGTCGGCGGCGTGGTCGTCCTCGGTGCCGTCCTTGCGCGACCACGACCAGCCGGAGCCCATCTTGTGCCACTCGACGGGCCCGCCGACGCCGGTCTCGTCGTGCAGGTCGGCGAGGCGTTCGAGCACTGTCTGCTCGCCGATGCGCCACTTGGCCGACTTGACGAACTGGAACACCCCGATGTTCCAGCCTTGGTTCCACGCCCGCATGGCGAGACCGAAGGCAGCCGTCGACTTGCCCTTGCCGTCGCCGGTGTGGACCATCAGCAGCGGGCGGTTTCGGCGCTGCTTGGTGGTGAGGCCGTCGTCGGGGACGGTGAGCGGCTGGCCCTTGGGCATCAGGCGGCTCCCTTGACTACCGACGTGAGTGCGTCGGCGCTCACCTCGCCGAGGGGGACGTACTCGGCCCTCAGGTGGTCGGCGAGGTGGTGGGCGAGCCCCATCCTGAACTTGCCGGTCTCGCAGTCGATCACGAGGCTCGCGAGCCCCGTGGCGCCCAGGTGCGCGGCGGCCTGGTGCGCGCGCTGCAGCGCATCGGGACCATACGTCGCACGGCCGTCGGTGATGACGATGAGGAGGGGACGCCTGCGGGGATCACGCACGCGTTCGAGCCGCAGGACGTCGGCGGTCTTGAGCATCGCCTCTGCCAGGGGAGTGCGTCCGCCGGCTGGCAGATCACGCAGACGCGCCGCGGCGATGTCGATCGAGCCGGTTGGCGGCAGGGCGAGCTCGGCGTCGCCGTGGCGGAACGTGATGAGACCGACCTTGTCGCGTCGCTGGTAGGCGTCCATCAGCAGCGACAGGATGGCGGTCTTGACCTGCTCCATCCGCGTGCGTGCCGCCATCGAACCGGATGCGTCGACGCAGAACAGGATGAGGTTCGACTCGTGGCCCTCCTTGACGGCGAGGCGCAGGTCGGCGGCGCGGAACTCGATGGCCCTGCCGACCCGACCACGCGCGGCCTGGTGCGGTGCGGCGGCGCGGATCGTCTCGGTCAGGTGGATCGAGCCGCCTTGGCCCGTGCGTCTTTCGGAGCCGATGCGGCGTCCGGTCTCGGTGATCGCGCGCGATCGTCGGCCCGACTCGCCCGCACCGGTGCCCCCGACGGTGAACAGCCGGGGACGGTACGGCTCCTGCGCCGACGAGACGCTGGTGTCGGAGGAGTCCCCACCTTCAGCTCTTCCCTCACCTTCCCGCTGGGAGTGACGTTCTTGAGGTTCCTCCCGCCGGGTCGCATCAACACCGTCACTCCCAGGCGGGGCGGGGGGGGGGGCGGCGGGG
>NZ_JACMOM010000400.1 GCF_014378035.1 Aeromicrobium sp. | reverse complement strand
TCGGCAAGAATTCGTGCCAGCTCGCCGAGGGCGGCTGAGCGCCGACGTGTGAAACGACGGAGACTTCGCCGTCCTGCGGGGCGGCGAAGAGGACGCCGCGGAGCGACGACCAGAGTTCGCCTGGGGCCGACTGGAACCGCTGCGCGGTTGGCCTGATGTGCTCACCAACGGTGAGCTGCTCGGTGCGACGCGTCCAGTTCACTCCCGACCTGTTGCCGTCCGGCATCACCGGCGTCACGGTCGACAATGGTGTCGGCCAAGATTGGTGCCGACAAGACTTCAGAGTTTCTGAGTGCGTCGAACTCATGCGCACACACCGATGCCCGGGGTCGAGGTTGGCTAGTTCGGTGAGGTCGAGTGAGGGCAGGTCGAGGATGACGGCGTTGCCGGCCTTGCCGTTCGTGTCGAGGACCAGTTGACTTCGCAGGGGTACGCCGTGGGGGACTTCGTGGGTCACAAGTACGTCGACGGGGTCCGAGCCGAGCGCCTCGATGTCGTCGGGTTGGTTGCTTGAGCCAGTTGTGCAAGCAGCAGGCGCCGATGCCCAGCTCGTAGGCGGTGGTGTTGACCTGCTTGCCCGAGCGAACCAGAGCGATCGCGCGAGCACGGAACTCGGCTGGATAAGGATTGTGCCCCGTCAGGGTGCACAGTTGCCCAAATTCGGGGGCGGCCGGTAGCAGGCCTCACTTTGATCCGAGGGGGACCGGAAATCGACTGCACTGTCCGCTACTGATCTACGTGCCATCGACCGACTCATCCGGCATCCGGATGGCTTTAGCGGTTCGAGTACTCGTCGATCGAATGCTGTCAGCTGCTCAAAGCCTTAGGAATTTGGGACATTCCGGCGTGTCCGGAAACGTAACATTCTGAGTCGGTTCCGGGCTTCGTCCCCGTCGCCCTGCGATCCTGACATCCGCACGCCTGTGCTCCTCCGGACCTCGAGCGGCTGTGAGTCAGGGAGCGATCTGCTTGACCGGGCGCATGAGGATCTCCTGGATGAGCACGTTGGCTGGCTGCGCAAACGCGAAGACGAGGGCCTGGGCTACGTCTTCGGACTTCATGGCTTCAAGCTCGGTGCGGCGGGTCAGGAGCGCATCGCTGACGTTCTCGCCGAACTCGGTCCAGACAGCGCCCGGTTCGAGAACCGAGACGCGGATTCCCTCGTCACCAAGTTCCTTGCGCAGGGCATCGTGAAAACCGACGACGGCGTACTTCGTTGCGCTGTAGACCGACCAGGTTGCTGCGCCAAAACGGCCACCGACGCTCGAAACGGAGCAGATCATCGCGCCAGCCCGACCACGCATCAGTGGGATGGCAGCCTGGGTGCAGTTCAGCACGCCATAAAGGTTGGCATCGATCATCGACTTCCAGTCAGCGGGGTCGCTGCTCTCAAATGGCGAACTGATGCCGAGACCGGCGTTGTTGAAGAGCAGGTCGACTCCACCGAAACGGCTCTCGAGCGTGGCGAACATCGTGGTGACCGCGGCGGCGTCCGCGACATCGACCTGCATGACCGTGGCGGAGTCTCCGAGCTCGGCGGCCAGTTCCTGCAACCGTTCCACGCGCCGGGCGACCAGGATGACGTGCGCACCCTCTTCGGCGAGAAGGCGAGGTGCGGCCTCTCCAATTCCACTCGCTGCGCCTGTAATGACAGCGATCTGTCCGGTCAGGTCCTGCATTTTCATGTGTAATCCTCTGTTGTCGGTGATGAGGCAAGAAGTGCGTCGGGGCGACTAGCCACCGGTGCGTGCACCGTTCACAGCAAGGCCGCCTCTCCTTCAGATGGTTGAGGTGTCGATGACGAATCGATAGCGGACGTCGGAGGCAAGAACACGTTCGTACGCCTCGTTGACGTCCTGCGCCGAGATGATCTCGATCTCGGATGCGATGCCGTGCGTGGCACAGAAGTCGAGCATTTCCTGGGTCATCGCGATCCCTCCGATCATGGAGCCCGCGAACGAGCGGCGGCCGCCGATCAGCGACATGGCGTTGACCGCCAGGGGCTCGGGTGGCGCGCCGACGTTGACGAGGGTGCCATCGACGGCGAGGAGGCCGAGGTAGGCGTTGACGTCGATGCTGGCGCTGACGGTGTTGATGATCAGGTCGAAGCGGCCGGCAAGTGCCTCGAAGGTGTCGGGGTCCGAGGTGGCGAAGTAGTGGTCGGCCCCCAGACGGAGCCCGTC
>NZ_JACMOM010000399.1 GCF_014378035.1 Aeromicrobium sp. | reverse complement strand
GATGATGACGGCGGTGATGACCAAGCGGGCTTTCGACATCCACGGAGCATCACCGGTTGTCCGGGATGTCTTGAGACATCTGTCCGGTATGTCCTGAACCAGCACACTGTCAGCCCGACATTGTGATCTCTCAAGAGATCGGAGACACCCGAACCTGCGGAAGCGGGTTCGGGTGTTCTTTATTTGTGGGGTTGGTAGTCGCGTGTGGTGTCGGCGGTGAGCTCGCGGAGGAGTTCGCCGGTGATGGCGTTGCCGACGTGGACGTCTGCGGTTTCCTCGTCGCCACGACAGTTCTCGCACGATAGTTGGCCGCGCGGGCCGGGCAACGGCTCATTCCGGACCCCTACGCTCCACCCCCTGTGAAACACTCTGGGGATGGTCGACGAACAGCAACCCGCGAAGAAAGTGGTCAAGCGGGTCGTCAAGAAGACTGTCGTTCGGCCGACTTCCTCCACCCCCCCGCCCACGAAGATGCGCTATGGCCGCCCCGTGGCGACGGCGGCGGCGAGCAAGCCCAAGGCCAAGGCAGAGTCGAAGGCCGGCGCTTCACCTCGTCCCCCGCCGGTTCGCGCGCCCGCGCGTCCCCGCGTCGACGTCGGAGCCAAGGTGGGCGCGGCGGGCCGAGTCCTCGGTTCGCGCGGGTCGAGCGCCGCCTCCGGTGTGGCAGGAGCCGCCGGTTCAGCATCGCGAGCGACCGCAACGTTCGTCGTCGACCGCTGGCACGCGGTCATTGACTGGCGCATCCCCCACATCGATCTTCGCATCGCTGCTGTCATCACTGGCCTCATCGTCGGGCTCGTCACCGTGGGCCTGGGACTGGCGTCGCTCGCCCTGTTCACGCAGGTGCGAGGCGTCGCGTCAGGGGGAGGTCGCCTGGGATCCCTGGCCTTCGTCGTGGTGGCCTTCGTGGGCTACTACCTGGGCGCGCGTCTGCTCTCGGCATTCGGTTCGACGCAGGGACGCTTGACGAGCGGCCTCGCCATCGTGCTCGCCATCGTGGCCATGCTCGGCCTCTTCCTCGGCATCGTCGACAGCCCCGTGGCGCTCGTGGTCCTGCCGGTGCTGAGCCTCGTCGCCTACAGCGTCGCGTATCAACTCATCGTCCTCGCCGAGAACAGTCCTCCCCTCGAGGACTGACCCGTCAGCGCTCAGATGAGCAGCTCGGCGATCTGCACGGTGTTGAGCGCGGCACCCTTGCGGAGGTTGTCGCTGCTCACGAAGAGCACCAACCCGCGGTTTTCGTCGACGCCCGAGTCCTGCCGGATGCGTCCGACGAGGCTCGGGTCGTTGCCGGCCGCGCGCAGCGGCGTGGGCACGTCGACCAGCTGCACCCCCAGCGCAGAGCCCAGGATCTGGGTGGCCCGCTCGGGTGTGATCGCGCGGGCGAACTCCGCGTTGATCGACAACGAATGGCCTGTGAAGACCGGTACACGCACGCAGGTGCCTGACACCCGGAGGTCGGGGAGACCCAGGATCTTGCGGCTCTCGTGGCGAAGCTTCTGTTCCTCATCGGTCTCGAACGAGCCGTCGTCGACGATCGAGCCAGCCATCGGGAGCACGTTGAACGCGATGGGCGCGGTGTAGATGGTCGGCGCGGGGTAGGCGACAGCCGAGCCGTCATAAGCCAGCTCGTTGGCCTTCTCGACGACCGCGAGTGCCTGACCGTGCAGCTCCTGGACGCCAGCGATGCCGGAGCCCGAGACCGCCTGGTAGGTGCTGACGACCAGACGCACGAGGCCTGCCTCGTCGTGCAGGGGCTTGAGCACCGGCATGGCCGCCATGGTGGTGCAGTTGGGATTGGCGATGATGCCGCGCCCCCCGGCGGCCACTTCGGCCTTGGCGATGTCGCCCGGGTTGACCTCGCTGACGACCAGCGGGACGTCGGCGTCCTTGCGGAACGCCGATGAGTTGTCGATGACGGTCACCCCGGCGGCCGCGAAGCGCGGGGCCTGCACCCTCGACAGGGCAGCGCCGGCCGAGAACAGTGCGATGTCGAGCCCCGACGGATCGGCCGTCTCGGCATCCTCGATGAGGATCTCGCCACCGCGCCAGGGCAGGGTCTTGCCTGCGGAACGCGAGGAGGCGAAGAAACGTACTTCGTCGGCCGGGAAGTTGCGCTCGGCAAGGATGCCACGCATGGCGACGCCGACCTGGCCGGTTGCGCCGACGACACCGATCCTGGTCATCGTCCGGTTCCTCCGTAGACCACGGCCTCGACCTCGTCGGTGCCGAGTCCGAATGCCTCGTGCGCGGCGTTGACGGCGGCGTCGATCTGGCTCTCGGCGGTGACCACCGAGATGCGAATCTCCGAGGTGGAGACCATCTCGATGTTGACCCCGGCGTCAGCCAGCGCCTGGAAGAACTTCGCGGTGACGCCCGGCGAGGACCGCATGCCGGCGCCGATGATCGACACCTTGCCGACGCTGTCGTCGTACTGCAGTCGCTCGAAGCCGACGTCGTCCTTCAGCCGCGCGAGAGCCGTCATGGCGTTCTGCCCGTCGGTGCGCGGCAGAGTGAATGAGATGTCGGTGAGGTTGGTCGCTGCTGCCGAGACGTTCTGCACGATCATGTCGATGTTGATCTGCGCATCGGCGAGCGTGCGGAAGATCGACGCCGCCTCACCGACCTTGTCGGGCACGCCGACGACGGTGATCTTCGACTCGCTGCGATCGTGCGCAACGCCGGAAATGATGGCCTGTTCCATGGGGTGCCCCTCTTGAGCGACGTCTTGTGCCCTCACCACCCACGTGCCTTGCTTCTCGGAGAACGAGGAGCGCACATGGATCGGCATGTCGTTGCGGCGGGCGTACTCGACGCACCGCAGGTGAAGGATCTTGGCGCCGTTGGCGGCCATCTCGAGCATCTCCTCGTAGGAGATGCGCGGGATCTGGCGAGCCGTGGCGACGATGCGCGGATCGGCCGTGAAGATGCCGTCGACGTCGGTGTAGATCTCGCAGACGTCGGCAGCGAGTGCCGCCGCGAGGGCGACCGCCGTGGTGTCCGAGCCGCCGCGGCCGAGCGTGGTGATGTCCTTGGTGGTCTGCGAGACTCCCTGGAAACCAGCCACGATGGCGATGGCGCCCTGCGCGAGAGCGTCCTCGATGCGGCCCGGCGTGACGTCGATGATCTTGGCTCGACCGTGCTCGGAGTCGGTGATCACGCCGGCCTGCGAGCCGGTGAACGAGCGCGCCTCCTGGCCGAGGTTGCCGATCGCCATGGCCAGGACCGCCATGCTGATGCGCTCGCCGGCGGTCAGGAGCATGTCGAGCTCGCGGCCGGGGGGCAACGGCGTGACCTGGTTGGCGAGATCGATGAGCTCGTCGGTGGTGTCACCCATGGCGGAGACCACGACAACGACGTCGTGACCGGCCTTGCGGGTCGCGACGATGCGCTGGGCGACCCTCTTGACGCTGGTGGCGTCGGCAACCGAGGAGCCGCCGTACTTCTGGACGACAATGCCCACTGTCTATTCCCTTGGAGCTGGAGGACGTACGGATGCGCTACCAGCGTACCGGTCGCTCCCGGGGACAAAAGAGTCTGGGTTTGTCCCCGTGCAGGCGGACAAACCCAGATTCTCTCGTCGCTGCGAGGTCAGCCGGTGATCAGCGACAGTCCATACGCACCGAGGATCTCGTTGACGGGCTGGAAGTACGTCTCGCCACCGCTGGAGCAGTTGCCCGATCCACCGGACGTGACGCCCTGCGCCCGATTGCCCGAGATCGCCGAACCACCCGAGTCACCGGGCTCGGCGCACACGTTGGTCTTGATGAGGCCGTAGACGCTGCCCTGCGAGTAGTTGACGGTCGCATCACGAGCGCCGATCGTCCCGCAGTGCCAACCCGTGGTCGAGCCGGAACGACAGATCGACGAACCGATTGGCGACTCCCCCGAACCGGTGACCGCCACGATGCCACCGGCGTAGTCGTTGACGCCGCCGACAAGCACATCCCCTGTCCGGATGTACGAGTAGTCGTTGCCGGGGAAGCTGGAGCCGGCGAACGTACCGGTCGGCTGGCTCGTCGTGTCGCCGGCGCTGCCGCAATGTCCGGCCGAGACGAATCCACCGTTGACCGAGAAGCCGATCGAGCAGCGCGAGCCGCCGATGTAATAGGCGTTGCCACCGACCACGTTCAGCGGGCGGGGCAGGGAGTCCGACCGCTCGACAGTGACCGCGGCCGACGGAACCCCGGCGCTCGTCGCGAAGGAGCGAGCATCCACCAGGCTCGAGGCGCGCGACTGCACGACGACCTTGTTGGACTTGACGTCGACGTACCAGCCAGGAACCGACTCGGGAGCCTTCGACCTCGCCGCGTCGAGCTTGTTCAGGTACGCGCCAAGCTGCTTCTCGGAACGGGAGACCTGACGCGGCTCGGCGCCGGCTTCGCGAACGGTGTCAGCCTTCGAGCCACTCGTGACGCCGACCACCAGCTTGCTGCTGTCCGCATCGAACCAGGCACCTCCGAACGACGCGCCGAGATCGCGACGAAGCGACTTCTCGGACTTCGCTGCCTTGTCCTCGGCGGCCATCCGGGTTTTCGCCTGGGGAGCCGTCATGCCGAGGTCCCGTTGCATTGCCGAGCCCATCGACGAGCGACCGGACTCCCCCTCGGGTGTTGGTTGGGCCACTCCGGCCTGCTGCCCGAGGACGGTCACCGCCCCAAGCGCCAGCGCCACAGATGCCGTGAACACGCGCACGTTGTGCGTCATCGTCGTTCTCCTTCGTCGTCGCGACACCTGGGGTTGGCCCGGTGCCGACTCGCGCGTGGACCGGCTCGCGGCATGATGGCCGCTGCGATCCGCACGCATGGATTCGGAGTCTGCCTGCCGACCCCCATACCCCCCGCGGGGATGACTGCAACCTAGTGCTCCTCAGTCCGCCCGGGGACATACCAGATGCGTCATACCGAGTGCGTGGCCCACGGCAACGGCTGCACGCCGAAACCCGGATTTTCCTCCAGCCACGATGAGTAGACGGGGCTCCGATCGATGAGGTCGGAGCATGCGGCAGACGTGAGCCTGACGATCTCGTCTGAGAATGCGGCGCCCGGAGCTTCCGGGTGCCAGCCGATGAGCTGGCGCCACCGCAGCGGCGTGTCCGTGATCGGCACGCTGACCAGCCCGGGCACCTTGCGCGTGGCGTGACAGAGGGCGACCGCGTTGCCAGTCTCCACAAGGTCGATGCAGCTGGCCGCGTCGGCCTCGTAGATGGCGCCGGGAGTGAATCCGGCGCGGGCGCACGCCGTGACGAAGCAATCGGTGAAGCAGCTGTCACCGGGTGTGCCCACCCAGCTCTCTCCTGAGAGCTCCGCGAGGCTGATCTCAGCGCGGGAGGCGAGGTCGTGGGTGTCGGGAAGCAGCACGAACACCGGGTCAGAGGTCACGGCGTGCCAGACCAGGCCAGGCTGGACCGGGGGCGGGGAGTCGGCGCACACTCCCACGACGGCGAAGTCGACACGGCCGTCTGCGAGCATGCGGGCCAGCTCCTCGGACGACCAGGAAGCCTGGGTCGTGACCCGCAGGTCGTCGTACTTGTCCCGGAGCGCATGGATCAACCGGCCCAGCACTGCGCCGGTTGAGGAGCCGAGATTGACGTGCTCCGGCCTGCCGTCTTCTCGGCCCTCGTTGTTGTTCAGCCTGGCCGCTTCCTCGCGGAGTCCTGACATCGCAGGAAGCATGACGCGTGCCCGGGCGAGCACGAGATCACCCAGAGGAGTCGCGCGGACGCCGCGGTGGTCGCGCTCGAACAGCTGACCGCCGAGCGACTTCTCGATGCGGTTGAGCTGAGCCGAGAGCGCCGGCTGCGCGAGTCCGAGGCTCGCTGCCGCCTTGGTGACGCTCCCCTCTTCTGAGAGGGCGCACACGACCTTGAGGTGTCGCAGTTCCAACTCCACCCGTGCACGGTACCCCGGGCGGCGAGACTGACGATCCGAGCATCGAGACGCCCGGAGAATGGGAGCTGCTGCAGTCGCCAAACCCCGAGCGTCCGCCCACTCGCGAGGCGATGGAGCTACGTCAGACCTTCGTGCCAGGGTTGCCGATGGTGGTGCGGCCCTCGAACGCGCGGCCGAGAGTGAGCTCGTCGGCATACTCGAGGTCGCCACCCACCGGCAAACCGCTCGCAAGCTTGCTGACGCGCAGGCCGAGAGGGGTGAGCATGCGGATGAGGTAGGTGGCGGTCGCCTCACCCTCGAGGTTGGGATCGGTGGCGATGATGACCTCGGTGACCATGCCGTCCTGCAGGCGGACGAGCAGCTCCTTGATGCGCAGCTGGTCGGGTCCGATGCCGGCAATCGGCGATATCGCACCGCCCAGCACGTGGTAGCGGCCGCGGAACTCCCGCGTGCGCTCGATCGCCACGACGTCCTTGGACTCCTCGACGACACAGAGCACGGTCAGGTCGCGGCGAGGGTCGGCGCAGATGCGGCACTCGGTGTCGACCGTGACGTTGCCGCAGATGTGGCAGAAGTGCACCTTGGCCTTCACCTCCACGAGGGTCGCGGCGAACCGGCGAACGTCCTCGGGGTCGGCGTCGAGCAGGAAGAAGGCGATGCGTTGCGCACTCTTGGGCCCGATGCCGGGCAGCCGCCCGAGCTCGTCGATCAGATCTTGGATCACTCCGTCATACATAGGGGTTCAGTCTAGGTGGACGTTGCGAGAGCGACAGCCCCGGCGCGCAGGCGGCGCCGGTTGCCTGCGGACGAGCTACTGAGTCAGGAAGTTCTGCAACATCTCGTGACCGTGTGAGGTCAGGATCGACTCCGGATGCATCTGCACACCCTCGACCGGGTGCGTCCGGTGACGCACACCCATCACGACACCGGATGCCGTGTGTGCCGTCGCCTCGAGCTCGGCGGGCAACGTCGCCGCATCGATGACGAGCGAGTGGTAACGCGCGCAGACCAGCGGGGACCGGAGACCTGCATACACCCCCAGCCCGTCGTGGTGCACAAGAGACGGCTTGCCGTGCACGACCTCGGCGGCCCGCACGACTACGGCTCCGTAGACCTCGCCGACAGCCTGGTGACCGAGGCAGACCCCGAGCGTCGGAGTGGTGGGCCCGAGTCTGCGGATGGCCTCGATGCTGATGCCGGCGTCGGTCGGGGTGCCGGGCCCCGGCGAGACGATGAGGTGGGTGAAGTCACCGCGCTCTCGTGCGGCCACGAGCTCATCGACCGTGACCGCGTCGTTGCGCACCACCTCCGCCGTCGCGCCGAGCTCGCCGACGTACTGGACCAGGTTGTAGACGAAGGAGTCGTAGTTGTCGATGAACAGGACCTTCACGACGTCTGGCAGCGTGAGCGGCGACCTGATCGCCCGAACCGGGCCGCGATGACCCACCCCGCCGCCGTCGGGCCTGAGAGCGTCGCGGAGCCAGGACGTCGTGCGGCCGACAGCCCAGGCTCCAGCACCCTCGCACGCCACGACCGGCACGACTCCCCGCAGCGAGTTCGTGACGAACACCTCTGACGCCGATGACAGGTCCGTCAGGGTCAGCCGTCGTTGGAAGACCGGCACCGAGGCGTCGCGGAGGACTTCGACCACGCGGGCGCGAGCCGTGCCCGGCAGGATGCGGCCGTCGGTGGGCGGGGTGTGCACGCCATCGTCGTGGACCACGAAGATGCTGGCGCGTGCGGTCTCGAGGATCGAGCCGTCGTCTGCGCAGAGCAGCAGGTCGCGGTCGGGGCCTCCCTCGAAGGCCAAGGCGCTGCGATCGCTCCACTTGTGCTGGCCGAACCCGCCGATGATCGTGCGCGGGGTCAACGTCCACGACTCGACGTCGTCGTCGATGGGCCTGCTCGTCATCGAGACCCGCACCTCGTCGCCATCTGGCACCGCGTCGACACGCAGACGGTGCCGACCGTCGAGCCCTGCCGCGCGATGGACGACGGCCTCGTCGAGGCCGGCGCGGGTCGCGGTGCCATAGACCGCGCGGACGCTTGCGTCGAGGCGGGCCAGGTGGGCATCGGCGGCGACGGCCCGGCCGTCGATGTCGAGCAACGTGTCGTAGATTCCGGCCGACACGTCAACCGTCGCCACATGCTCCTCAACACCCTCGAGGCGCGTTACCTCTGCTGGCAGCTCCTCAGCGACCAGGTCGAGGATGCCGCCTATCGCCTCGATCAACGGACGGGCCTTGACCAGGCACTCGGCGTACTCGCCCTGAGGGGTCGAGTCGGCCACGACTCCCCCGCCGACACCGAGCCAGACCGAGCCCCCGGCGAACTCGAAGGTGCGGATCGCGACGTTGAGCTCGAGCCCCGCGCCGGGGCTCACGTGCCCGATCGCGCCGGTGTAGGCCTCACGCCCGGTG
>NZ_JACMOM010000071.1 GCF_014378035.1 Aeromicrobium sp. | reverse complement strand
CGACCATCGACAAGGATGTCAGCTTCGACCGCTGGCCATCGCCAGCGCTTCGAACGGCACCAGGTGGCCCGCACCCGTCTCGGCGATGTGTGACTGAGCCGCCACGCGGACGAAGTCCGTTCCCACCGCCGTCACCATCCCCTCCTTCGTCGAACCGTCGACGAGGCACAGCCTGACCGCTTCACCCTCGTCTCGCAGGGCCCGCAACACGTGACCCCAGCCGAGTGCGGCCGTGACCGCGGTCGGCACCTCGCCGCGGCTCTCGGAGGAGATGATGCTGAGGACCGCACGACTGCTGATGACGTGGTCGACATGACCGCCCCGCAGTTGCACCACGTGTTCATTGACCAGCACCGTCTCACCATCGACCCGCCCAGCTCCGCGAACGTCCAGTGCGACGTGTCCACCGAGCATCGCCCGCCACGACGTGGCAGCCCACTCACCGTCGCGCAGCTCGTCGATCAGGTCATCACGCTCGGCAAGCTCGACATCGTCCGCCTGAGCCTCCAAATCGGTGAAGAGCCGCTCCCATCGCATAGCGCGCACGGTATCTCAATCGCGTCGTGCGGAACAGTCTCCACAGCCCGACTCCGCCCCCGTTGACACCGGGTCTCCAAAGGGCTTGTCTGTAATCAAACGTAGTCAAACGTCATCAGGGGGCAAGTCCGTGAAGCTTTCCTTTCTCGGTTGGGCCATGGCCATCTTGGCGGCATCAAGCCTGTGGCTGCTGGCACCGCACACCGGTTCCTCGGTCGCCGCCCTGTCGGGCACTGACTTCCCAGCGGGTCTGCTCGCAGCCGGATCGCTGCTGCAGCTGACGCTCTCGGCGTGGGTGACCGCTGTGCTCACGATCTCGACACTGACCGGGCCGTCCACACTGTTTCGAGCCCTCACACCACAGCTGCTTCGCCGGGCCATGTTCGCTGGCACGGTGGGCGCCCTCGCACTCGTACCAGCGCACGCCGACCAGGCATCACCACCGCTCGGCCAGACAAGCTGGCACAGCCTCACCGGCCTACGCCTCCCCGACCGCCCCTCGACGGTTGCGCTGGTGACCACAGACCCGGGCCCGTCCGTCGTCGCCCGCCCCGGCGACAGCCTGTGGGCGATCGCGGCCCGCTCCCTGCCGACCGCCGCGAGCGACATCGAGATCGCCCGTGAGTGCCGCCGTTGGTGGACTGCCAACCGCGACGTCATCGGCGACAACCCTCACCTCATCTTCCCCGCGCAACGTCTCGTTCCACCGTCCGGGAAGGACCCCGCATGAAGACCGCCACCGCCCTGCTCGTCCCCCTCACGCACCCGAGCTTCGGGCGTCCGGTCGAGCCGGCCCCGGGGCAGATCCCCCTGCCGTTCCCCGGCCTCAGACCCGTGCTGCCGGTGCCGATCGAACGCGGAGACTCCGGGCCGCTGCGCGAACGCTCTGCGCGGTTCATGCAGGCGCTCGTCGAGGTGCTGTCCGGCGAGCGCGCGGTACGACAGATGGCGGCGTGGATGGCGCCGGACGTGTACGACCTTCTCACCTCACGACTCGCCGTCCACGCCAGGGTGCCGCTGCGGTTACGCTCCGGCAGCGGCGCACGCATCGTCTCGGTGCACATCTCGATGGTCCACGACGAAGCAGCCGAGATCGCCGGCCGCATGGTGCACCGCGGTCGTTCACGCGCCGTGGCCGTGCGGCTTGAGCTGCAGACGACACACCGCGGTGACCGGGTGTGGCGCTGCACCGCCCTGACCTGGGCTTAGCGACCGACCCGGCCAGGATCGGCCGCGCGGCTCACCTGTTGTTCTTGCGTGACTTGCGCTGCGCCTTCGTCTTCTGACGGGCCTTGTTCTTGGTGTTGGCCTGTCGGCGGAGCTCGGCCTC
The DNA here is from genome assembly GCF_014378035.1 of Aeromicrobium sp. Taxonomy (GTDB): domain Bacteria; phylum Actinomycetota; class Actinomycetes; order Propionibacteriales; family Nocardioidaceae; genus Aeromicrobium. Next base: position 2,063 of record NZ_JACMOM010000071.1, on the reverse strand, counting down.
GGCCGGGTCCTCATCGATCGCGGACTCACCGCGCACCTCTGCCTCGCCGTCCTCGCTGGGGGCCGAGTACGACAACGCCTGCTGCTTCTTCTCGGCGTCGAGTCCCTTGGCGGTGAGCTGACGCTCGTCCTCGGTGTCGGCCTCGTCGACCTGGACTTCCAGGTTGAACAGGAAGCCGACCGACTCCTCCGCAATGCCCTCCATCATGGCGCTGAAGAGGTCGAACCCCTCGCGCTGGTACTCCACGAGCGGGTCGCGCTGGGAGTAGGCCCGCAGACCGATGCCCTCGCGCAGGTAGTCCATCTCATACAGGTGCTCGCGCCACTTGCGGTCGAGCACGCTCAGGACGACACGACGCTCGAGCTCACGCGTGACCTCCTCGCCGAGCTCGGCTTCGCGCTTGTCGTAAGCGGCGAGCGCGTCCTCCTCGACGGCCTGCTGCAGGTGCTCGCGGGAGAGACCCACGCGGCCACCGGTCTCGGACTCAACTCCCTCGATCGTGAGGCTGATCGGGTAGAGAGTTCCCAGCGCGGTCCAGAGCTGCTCGAGCTCCCACTCCTCGGGGAACCCTTCGGTCGCGCCGGTGACGTAGGCAGCGGTGACCTCGCCGATCATGGAGCGCACCCACTCGTGCATGTCTTCACCCTCGAGCACCTGACGACGCTCGGTGTAGATGACCTCGCGCTGGCGGCTCATGACGTCGTCGTACTTCAGGATGTTCTTGCGGGTGTCGAAGTTCTGCGCCTCCACCTGAGCCTGGGCCGACGCGATGGCCCCGGTCACACGCTTGTTCTCGATGGGCACGTCGTCAGGGATCTTCATGGTCTGCAGGACCCAGTTGACCCAGTCGGCCTTGAAAAGCCGCATGAGGTCGTCCTCCAGCGAGAGGTAGAAACGTGTCTCACCGGGGTCACCCTGACGACCCGAGCGGCCTCGCAGCTGGTTGTCGATGCGACGCGACTCGTGGCGCTCGGTGCCGAGCACCATGAGCCCGCCCACCGCGGCAACCTCGTCGTGCTCGGCCGAGACCTGAGCTTCCATCTGCTTGAGCGTCGTGCTCCACTCGGCCTCGTACGCCTCGGAGTCTTCGAGAGGATCGAGGCCCTTGGCGCGCAGGGCGGCGTCGGCCAGGAACTCGACGCTGCCGCCGAGCATGATGTCAGTGCCTCGGCCAGCCATGTTGGTCGCGACAGTGACGGCACCCTTGTGCCCTGCCATCGCCACGATGGCGGCCTCGCGGTCGTGCTGCTTGGCGTTGAGCACCTCGTGCGGGACACCGCGCTGCTTGAGCTGCTTGGAAAGGCGCTCGCTCTTGGCGACGCTGGTCGTGCCGACCAGGATCGGCTGGCCGGCGGCGTGCCTCTCGACGATGTCCTCGACAACGGCATCGAACTTGGCCTGCTCCGTGCGGTAGACCAGGTCGGGCTGGTCGAGCCTGGCGACGACGCGGTTGGTCGGGATCGGGACGACGCCGAGCTTGTAGATCTTGTCGAACTCGGACGCCTCGGTCAGGGCGGTTCCGGTCATGCCACTGAGCTTGTCGTACAGCCGGAAGTAGTTCTGCAGCGTGATCGTGGCGAGCGTCTGGTACTCCTCACGGATGCGGACGCCCTCCTTGGCCTCGATCGCCTGGTGCAGGCCCTCGTTGTAGCGACGTCCGTCGAGGATGCGCCCGGTGTGCTCGTCGACGATGAGCACCTCGCCCTCCATGACGACGTAGTCCTTGTCGGTCTTGAACAGCTCCTTTGCCTTGATGGCGTTGTTCAGGAAGCTGATCAGCGGGGTGTTGACCGCGTCGTAGAGGTTGTCGATGCCGAGCTGGTCCTCGACCTTCTCGATGCCGTCCTCCGTCACCGCGATCGTGCGCTTCTTTTCATCGACCTCGTAGTGATCGTCGATCTTCATGGCACCGACGATCTTGGCGAACTCGCCGTACCACTTGACCTCGTCCTCGGTGGGACCGGAGATGATGAGCGGTGTGCGGGCCTCGTCGATGGGGATCGAGTCGGCCTCGTCGGCGGCGGCGTAGGTGTGCCCGTGCTGGGCGGACTCGGCGGTGTGGT
>NZ_JACMOM010000398.1 GCF_014378035.1 Aeromicrobium sp. | reverse complement strand
GTACTGACGTACGGCTCTCAGCATTTCGCCGAAATCTACGATCCAGACGGCAACTGGGTCGAAGAGGGCTTTTGCTCTTGGGGCCACCTTGCCGAGTGGACAGCGAAAGGCGAGCCCGAATTTCGGGATGTGGCGGTGGAGGCGTCTGAGACGAGCTCGGTCGAGCGTGCGTTGGACGGTTTGGTCCTCATGGGAATCGGAGCGTGGACCCTGCTTGCGGGATGGGGCCTTCTCAATCTGGTCCATCGCATTTGGTGACCGGGTGGCTAGTCTGCAGCGCGGCCGGATCGCGGTGGATTGACCTATCAATTCAAGGAGCGGAGCCCCCAGTCAGCGCCGCCGCTAACCTGAGACGGTGATCATCATCGCGGGCCACCTGCGCGTCGCCCCCAATGAGCGCGACCAGTATCTGTTGGCCGTAAAGGACGTAGCGCTTCAAGCTCGGGGAGCGCCTGGTTGCTTCGACTTCGTCCAGTCGGCCGACCCGGTCGACTCCGACCGCATCAACATCTATGAGCGCTGGGACAGTGACGGGGCCCTGATGTCATTCCGCACATCCGGCAGCGATGAGAGCGAACCGCAGACGCTGCCAGCTGTCCTCGGTGCCAATGTTGCGAAATACAGGATCTCTGCGGTCGAAGATCCTTAGAAGCAGCGAGTTGGTCGGCACTACATCTGATCGCAGAAGGCAACTTGCGACGCGCATTCGCGGTGGATTGACGCGGGAGCCGACATCGGCAGGTCGGACCGTTTTGTCTGGCCAGACGACGACGATCTTTGCTCAGCCGCTGTCGACTTTGACCGCAGAGGATCGGCGACGCGACTCCGCCGCCACCCAAGCCAGGAGGCTCGTCACGAGGGTCAACAAGATCCCGATTCGGATGACCGTGAGGGCACGGCTCTCTAGGTCGCTCAAGAAGGCGTTTATGAAGACAATTGCTAACCATGCAGTCTTGACGGTCCCGTGCGAAAACATCGACACGTTGCTCACCGACAGGCCGGCTTCGGTTCCCTTTTCCGTCCACTTGTAGACCAAGAACCACGCGACGAGGGATCCGATGACGAATGCCACTCTCGCTACGGTCAGCAATGCGTGGGAGTCGAGGCTCATAGGCTCTTGAGGCTACATGTCGCTGCGCGGCACGTGTGTCGGTTTGGTCCGGTCGAAGTTGAGCTCGATCTAGCCCTTTCGTGTCAACCTGCTTGTGAGTCAGAGGCGGTGGATTGACTGTGAGGATCGCTTTGGCAGCCCGATGGTGCTGGGCTGTGGGTAGTGACTGCGGGTGTGACCCCTGGATTGACTGGCGATGCTGCCTTGCTGCGACTTGTCCACTCGTGGTTGCTGGCCCCGGCCCGGTTGGAGGAGCTGGCCTGATCAGGAGCTTGACCACCTGGCGTTAGGAGCGCCTGGCGTGTCTCATCACAGTCCTGCCGAACCTCTGTCCCGGACCGGAACCACGTCCCACTTCCGGCGAAGGAGAGAACGCATGAACAGTTTGACCGATCTATCGCAGGTCGTCGATGTCGTTATTGGCGTCGACACCCACGTCCACACCCATTCAGCAGCCGTGGTGCATGCGACTACCGGCGGCGTGCTGGATGAGGTCACCGTCGAGGCTACAGTTGAGGGATACGAGCAGCTGGTGGAGTTCGCCGACGCGCACGCCACCTTGCGGGCCTGGGCGATCGAGGGCACCGGCGGTCACGGCGCCGGCCTGGCCCGCCACCTCGCCGAGCGCCACGAGATCGTCGTCGAGCTTGACCGGCCCAAGAGGGCCCAGCGTCGCAACGGTGCGAAGTCCGACCCCCTCGACGCGATCCGCGCAGCCCGTGAAGCGTTGGCACGCCCCCGGCTCGGCACCCCACGCGCCGGCCCGGAACGCCAGGCGTTGTCGGTGCTTTTGGCGGCCCGCCGCTCCGCGGTCCACGCCGCCACCGAGGCCTAGCTACAGGTGTTCAGCCTCGTCATCGCTGCACCCGAACCCATCCGGGCCAGGTCCCGCGGCCAGAAGCTGCCCGGCATGCTCGCCACCGCTGCCAGCCTGCGGGTGCAGTCTTCTTGGGACGTCGAGACCACCACCACCGTGATCGCACTACGGTCGTTGGCGCGTCGTTTCCGAACGTTGAACACCCAGGCAAAGGAGCACGAGAAGACCATCCGGGCGATCATCAGATCCTGGCGACCCGACCTGCTCGAGGAGTTCGATGTCGGCGCCATCGTCGCCGCGACCGTGCTCTGCGCCTGGTCCCACCCCGGCCGGATCCATTCCGAAGCCGCGTTCGCGATGCTCGCCGGAGTCGCACCGATCCCAGCCAACAGCGGACAGGTCACCAACCGCTACCGCCTCAACCGCTACGGCGACCGCCAACTCAACCGGGCGTTGCATGTCATCGTCCAGTCCCGCATCCACTACGACGACCCGACCCGCGCCTACGTGGCCCGCCGCACCACCGAAAGCAAAACCAGCCGCGAGATCAAACGCTACCTCTCCCGCTACATCGCCCGCGACCTCTACCGCCTACTCGAAAACGGCCCAATCAAGGCTTGACAAACCATAGGAGCGTCGCGCTCGGCAGCGGAGAGTGGGTTGATACCGCGCGTAGACCTTGACAAGTTTTCCTGTCAGGGTCTACGTTCAGGCCGTGGATGACGTACGAGTACTCAAGGACGCCGCTGTCGTCGAAGTAGCACTGGACCCCGTCCGGGCTTCGATACTCGATGCTCTGGCCAAACCCGGCTCGGCGGCCTCGATCGCAGCGACGGTCGGGCTGACGCGTCAGAAGGTGAACTATCACCTCAAGGCGCTGGAGGCGCACGGTCTGGTGGAGCCAGCCGGAGAACGCACCTGGGGCGGCATCATCGAGCGCTACGTACAGCGTTCGGCTCGCCACCTCGTCGTGTCTCCGGACGTGTTGCAGGATTCCGCGTCCGACCCCAACCAGGTCGCCGACCAGCTGTCCGCCGCCTACCTGATCGCGGTCAACGCTCGGACCGTGTCCGAGGTCGGGTCGATCGCGAACGGTGTAGCGGCGGCAACGCGACTGCCGACCCTGACTGTCGACACGGTGATCGGGTTCCGGTCGCCTGAAGATCGTGCCGCGTTCGCGGCCGAGGTTCAATCGGCGATCGCAGCGCTGGCCGCCAGATACCACCACGACGACGGGCGCCCCCATCGTCTGACTGTTTCGTCCTATCCCCGACCTGAGGAGCCCTCGTGACCGATTCCGACCGACCTGACCGCGTCGAGCACCGTGCCGATTCCACCCGTGAGGTGTCCGCCACCCCGGAACAGGTGTGGGAGGCGATTGCGACTGCCGCTGGCATCTCGGCCTGGATGGTGCCGACCCGACTGGACCCGAGGATCGATGGTGAGGTGTCGTTCGATCACGGTGGGCTCCGGTCAACGGGCATCGTCACCGACTACACGCCGAATCGTCGGTTCGCGTACGAGGAGCCGTGGCCGATGACTGAGGAGATGCGCGAGTGGGTGGCCGACACCGCCGGATACGAGGTCACCGATGAAGAGCTCGCATTGATCTCCCCGATCGCTACCGAGTTCCTGATCGAAGCAGCGTCCGGCGGCAGTTGCGTGCTCCGCGTCGTTTCGAGTTCATACGGAAGCGGAGCGGACTGGGAGAACGAATACTTCGCCGAAATGGTGGCCGGCTGGGGCGAGATCCCGTTCGGCCCGGACGAACAGACGCCCTGGCTCGAAATTCTCACCACGCACCTCAGCCTGGCACACGCCAAGGAAGGAACACCCCAGTGACCATCTCAGAACCGAAGCATCACGAGACGCACAGCCGCGCCGGCCAACCGAGCACGCTGGCGCTCGTTCGCCGCGGCGCCCTAGCCGGTGCGGCCGCAGCCGTCTGCACCTCGGCGCTGGCCGCCACCGCCCGCACGGCTGACGTCAGTCTCGAGGTCGACGCCGCTGCCATCCCGATCGCTGCATTCGCGTTCTGGACCCTCATCGGGACCGCTCTGGGAGTCTTCATGGCCCGGCTCCTTCGCCCGCGCCGACGGTTCCTCGTGGTGACCGTTGCTGCTACGGGGTTGTCGCTCATCCCGCCGATTGCACTGCCGGACGACTCTGCCACCAAAGCGGTTCTCGTCGCGGCCCACCTCTTGGCGGCGGCCATCATCGTCCCGATTCTCAGCCGTGGGATTGCTACGGGCGCGGCCAACGGAGGAACCCGTAACCGATGAACGTCTCCGCCGCCATCACCGTCACGCCGATCCTCGTGGCCGACCTGCACGTCGAGGGCAGGGTGATGCCTGTGTACGTGCACGTCATCGACCATCCCGATGCTCGGGTTCTGGTCGACACCGGTATGACGGAACTGCAACCGTTGGTGGTGGCGGCCTTCGATCCCGTTCTCTATCCACTGAGCAGGCAGGACTTCGACGTCGCCGGAATCGACATCATCGTCAACACGCACTTGCACGCCGACCATTGCGGTGGCAACCACCTCTTTGCCGGCAAGCCGACCTACGTCCAGCGGCGAGAGCTCGACGACGCCCGCAGCGAGGACGATTACACCATTCGCGAGTGGGTCGACGCCCCCGGCATGATCTATGTGCCTGTCGACGGGCAACCCGACCTGCTTCCCGGCATCCGGCTCGTCCCAGCGCCGGGTCACACACCCGGGACACAAGTCG
>NZ_JACMOM010000397.1 GCF_014378035.1 Aeromicrobium sp. | reverse complement strand
TGTCGACAACGGCCTCACCCGGACCCGGATCGGGTATGACGATGTTCTCAACGGTGACGGGTGCCCCTTTCGTGCGGGCAACGACTCCTCGGACGGTCTGCGGCATGGTGCTCCCTCTCTGTGACAACGGTCACTGAGACGTTATCGCCCACCCCCACATGCGGCCACCCACGGACACTGTCAGCGTTGGACCAGGGCGAAGCCGAGCACTGCAATTGCTCCGACAAGCAACCCGATCATGGGCATTATCCACGGGTGCCGCGGTGATTCCTGCACCACAGCAGCACGCATCCGTCGGGCTATCTCTGCAGCGTCGATGGGGTCCACTCCTCCAGCCTACGGAGCGTGCACCCACCTTGACCCACCCAACCCGGGGCGGTGCCTCGGCGTCCAAGAAGCGCCGGGCGTGGACGCTCACCCACCGCCACGGGTCGCGGGAAATCGCGGCGCGAGGGCCTGAGCCCAACCGTGTCCGGAGGACGGACGCGAGCCGTGACATGGTGTCGCAGAGGCTCGAGGCGCCGACCAACGACATGAAGGGCGTCACGTCGCAGTCGCATCCCGTCATGTACAACGTCGACACGAAGGACTTCACCATTCTCGACGACTGGGGCCGACCCGAGCGGACACAGATCGAGCGGGTCGTCGGCACCAAGGACACCGTGGTCTGGGATGAGACCGCAGACGCCACGATCGCCTCCAGCACCGTCGTGATCTATGCGTACGACCGCCGGAGCAAGGTGGTCACACAGCTCGCGAAGATTTCCGAACCGGACGGCCTGTGGCGCGTCTGTGGCGCCGAGCTCACCGACACGTTCGAGACCTGTGCCTGGGTCATCAGGCCGACGACGAGCAGATCAAGGACGCCGTGCTCACGATCAAGGAGAAGTCGGGACGGACGACGGTCTTCACACCGTTCCCGACCAGCTCACACAACAACCCGGTGCCGCACGACGTGGTGACTCTCGGCGGGTGGACCGGAGTCACGATGACAACGGCACCGATCGGAAGTTCCTCATCGACCTTGCCGGGGGCTCCGTCAAAATGTTCCCCAAGGGTTCGTCGTTCAGTGCAGTGAGCCCCGACAGCACGCAGGTGCTGCTCTCCACCTTGGGCACAGCGAGCCGCCCCGGGTCGCAGGCCGTCGTACAGATGCCTACGGCCTGACGGAGCCACGTCCGGGTGCTCGCCTGGCTCCACAGCAGGAATGGACCCCCACCCGAGTTTCGGGTGGGGGTCCATTCCTGTGGTGGAGCCACGGGGACTCGAACCCCGAACCCCCTGCTTGCAAAGCAGGTGCGCTACCAATTGCGCCATGGCCCCTCGTGGTGAAGGTCTGTGTCAGACCTTGTCGCTGGCGGCCGCCCAGGTGTCAGCGGGCTTGTCATTCCTGGACTTTTCGAAGGCCCAGAAGGCGCCTGCGGCAGCGAGCCCGAGGGCGATGATCTTCTTCATGGAACCTCCTCGTCGAGTGGGCGTACGAGGACTTGAACCTCGGACCTCTTCCTTATCAGGGAAGCGCTCTAACCAAGCTGAGCTATACGCCCGCAACAGCGCTGAACGTTACCGCACCGTCGGGTGATCTCCCAAAGCGGGTGACCGTGAGTCGGCCTACTTCTCTTCGGAAAAGGTGACCTCGATGCCGCCGAGAAGCTGGGATGCCCGGTTGTAGAGGTGCGCAGCGATCGTGGCGAGGACCGTGGACAGCAGCACATTGATGGCCGACAGCACGAGGGTCAAGCCCACCATGCGACCGAACCCCAGGTAGTCGGTGATGTTGAATCCGGACGAGTCGCTGAGCACCGAGGTAACGCTGGCGTTGATCTGGTCCCAGACGCCGGTGATGTCGAGAACCACCCAGAAGAAGGTCACCGCCACGACCCCGACGATCATCATCGCGACCGAGATCGCGAACGCCAGCCTGGTGACCGACCACGGCTCGATGCGGGTGAGTCGCAGGCTGGCCCGCCGACCCGACCCGCCATCGCCTGACGGCACGAAGGTCACCTTCGGCTTCGCTGCCGACCCCGACTTGTCCCTGCCGCCGAGCATGTTGCGAAGCGACTCCTTCACCACCGGGATGACGGCGGTCGTGGACGGTGAAGAGTTGGTCGTCGTGGCATAGTCGCCCGCTGTCAACGGATGGCCGTTGGGTCCGCCATTCTGACGGATGGACCGCGACGCACCGGCCTCGGTCGAGGTGGAACCCGCAGTGACGCTTGCGGTGTTGCGCTTCGGCGAGGGTGGGTTCACGCGCGTCCTTCCCTTGTCTGTCTGGGTCTTGTCAGCTGGGATCGTGTCGGTCGGCGGCACTTCGGTCGGGGACGTTCCCCCGTGGGGCCTCTCGGCGCCGCTGGCCACCGGCTTCTTCGCCGGGGCGTTCTTCACTGATGAATGCGTAGCGGGCTTGGGGATGCGAGGGATCTCCTGGGTGGGCGCAGCGTCACCCGCAGCAGATCCTGGTACAGAGCTCCCGTCCTGCGTCTCGTCGCTCACTGCTCGCCCTGCCCCTCGTCGGTGGGAGCCTCGCCCGTCGGAGTCTCCTCGTTCACAGCCTCGTCCTGGGGCAGCTCGGTGTTGCGCGCGATGGTCACGACCCGGTCAGCCCCCTTGAACTTCACGAAGCTCACACCCATCGTGCCACGGCCTGTCGGATTGACCCCAGATACCAGACTACGAGTGACCTGGCCCCCGGCCGTGACGGAGATGACGTCATCGGTATCGACCAGCACGAGCCCGCCGACCAGCTCGCCGCGGTTCTCGGTGATCTGCATGGCCTTGATGCCCAAGCCACCTCTGCCCTGCAGTCGGTACTGCTCGACCGGAGTCTTCTTGGCGAATCCGCCATCCGTGACGGTGAAGACGAACAACTGGTGCTCCTCGGGCACCTCGGTGGCCTCGAGCGCGGCGGCCGAGCGTCGGATGACCGACATCGAGAGCATCGAGTCTGCACCCCGGAACTTCATGCCGGTGACGCCGGACGTGGCGCGACCCATGGGTCGCAGCTGCTCATCGTTGGCCTGGAAGCGGATGGCCTGGGCCTTGCGCGAGATGAGGATCAGGTCGTCGCCGGGGGTCACGAGCTCGGCGCCGATCAGCTCGTCGTCGTCGTCGCGGAAGTTGATGGCGATGACTCCGGCCTGCCGAGGGCTGTTGTAGTCGGCGAGGCGGGTCTTCTTGACCAGACCCTTCTTGGTCGCGAGCACGAGGTAGGGAGCCTGCTCGTAGTCGCGGATCGCCAACACCTGGGCGATCTCCTCGTCGGGCTGGAACGACAGAAGGCCGGCCACGTGGCCACCCTTGGCGTCACGTCCGGCCTCCGGCAGCTGGTAGGCCTTGGCCCGGTAGACCCGTCCGGCCGTGGTGAAGAACAGGATCCAGTGGTGGCTCGTGGTGGGGAACATGTGCTCGACGAGGTCGTCGCCGCGCAAGGCGGCGCCGCGCACTCCCTTGCCGCCGCGGTTCTGCACCCGGTAGAGCTCGGTCTTGGTGCGCTTGGCGTAGCCACCCTTGGTGATCGTGACCACGACCTCCTCATCGGGGATGAGGTCTTCCATCGACAGGTCGCCATCGGCCGGGACGATGATCGACCGGCGGTCGTCACCGAACTTGTCGACGATCGCCGCGAGCTCTTCGGAGACGATGGTGCGCTGACGTTCGGGGCTCGCCAGAATGTCCTTGTAGTCGGCGATCTCGATCTCAAGCTCGGCCAGGTCGTCGATGATCTTCTGACGCTCGAGTGCAGCCAGCTTGCGCAGCTGCATGTCGAGGATCGCGCGCGCCTGGTCGTCGTCGATGTCGAGCAGTGTCTTGAGCCCCTCGCGGGCATCCTCGGCCGTGGGGCTGCGCCGGATGAGGGCGATGACCTCGTCGAGCGCGTCGAGCGCCTTGACCAGTCCGCGGAAGATGTGCGCCTTGGCCTCGGCCTCATCGAGCAGGTACTGCGTACGGCGCTGGATGACTTCGATCTGGTGGGTGAGCCAGTTGCTGATGAACCCGTCGAGCGTCAGCGTCCGCGGGACGTCATCGACGATGGCCAGCATGTTGGCGCTGAAGTTGGATTGCAGCTCTGTGTGCTTGTAGAGGTTGTTGAGCACGACCCGCGCCACGGCATCGCGCTTGAGCTTGACCACGAGGCGGCGACCGACCCGCGACGACGACTCGTCGTTGACGTCAGCGATGCCCTGCACACGGCCGGAGATGGCGAGGTCGGCGATCTTCTCGGCGAGGTTGTCGGGATTGACCTGGTACGGCAGCTCCTTGACGACAAGGCTGAGCGTGCCCTTTCCGTCTTCCTCGATATCGACGATGCCGCGCATCGTGACCGAGCCGCGGCCGGTGCGGTACATGCTGTCGATGCCAGCGGTGCCGACGATGAGCCCCTTGGTGGGGAAGTCCGGGCCCTTCACCCGTTCGAGCAGAGCTTCGAGCAGCTCTTCCTGACTCGCCTCCGGATGGGCCAGTGCCCACTGTGCGCCCTCGGCCACCTCACGGAGGTTGTGCGGCGGGATGTTGGTGGCCATGCCGACCGCGATACCCGCCGAACCGTTGACCAGGAGGTTGGGAAAGCGGGCCGGCAGGACCGTGGGCTCCTGCGAGCGACCGTCGTAGTTGGGCCGGAAGTCGACGGTGTTCTTCTCGATGTCGCGCAGGAGCTCCATCGCGATGGGAGCAAGCTTGCACTCGGTGTAGCGCATCGCCGCTGCACCGTCGTTGCCCGGCGAGCCGAAGTTGCCCTGCCCGGCGATCATCGGCGCACGCATGACCCACGGCTGTGCCAGCCGGACCAAGGTGTCGTAGATCGCCGTGTCGCCGTGCGGGTGGTACTGACCCATGACGTCACCGACGATGCGGCTGCACTTGGAGAAGCCGCGGTCGGGCCGATATCCGCCGTCGTACATCGCGTAGAGCACCCGCCGGTGCACGGGCTTGAGGCCGTCGCGGACGTCGGGCAGCGCGCGCGACACGATGACGCTCATGGCGTAGTCGATGTAGGAGCGCTGCATCTCGACCTGCAGCTCGACGTGCTCGATGCGGTCGTACTCGGGAGGCGTTGTCTCAGTCACGGGTGTGTCCTGTCAGGTCAGATGTCGAGGAAGCGGACGTCTTTGGCGTTTCGCTGGATGAACGACCGTCGCTGCTCGACGTCCTCGCCCATCAGGATCGTGAACATCTCGTCGGCCACCGCGCCGTCCTCGAGGGTCACCTGTCGCAGGACTCGCTGAGCTGGGTCCATCGTGGTGTCCCACAGCTCGTTGTCGTTCATCTCACCGAGGCCCTTGTAGCGCTGGACTGCCGCCTCCTTGGGAAGGCGACGACCAGCCTCTGCCCCTGCCGCGAGCAGTCCGTCCCGCTCGCTGTGGGTGTAGGCGAGCTCGGCTGCGGCGTTGCTCCACTTGATCTTGTAGAGCGGAGGCTGAGCGAGGTAGACGTGACCGGCGTCGATCAGTGGCTTCATGAATCGGAACAACAGGGTGAGGAGCAATGTCGAGATGTGCTGGCCATCGACGTCGGCATCGGCCATCAGGACGATCTTGTGATACCGCAGCTTGGCCATGTCGAAGTCCTCGTGGACTCCAGTACCGAGGGCCGAGATGATCGCCTGCACCTCGGTGTTCTGCAGGATCTTGTCGATGCGCGCCTTCTCGACGTTGAGGATCTTGCCCCGCAGCGGCAGGATCGCCTGCGCGTAGGGGTCGCGGCCACCCTTGGCGGAGCCGCCGGCGGAGTTGCCCTCGACGATGAAGATCTCGCACTCCTCGGGGTTGCGCGACTGGCAGTCGGCGAGCTTGCCGGGCAGGCCACCGCCACCCATGAGGCCCTTGCGGTTGCGGGCAAGGTCACGCGCCTTGCGCGCCGCCATGCGGGCCGTCGCGGCATCGATCGACTTGCGGACGATGGTCTTGCCCTCGCCGGGGTTCTGCTCGAACCACGCGCCGAGCTCGTCATTGAGGACCTGCTGGACGTAGGTGCGGGCCACCGCGTTGCCGAGCTTGGTCTTGGTCTGCCCCTCGAACTGCGGCTCTTCGAGCTTGATCGAGACGATCGCGGTGAGACCCTCGCGAATGTCCTCACCCGAGAGGTTGTCACTCGACTTCTTGATGAGCCCCTGGACCGTGGCGAACTTGTTGACCGTGGCCGTCAGCGCAGATCGGAACCCTTCTTCGTGGGTGCCGCCCTCGTGGGTGTTGATCGTGTTGGCGAAGGTGTGGACCGATTCCACGAAGCTGTCGTTCCACTGCATCGCGACCTCGAGCGACAGACCCTTGGACTCGTCCTGGGACTCGAACGCGATGACGTCGCGGTGGATGGGCGACTTGCTTCCGACGTTGATGTGCTCGACGTAGTCGATGAGGCCGTTGTCGTAGCGGAAGCGCGCATCGCGCTCGACCGTGTCGATCGCGGTGTCACCCTCGGCCGCCTCGAGCGCCCCGTCGCGGTCGTCGCGCAGGACCAGCTCGAGCCCCTTGTTCAGGAACGCCATCTCGCGGAAACGTGTCTTGAGGGTGTCGTAGTCGTACTCGACAGTGTCGAAGATGTCGGCGCTGGCATAGAAAGTGGTGGTGGTGCCGGTCTCGTCAGTCTCCTCGTGACGCTCGAGCGGCGCATCGGGATCACCGTAGGTGAACGACTGCGTCCAGCGGTAGCCGTCGCGCTTGATCTCGACGATGAGCTTGGTCGACAAGGCGTTGACGACGGAGACACCCACACCATGGAGTCCGCCGGAGACCTTGTAGCCGCCGCCACCGAACTTGCCGCCGGCGTGCAGTGACGTGAGCACGAGCGTGACAGCCGGGATCTTCTCGATGGGGTGCTCATCGACGGGGATACCACGCCCGTCGTCCTCGACGCGCACGCCGCCATCGGCCTGCATGATGACCTTGATGTGGGTGGCGTAACCGGCCAGCGCCTCATCGACGGAGTTGTCGACGACCTCGTAGACGAGGTGGTGCAGACCACGCGCTCCGGTGGACCCGATATACATGCCTGGACGCTTGCGAACTGCCTCCAGCCCTTCGAGGAGCTGGATGTTGCTGGCGTCGTACGTCGCTGCCGGATCTGGAGTTTGGCTCACCGATCCAGTATACGGGGCGTTATGTGCGTCTCAGCGGTTACCCACACGTCTGAACCGGCGAGTCGCGCGGCGCAGGTGGCCTTGAGAGCCACAGAACGGCCGCTGTGACGAGGGCAAAGACCCGGTATCTACACCCAGTAAGGCTCCTGCTCCCCGATTCACTCCACTCGCCGATTCAGGGCGTGGGTCATTCGTGTGCTTGGGCGCCATCAGGCATCGTAGAGGGATGAGCCTCACCGAGTCGAGACAAGACCAGCGCTGGACGGCCGCGCTCGCAGTCGTCGTGGCGCTCGGTCTGCTGCTCGCCGTCGTGCGCGTGGCACTTCAGCTGGCGACCGGCCAGCGGTGGGACGATTGGGCCCTGTCGACTGTGTTCGCGGGCAACGAGACCCGGGTGACCCTTCTCAGCGCACTCGGCTATGTCTCGATCGGCAGCGTCATCGCCGTGGCCGGCGCGAGCGTCGCGCTGGCACTCGTGCAGGGACGGCTCCGATTGGCCATCGCGGCCCTGAGCATCATCGTCGGCGCCAACATCACCACGCAGCTGCTCAAGCACTCCGTCCTGTCACGACCCGACTTCGGGTTCTCCACCCTCAACAGCCTGCCGAGTGGTCACACGACGGTCGTGGCGAGCGGCGCCGCTGCGCTGATCATGGTCGCACCGCGGACGATGCGGGTCGTCCTCATAGCCCTGGGCGGCTTCGCCGTGACCCTCACCGGTGCATCGACGGTCGTCGCCGGTTGGCATCGTCCGTCCCACGTCATCGCCGCACTGGCGGTGTGTCTCCTGTGGACCGGCATAGCCGCGTTCATCCTCGACGGTGACCGGCGCGCCGATCGCGGTTCGGCGGTGACCTCCATCGTCGCTGCCGGCGCGGCGATCGCGTTCCTGGTGGCGTTGGGCGTACGGCCGATGTTCGGCTGGGCCGGCTCCTTGCAGGGCGGTCTCGTCCTCGGGGTCGTGGCCGCCGCCACGGCGGCGTTTGTCTGGACGGTCTCCGTCATCTCCCCGACGGAGTAGCCGCACCGACGGCTCGGAAGCTACCCGTAGGTGTCGCGTGGTCCCCTGGCCCCGCGGATCGTGCGCGGGCCCTTCTTCCACGACGGAGCCTGCGGGCCACGAACCAGGATCCGCAACACCGATCCGTCGCCCAGCTCGGCGTTGAGCTTCGCCACGATGCGTGGTGCGAGAAGCCGTAACTGTGTCGCCCAGGCCGTGGAGTCGGTGCGCACCTCGACCTCGCCGTCGTCGAAGGAGATGACCTCCGAGTGCTGTGCGACCTCGGGTCCGACGATCGCGGCCCAGTCCGTGAACACCCGTTGTGCCGCCAGCTGGTCGTCCCAGCCCTGGTCACGCACGACCTGACCGAGAAGGTCTGCCAGCGAGCTCGGGTCGTCGCGTTTGGCCCGGTTGGGCTTGGCCGGCTTGACCCGCCGCTTGACGCCCGGCGTCACCGGCGCAGTCGTGCCGCGGTAGGCGCTGGCAATCTCGCGGGCCAGGCCCAGACCGTCCGTCGTGGGGGTCGGGGGCCGGGTTTCGTCCGGCCCGACGTCGTCCTTCGGTTCAGTCACGAACGACCTTCCCATCGGCAACCACGAAGCGGTGACCCTTCAGGGCCTCGGGGACATCGTCTGCGACGGCTGCCGTCACGAGCACCTGCTCGGCGTCGCCGACCAGCTCAGCGAGCTGCTGTCGTCTGCCGAGATCAAGCTCGGCGAAGACGTCGTCGAGGATCAGGACGGGGTCGTCGCCATCGTCGCGAAGCAGCTCGAAGGAAGCAAGCTTGAGGGCGAGGGCGAGCGACCACGACTCACCGTGACTGGCGTAGCCCTTCGCCGGTAAGTCACCGATGACCAGGGTCACATCGTCGCGGTGCGGGCCGACGAGGCTGATGCCTCGATCGATCTCGTCACCACGGCGTCGCGCAATCTCGGCGATCAGTGCCTCGTGGATACCCGCCTGGTCACGCAGGTCGGGAAGCAGGTCGAGCGACGGCTTGTAGGTCGCGGACACGGTGCGCCTGTCGGTCGCGGCCTCAGCGGCAACTCGGACGTAAGCCTCTGCGAGGTGTGGCGCGAGGCTGTCGAGCAACGCGAGACGAGCTGCGACGAGCTCAGATCCTGTGCGGGCGAGGTTGTCGTCCCAGATGTCGAGGGTCGAGAGAGTGGCGTCGCGCCGCCGCCCGGCCGACTTGAGCAAGGTGTTGCGCTGCTTCAGCACTCGTTCGTAGTCGGCGCGCACCCCCGCGAGTCGAGGCGTGCGCAGGACGAGCAGCGAGTCGATGAACCGGCGTCGGTCCGCAGGGTCGCCCTTGACCAGCGTCAGGTCCTCGGGCGAGAACATCACGGTGCGCAGGATGCCGATGATGTCGCGGGTCCGTGGGAGTGCGCCCCGGTTGACCCGAGCCCGGTTGGCCCTGCCGGGAGTGATCTCCAGCTCCAGCAGTGCGGTGCGATCGCCCTTGACGACGTCGGCGCGCACGACTGCCTGACCGGCGCCGGCCCTGACCAGCGGGATGTCTCCTGAGACCCGGTGCGAGTCGAGCCGGGAGAGGTAGTCGATCGCCTCCACAAGGTTGGTCTTGCCCTGCCCGTTGGCGCCGATGAATGCCGTCGCGCCCGGCTCGAGGTCGATCTCGATCGAGGAGTACGACCTGAAGTCATGCAATATCAGGCGGCTGACGTGCACAACGCTATGCGTCCTTGGGGTCGTGCCCGGCCTCGGCGGCAGCCTTCACCGCGTGTCCGCCGAACTGGTTGCGCATCGCCGCGACGGCCTGCATTGCTGGCGACTCGTCCTGCCGCGAGGTGAAGCGGGCGAAGAGCGATGCGGCGATGGTGTGCATCGGCACTGCGTTGTCGATCGCCGCCTCGACCGTCCAGCGGCCCTCGCCCGAATCCTCGGCGTAGCCACGGATCTGGGTGAGACCCGGGTCTTCCTCGAGCGCCTTGACGAGCAGGTCCAGGAGCCACGACCGCACCACGGTGCCCTGGCGCCACGAGTCGAAGACCTCGGTGACGTTCTCGACCATGTCGACCTTCTCGAGCAGCTCGTAGCCCTCGGCGTAGGCCTGCATCATGGCGTACTCGATGCCGTTGTGGACCATCTTGGAGAAGTGCCCGGCTCCGACGCGACCCGCGTGCACGAACCCCGCGTTGCCCTCTGGTCGCAGAGCGTCGAACGCGGGCTGCACCTTGGCGATGTCCTCAGCCGATCCGCCGGCCATTAGCGCGTAACCGTTCTCGAGACCCCACACGCCGCCGCTGACGCCACAATCGATGTAGCCGATGCCCTTGGGCTCCATCATCGCCGCGTGCTTCTCATCGTCGGTCCAGCGTGAGTTGCCGCCGTCGACGATGACATCACCCTCGCCAAGGAGCTCGCCGAGCTCCTCGACCGTGGAGCGGGTGATCTCCCCCGCTGGCACCATGACCCACACAACCTTGGGCGACGGGAGCTTGTCGACGAGCTCGGCCAGCGAGGCCACGTCAGAGACCTCGGGATTGCGGTCGTAACCCACCACGGTGACGCCACCGTTGCGCAGGCGGGTGCGCATGTTGCCGCCCATCTTGCCGAGTCCGACGAGTCCGATGTCCATGCTGGCTGCCTTCCGGGCGAAATGGTCTGGGATTGTTCAGTTCTGCAGACGGACGGGCATGATCAGATAGCGGAAGGTGACGTCAGGATCGGCGCCGATCTCCGGGACGCCCGAGATGGCCGCGGGTTTGGTGTGCTGCGTGAAGGACAGGTGCACGACCGGATCGGACATGACGGCGAGCCCTTCGAGCAGGTACGTGGGGTTGAAGCCGATCGAGATGTCGGGGCCGTTGAGCGTCGCCTCGATCGACTCGGATGCCTGTGCCTCGTCGCCGCTGCCCGCCTCGAGCAGGAGCTGACCCTCGGAGAAGCTGAGCCGGACCGGGGTGTTGCGCTCCGCGACGAGCGCGACACGCTTGACGGAGTCGACGAAGGCGTGGGTCTCGACGTAGGCGACAGTCTCGGGCTGCGCCTGGAACAGCTGGCGCACGCGCGGGAAATCTCCTTCGAGCAGCCGGGTCGTGGTGCGGCGTGTGCCGTTGCCGACCACACCCTCGAAACCGATGAGTCCGTCTCCGGCGACGCCCGAGGACACCGCGATCGTGATGTCACCGCCGGCGGTCAGCGCACGCGCCGTCTCGTTGAGGACCCGGGCCGGCACGAGTGCCTGCGCTGAGAGGTCGCTGGCCTCGGGGTACCACTGCAGGTCACGGAGGCTGGCCCTGAAACGGTCGGTCGCCATGAGCGAGATGGTCGAGCCCTCGAGCTCGAGCCGCACCCCGGTGAGAAGCGGCAGCATCTCGTCGCGGCCGGCGGCGGCACTGGCCTGGGCCACCGCAGTGGCGAAATCGTCGGCTTTGATGGTGCCGGTCGCGGTCGGCATGTCGGGGAGCTGTGGGTACTCCTCGACGGGCATGGTCTGCAGGCTGAACCTCGCGTTGCCGCAGACGACCTGCACCTTCGTGCCCTCGAGCGAGACGTCGACCGGCTTTGCTGGCAGCGACTTGACGATCTCGGCGAGCAACCGTCCCGAGACGAGTGCGCGGCCGTCGGCGCTGACCTCCGCGGGGAGGGTGGCGCGGGTCGAGGTCTCGTAGTCGAATCCCGAGAGCGTGAGTCCGTCGGCGGCCGTCTCGATGAGGAGCCCCGCGAGCACCGGGACGCTGGGACGGTTGGGCAGGCTTCGCGCTGTCCAGGCGACTGCGTCGGCGAGTGTGTCGCGATCGATGCGGAACTTCACGTGGTGGGGCCTTTCCGGGGACGGGATCCGTCGGGATGAATCCTGCCACGTCTGAGGTGGTGGGCGGTACCCAGGGGAAACTCTGAATCGGTCGTCCACACACAGGTCGTGCAGTTACTTCTGCGGGGGCTGTCGAGGTATAGAGGAGTAGTAGTCGTAGTAGCGTCTGTGGACTCGGTGGATATCTGTTGTTTGCGCAGGTGGGACGGCAACTCCACCGGTGGACAACCTGTGCATGGCGGATTGATGAGACTACGCGTGCCTGTGCACATCATTGCGGTATTCACATGCCGTTCACATCTGGAGGCATGATGTCCACGAGACGGGTGGGGTTTCCCACAACGTCTTCCCCAGGTGTGAATGAGCTGGAATCAGTGTTGCTGGGCCGGATGAGGCGATGAGTCATGAGTTGTCACATGTCATGACTGGCGTGCCTGCTGCTTGATGCGGGCCGTGAGCTCGGTGACCTGGTTGTAGACAGCGTGCTTCTCGGCCATGAGCTTGCGGATCTTGCGGTCTGCGTGCATCACGGTGGTGTGGTCACGATTGCCGAACTCCTGCCCGATCTTCGGGAGCGACATCTCGGTGAGCTCACGGCACAGGTACATCGCGATCTGTCGTGCCAGGACCAGGTTGCGGCTGCGGTTGGTGCTGCAGAGTTCGTCGATCGAGAATTCTGAGTAGGCAGAGGTCTGGGCCATGATCATGCCTACGGTGATGTCGGGCTCCTCGCCCTCGGCGATCAGGTCCTTGAGGACGATCTGAGCGAGCTGCAGGTCAACTGTCGTGCCGTTGAGGTTGGCGAACGCAGTCGCGCGAATCAGCGCTCCCTCGAGCTCGCGAATGTTGGTCTGGACCTTGCTTGCGATGAACTCGAGGACGTCGGCCGGCGCGGTGAGCTTCTCGTTGGCCGCCTTCTTGCGAAGGATCGCGATGCGGGTCTCGAGGTCAGGGGGCTGCACGTCGGTCGTGAGTCCCCACTCGAACCTGTTGCGCAGCCTGTCCTCGAGGGTGGTGAGATTCTTCGGCGGTCGGTCGGACGTCATGACGATCTGCTTGTTCTCGTTGTGCAGCGCGTTGAACGTGTGGAAGAACTCGGTCTGCGTCGACTCCTTGCCCTCAAGGAACTGGATGTCGTCGACGAGCAGGACGTCGATCTCGCGATATTTGCGCTTGAGGGCTGCGGTGCGGTTCTCGCGAATCGCGTTGATGACGTCGTTGGTGAACTCCTCGCTGTTGACGTAGCGCACCCTCGACGACGGATACAGGTTGAGGACGTAGTGACCGATGGCGTGCAGAAGGTGGGTCTTGCCCAGACCGGACTCTCCGTGGATGACGAGTGGGTTGTACGCCTTGCCGGGTGCCTCCGCCACGGCGACGGCCGCGGCGTGCGCGAAGCGGTTGGACGAGCCGATGACGAAGTTCTCGAACAGGTAGCGCGGGTTGAGCCTGGCCTCGGCCACGCTCCCGATACGGGGTGGGTTGGTGTTGCGTACGGCCCAGCTGGGGACGAACTCGTCCTTCTCGTCCTCTTCTTCCTCATCGAAGTCGAGATCCTGACCGTAGTCATTTTGTCGATTTATTGATAAGTCGTCTTGTGGACTATGCCGAATCTCCAGCAGCGACGGCTCGATCGTCACGACCAGTCGGGTCTCGTGCCCGAGTGTCGTGCTGATGGCGTGCTCGAGCGCTGGCCTCACCCGCGACTCCAACTGTGCCCGGGTGAGGTCGTCCTGGACGGCGACGATCAAGATGTTGTTGTGCAACGTCAGCGGCTTGGCGGAGTAGACCCACACCTTGGCGCCGGGTGAGAGCGTGTCGACGGCTCGTTCCCAGACTGTGTTGAGGTGCTCCTCGGGGCTGGGCTCCACGCCGTCGTTCATCCAATGCCTCCCGACACGTCCACATGTTTGTCCACAATGTGTGAATGCGAACCCGTGGAAGGGAAGGCCTTGTGGACAAAGTCAATACGGCGGTGACGCTAGCAGCCTTGCTAAACGCATACAAGCGGATTTCCCCAGCTTGTCCGGGCTCGACGGCGTGTCGTGTGGACCTTGTGCTGAGTGGGGGGTAAGGGGTCGGTTTGACCGCCGTCTGGGACGCCCGTATCGTGGACTGGTCGTCCAATTCGCGACACCCGCCGCGCGCTCATGACCCCACGACGATCGTCGTGGGCGAGCGGTGGCCGTCGACCGGCCCAGCCGAATCCGTAAGGAACTACCGTGAGCAAACGTACCTTCCAGCCGAACACCCGCCGTCGCTCCAAGAAGCACGGCTTTCGTCTTCGCATGCGCACCCGCGCCGGCCGCGCGATCCTCGGGGATCGTCGCCGCAAGGGCCGCGCCAAGCTGTCTGCCTGAGTCGTTGCTCTCGCGCGCGCAACGCATGCGTAGCGGGGATGACTTCCGGCACACGATTCGTCGTGGTGCCAAAGGCGCACAACCCACCCTCGTCACTCATGTCGTTCCGGGAACCGGCGGACCCACGTCCGTCGGTTTCGTCGTGAGCAAGGCCGTGGGCTCAGCAGTTGACCGCAACCGGGTCAAACGTCGACTGAGACACCTCATGCGCGATCGGCTCGAGACACTTCCGCCAGGCTCACATGTTGTCGTCCGAGCTCTGGCACCCGCGTCTGACGTGGCGTCGTCGACGTTGGCTGTGCATCTGGACAAGGCCCTGGCACGGGCGGGTGTGCGATGAGGTTCGTGCTCATCAGGTTGCTCAGGGCCTATCGCTTCGCGATCAGTCCCCTGTACGGCCAGGTCTGTCGGTATCACCCCACGTGCTCGGCCTACGCTTTGCAGGCCGTGGAGAATCACGGTGCGATGCGTGGGTCTTGGCTGGCCGCTCGTCGGGTCGTGCGTTGCCACCCCTGGAGCGCCGGTGGTTACGACCCGGTGCCGCCGGCAAAAGGTGTACAGCTGGCACACAGTCCTGAAATGGCACAGAGTCTTGAAAAAGACAGAGGAGAACAATGTTCGGCTTCCTAGGCGACATCGGATCGGCGATCATGACGCCGCTCTACTACGCGGTGTCCGCGGTGCTGCTGGCTTGGCACAAGATCCTGTCGACGGTCCTGCCGGAGGGCTCGGGCTGGACTTGGGCACTGGCGATCGTCGGTCTGACGGTCACGATTCGCGCTCTCCTGATCCCGTTGTTCGTCAAGCAGATCAAGTCGAGCCGCAACATGCAGCTGCTGCAGCCGCAGATCAAGGAGCTGCAGAAGAAGTACGGGCACGACCGTGAGCGGCTCACTCAGGAGCAGATGAAGCTCTGGAAGGACACCGGCACCAACCCGTTCGCGTCCTGCCTTCCGCTGATCCTGCAGATGCCGATCTTCTTCGCCTTGTTCCGAGTCATCGATCACGCGGCGAAGTACGACCCGATCAAGGATGGCGAGTTCCACAAGGGATTCATGACCTCGGCCGACGCCACGTCGCTGTCGAGCGCGAAGATGTTGGGCGCGCAAATCGCCGACACGTTCGTTAACAGCACCGCGACCGAGACCAAGATTCTGACGATGAGTCTTGTGATCATCATGTGCATCACACAGTTCACGACACAGCGACAGCTGATGTCCAAGAACATGCCGGCCGATGCCATGACTGGCCAGTACGCCCAGCAGCAGAAGCTCCTGCTCTACATCCTCCCCGTCGTGTTCGCCGTGGGCGGCGTGGCTTTCCCGCTCGGCGTGCTGTTCTACTGGACGACGTCGAACCTGTGGACGATGGGCCAGCAGCTGTTCGTGATCAGGAACAACCCGGTGCCTGGAACTCCGGCCTTCAAGGCGAAGCAGGAGCGCGACCAGAAGCACGGCAAGACGGTGGCACCCGATCCTTCGAAGGCAGCCGTGGTCGAGGCCCCCAAGCCCCCCGTTCGTCAGCAACCCAAGAACCAGGCGCGTAGTCAGCGCAAGAAGGGTGGAAAGAAATGAGCTCGGACGCTTCCAAGCTGGAGAATGAGGGCGACATCGCCGCAGACTTCCTCGAGGGCCTGCTCGACATCGCCGATCTCGACGGCGACATCGATATGGATGTCGATGGTGATCGTGCTGCGGTGGAGGTGGTGGGCGGCAATCTAGACCACCTCGTCGGTCGTGGTGGCGAGGTGCTCGAGGCTCTTCAGGAGCTGACAAGGCTTGCGGTGTACCGCGAGACGGGCGAGCGCAGCCGGTTGATGCTTGATGTGGCGGGGTTCCGCGCAGCTCGCAGGACTGAGCTGGTGGCGGTCGCCGGTGTGGCGATCGAGAAGGTGAAGGCCGGTGAGGCTTCGGTCGCTCTCGATGCGATGACCCCCTTCGAGCGCAAGGTTGTTCACGATGCTGTGGCTGAGGCTGGGTTGAGCAGCTCGTCCGATGGTGTCGAGCCACAACGACACGTGGTCGTCCACCCTGCGTCAGCATGAGCGGCCTCCCGTGACGGACGCAGGCGGCGCCGATGCCGACTCGGTCGATGTTTCACGTGAAACACCCCCGCCGCATGCGGCGGGGGTGTTTTCAACCCGCCTGTCGGTGGTGGAGCAGTTCGCCTCCATCTTGGCCAGCGATGGTGTCACTCGGGGATTGATCGGCCCGCGAGAGGTGCCCCGCCTGTGGGACAGGCACATCCTCAATTCCGCGGTGGTCGAGCCTCGCGTGCCACAGGGCTCCACCGTGGCGGACGTCGGTTCGGGGGCTGGTCTTCCCGGTCTGGTCTGGGCGATCGCCCGGCCAGATCTCGACGTCACCCTGATCGAGCCACTTCTGCGCCGAACGGTATTCCTCGACGAGGTGATCGAGACCCTGGGTCTCGACAACGTCACGGTGGTGCGGGCACGCGCCGAGGACGTGCATGATGTCTTCGACGTCGTGACTGCTCGGGCGGTCGCCCCCCTCGACAAGCTGGGACGCTGGTGCATGCCACTTGTCCGTCCCGGGGGTGTGTTGTTGGCACTCAAGGGACGCGCGGCACAGGATGAGCTGACGGCGTCGACCGCGACCCTCCACCGCCTCGGCGCGACGTCTATCGTGGTGGCGACGTACGAGAACGGCGATGTGCCCACGACTGTTGTGGAAGTGACGAAGTAGGCACCCGGCGAACCTGCGGGCGCGACAATCGCCAAGACGAACACTGGCCCATGTAGCCGGTGCACAGATGTTTCACGTGAAACCAGGAGGGCACACGGATGACCAGCACTCCAGCAACACCATCGCCCCGCCATATGCCATCGGCCGCGTCGTCGTACAGCGTGCCGGTGCCGTCACACGATGACTCGACGCCACTCGGCGCTGAGGCGGAGCAGCACGTCGCCCTGGCGCACCGGGTGTCGTCGACCACCCGGTTCGAGCAGCCGGATCACACTCGCGTGTTTGTGGTCGCCAACCAGAAGGGTGGGGTCGGAAAGACGACGACCACCGTCAACATCGCGGCGGCGCTGGCGCTCAAGGGACTGCGGGTCCTGGTGATCGACCTCGATCCACAGGGCAACACGTCGACGGCCCTGAACATCCCCCACGCTGAGGGCACCCCCGGTGTCTACGAGGCGATCGTCGACGGCACCGACCTCGACGAGCTGGTGAAACCGTGCCCCGACATCGACGGGCTCACGGTGCTGCCCGCGTCCATCGACCTGGCTGGTGCGGAGATCGAGCTGGTGTCGCTGGTCGCCCGGGAATCGCGACTCGATCGTGCACTGCAGGTCTACCTGTCCGACTGTGCCGAGGCCGGTGACCGGATCGACTACGTGCTCATCGATTGCCCGCCGTCGCTGGGATTGCTGACCGTCAACGCCATGGTGGCGGGTCGCGAAGTGCTCATCCCCATCCAGTGCGAGTACTACGCACTGGAAGGTCTCGGGCAGCTCATCCGCAACATCGACATGATCAGGGCACACCTGAACCCCAAGCTCGATATCACTACGATCCTGCTCACGATGTTCGATGCCAGGACCCGGCTTTCGGCCGGTGTGGCCCACGAGGTTCGTACCCACTTTCCCGACAAGGTGCTCGCCACGGCCATACCGCGTTCGGTGCGCACCTCGGAGGCGCCGAGCTACCAGCAGTCGGTGCTGACTTACGACGGGACGTCGTCCGGCGCACTGTCCTATCTTGAGGCCGCCCGTGAGATCACGATGGCCGGACGGCAGGAGGTAGGCCGATGAGTACACGACGAGGGTTGGGACGAGGGCTTGAGTCGCTCATTCCGTCGAGCCCCGCTGAGGCCGAAGCCTCCGGCCTCGCTGAAGTTGCCGGCGCGCGATTCGCAGAGATTCCGCTTGAGCAGGTCGTGGCCAACCCGCGACAGCCGCGGCAGGTCTTCGACGAAGATGACATGGCCGAGCTGGTCCACTCCATCAAGGAGGTTGGACTGCTGCAGCCAGTCGTGGTCCGCGAGGTGGGGAAGGATCGCTTCGAGCTCATCATGGGCGAGCGCCGCTGGCGCGCGAGCGGCAAGGCCGGGTTGCAGACCATCGGGGCGATCGTCCGCGACACCTCCGACGAGAACCTGCTTCGTGATGCGTTGCTGGAGAACCTGCACCGATCACAGCTCAACCCGCTGGAAGAGGCATCTGCCTATCAACAGCTGCTGGAAGACTTCGGCTGCACGCATGAAGAGCTCGCCGAGCGCATAGGTCGGTCGAGGCCACAGATCAGCAACACCATGCGGCTGCTGAAGCTGACGCCAGCGGTCCAGCGACGGGTTGCTGCGGGTGTGCTGTCGGCGGGGCATGCCCGGGCGCTGGTGAGCGTCGTCAACCCGGAGATCCAGGAGCGCCTGGCGACGCGTGTCGTGGCCGAGGGACTCTCGGTGAGAGCGCTGGAAGAGATCGTCACCGTGGGCCCGGAGGAGACCCGACGTCCGACCGCGAGACAGGCGCCCAAGATCTCGGCTCCTCGCCTCGCCGACCTCGCGGCCCGACTGTCCGAGCGATATGACACGAGAGTCAAGGTCGATCTGGGCCGAGCGAAGGGCAAGGTCACGGTGGAGTTCGCCACGATCGACGACCTCGAACGCATCGTGGAACTGATGGACCCCCGTAAAGATATCGACAAATAGACTTGGCGCTTTATTTGTTTAGCAACATGTAGCGTTGGCGATATGGGTGCCGACGTGACAAGACCCGGTGAGTGTTCTCACCGGGTCTTGTCATGTGATGCGTGCTGCTCAGGCAGTGTGCTCCGAGAGCTCAGTGAGGATGGCGCTCTTGGGCCGGACACCAACGATCGACCGGACGACCTCGCCCTTGTAGTAGAGGTTCATCGTCGGGAGGCCCGTGACTCGGTACTGGGCCGGGGTGACGGGGTTGGCGTCGGCGTCCATCTTGACGATCGTGAGC
>NZ_JACMOM010000396.1 GCF_014378035.1 Aeromicrobium sp. | reverse complement strand
TCGACCCGGTCGGTGGCGACCGCTCCACCGACCCCTTGCGCTGCCTCGCCGACGACGGCCGCATCCTCGTGAGCGGCTTCACCGCCGGAGAGATTCCGACCGTCAAGGTCAACCGCCTCCTGCTGAACAACGTTGCCGTCGTGGGCGTCGGCTGGGGTGCCTACGTCCTGTCGCGACCGGGCCACATCGCCAAGGAATGGGACGCCCTGCTCCCGCACCTCCAGAGCGGCGCGCTCACGCCGGTGGTCGGGCCGACCTTCTCGCTGGAGGACACTGCGCAGGCGCTGCTGACCCTCGACGAGCGCCGGGCCACCGGCAAGGTGCTGCTCGTCCCCTGACCTGCATGCCGTGAGTGAGCAGAGCGTGCAAGCCCGAGCCGTATCCTTTTCGGGTGCCCGAGTTCAACGGATTCCCCGAGGCTGCACTCGACTTCTACGACGACCTCGAGATGGACAACACCAAGTCGTTCTGGGAGGCGCACCGCCAGACGTACGACACCGCGGTGGCCACCCCGATGAAGGCCCTCACTGCTGCGCTCGCTGACGAGTTCGGTGTGGCCAAGGTGTTCCGCCCCTACCGCGATGTGCGCTTCGCGAAGGACAAGACCCCCTACAAGACCCACCAGGGCGCCTTCGTGCCGATGGGCCCCTCGACCGGCTACTACGTGCAGATCGGCGCGCCCGGCGCTCGCGTGGGTGTCGGGTTCTACGAGGCATCGGGGCCTCGGCTCGCCAGCATCCGCGAGGCCATCACCGACACGACCCGAGGTGGCCAGCTGGAGGAGATCCTCGCCGGGCTCCAGGCGGCCGGATGGGAGCTCGGCGGGGACAAGCTCAAGACCGCCCCCCGCGGGTACGACGCCGACCATCCGCGCATCGAGCTGCTGCGCCACAAGTCGATGACGCTGGGCAAGGACTACGGCTTCGAGCCCGTCATCCACACCGCCGACATGCTCGAGCGGGTGCGCGCCGACTGGCGCGAGGCGACGCCGTTCGTGGAGTGGGTCCTGACCTACGCCAAGGGGTAGCCGGCCACCCCCGGGGCCACGAAGATGAGGGTTTGCGCTCGCAGCAGCGGCGATGACCCTCATGCTTCGGCTGGCGGGCCGCGGCCACGACGATCGCGGCAGGAGCGTCAGATGTGGACGGTCTTCATGCCGCCCTCGTCGTAGCGCTCGCCGGCGGAGGCCCCCACGGGCGCTGCGTCCGAGAGCTGGGTGAGCTCGTCGGCCGACAGCTCGATGTCTGCGGCGGCGACGTTCTCCTCGAGATAGGTGCGTCGCTTGGTGCCGGGAATCGCGACCACGCCTTCCTGGTGAAGCAGCCAGGCAAGGGCGAGCTGCCCGGGCTTGACGCCTCGGCTGTCGGCCAGCTCCTTGACCTTCGCAACGATCGCGAGGTTGATGGCGAGATTCTCCTCGCTGAATCGTGGGTTGTTGCGCCGGAAGTCGTCTTCGTCGAGGTCCTTCGCCGAGGCGATGGAACCGGTGAGGACGCCACGCCCGAGCGGCGAGTAGGCGACGAATCCGATGCCGAGCTCACGGATCGTGTCCAGCACTCCGTTGACCTCCGGCGTGCGCTCGAACAGCGAGTACTCGGTCTGCACCGCGGTGATCGGGTGTACGGCGTGCGCCCGGCGGATCGTGTCGCCGGCCGCCTCGGACAGGCCGAGGTACTTGACCTTTCCCTCGGTGACGAACTCAGCCATCGCACCGACGGTCTCCTCGATCGGGACATCCGGGTCGACCCGGTGCAGGTAGTAGAGGTCGATCGTCTCCATGCCGAGGTGCTTGAGCGAACGCTCCAGTGCCTTGCGCGCGTAGGCCGGACTGCCGTTGACCTTGCCGCGCTCACCGGTGTCGGAGATCTCCATCGCGAACTTCGTGGCGATCGCGTACTCGTCCTTGCGGCTCCCGATCGACGCCGCGATGAGGCGCTCGTTCGTGAACGGGCCGTAGGCTTCGGCGGTGTCGATCAGCGTCACGCCGAGGTCGAGGGCCCGATGCAACGTCGCCGCCGACTCTGTGTCGTCACGGTCGCCGTAGAACGCCGACATCCCCATCGCGCCGAGTCCCTCGACGGAGGCCTCGAGGCCTTGGCTTCCCCATGCGGTGTTCTTCATGCGCTCATCACTGCCTTCTTGTAGTAGTCGATCTTGTGCTCGATGGCGTCGAGATGCGTCTGCACCTCGGCCAGCTCCGCCAGGACGTGCTCACGATGGGCGACCAGTATCTGCAGCCGGTCGCGTTCGCTCCCGTCGACCCGGTAGAGGTCGACGAACCGCTTGATGTCGCGGATCGGCATGCCCGTGCGGCGAAGCATCACCAGAGTGCCGAACCAGCGGACGTCGTTGTCGGTGTACCGACGCTGCCCCGAAGCCGATCGGCCCGGTGCGCGAAGCGTGAGCCCGGCCTTCTCGTAGTACCGCAGGGTGTCGACGCTCAGGCCGCTCACCTCGGCGGCGCCACTGATGGTCATGCCCTCGGCGGGCACCTCGGTCATCGTCATGGTTCAAGCATGACCCCTGGAGCGCACTTCAGGTCAAGTCGAACGGTCAGGGCGGACGAGGTCAGTCGACGATCGCGACGTTCTTGACCTCGGTGTCGCGCGCAGACTCCGCCACGGTGTCGAGCGCCGCGCGCACCTTCTCCAACGCTGCCGTGAGCCGCTCGACCCCGTCGCGCAGCTTTTGCTGGTGGTTCATCTCGGCCGCACGCGACGTCGTGGCGGGCGACCACGCGGCGATCTCGGCGTTGACCTTGTCGAGCGCCGACTGCACCTGCGTCGTGATGGTGTCGTGCGCCTGGGTCATGGCGGCCGTCATCTCATCGAGCGAGCCCTGGTGGACGACGAGGCTCGCCTCACTCACTGGGGACCGCCGAGCCGGCCCGCGAGACGTCCGTACGACTCGGTCGAACGGATGTCGGAGCGCGCCTCGGTGGTGTCGACGGCCATCAGGTTGGCGGCGTAGTGGTGCATGATCGACGGCAGCTCGTTGGCCGCCTCGAACCAGTGCGTCAACGCCTCGACGAGCGCGCTGGCCGACGCACCCTTGAAGCCTGTGGCGGCTCCCTCGAACGAGGTGGCGAGGTCCGACAGCGTCGACCTGATGGGTTCTGTGGCACTGGTGAGCGCTGTCGCCGCGCGCGTCTGCGCGCCGATCTCGAGCTCTGTTCCTGACATGGGACCCCCCTTGGACTCCGGTCGTACGAGCGATTGTGCCAGTCGGACCGCGGGTGGGTGTGCCCGCCCGCATCCCACTAGCATTGCCGAATCCGGAAGTTCCATCCGTGACGCGAAGGGGGTTCGCGCATGCCGTCGTACGACTTCGACGTCGACCTGCAGGCCATCGTCAAGGCCGCCCAGGGCACTGCCGACTCGATCAAGCTGTTCAAGGACAAGGACGTCCACGACCTCGTGCCGAGTGAGGACGACCTCGGCAACGGCACCATCTGGGGCGCCGTCGATGAGTTCCAGGAACGCTGGGAGATGGGGATGAACAACCTCACCGGCGATGTCGGCGAGATCGCCGGCCGGCTCGGCAAGATCGCGATGAACTACGCCGAGTTCGACAAGGAGGGCCACGCCACGCTGACCTCGGCGGGCGCCGACCTTGCTTCACTGACGATCATGGAACCGTGATCGATGCCTGACTTCACGATCAAGGGAAACCCCGGCACGGTCCGGTCGAAGGCCGGCGAGATGCGGTCCAAGGCCGACGTGTTCACGCAGACCAGCGACGCCCTGTCGGCGATCAGCACCGGAGGCTGGTCCGGGCGGGCGGCCGAGCGTTTCCTCGAGAAGTTCTCGACCGAGCCCGACAGGTGGCGCGAGTCTGGCAACGGCTTCCGGGGCGCCGCGTCTGCCCTCGAGGTCTACGCCGAGGCACTCGACGCCGCCAAGACCCGGGCCGCCGACGCCAAGGGCGAGTACGCCCGGGGCGAGCAGGTCACGTCAGACGCCCGGAACGCCTACGACTCCGATGTCGACCGCGCCAAGGGCGAGGCCGCCAACGCCGAAGCCGCCGGCCAGACCGTCACGCTCACGATCCTGCCGTTCAACGACCCGGGTGCCGCGATCCGGCAGGCGGCGCTCGAGGAGTACGAGTCGGCGAAGTCCGACCTCGAGATTGCCGCCCAGATCGGCGCCGACGGCGTTCGGCGCGGTTGTGTCGATGCCCCCGCCAAGCGCACGTGGTACGAGAAGGTCGGCGCCGCGGTCGGCGGCTTCGTGCTGGGCGCCGGCGAGGCGATCTACGACCTCGCCAAGCTGGCCACCTTCCTGACCAACCCGGCCGCCTGGATGTTCAACGACATGATGCAGGACGCCTCATCCGGCATGACGGCCGAGGAGATCGCCGCCAAGAACAACATGCGCGTCGAGGACGCCCAAGGCATGCTGCAGGCGCTCAAGGACGACCCGATGGAGTTCGGCAAGAACATCGGCAAGGCGATGCTCGACTGGGACACCTGGGCCGACGACCCGGCTCGAGCCGCCGGCCACCTCCTGCCCGACGCCATCATCGCGGCCCTCACCGGCGGCACCGGCACCGCCGCGACCCGCGGGGTCAAGGGCGGTGTCGACGCCATCGACGGTCTGGCCGACATGGCGAATGCGGGCAACCGGCTCGACGTCCTCGGCGACGCCGGCGACCTCGGCAAGCTCGACGACCTCGGCGACCTCGGCAGGCTCGACGACCTCGGCGACGCTGATGGGCCGGGCGGTATGCACGAGCACACCTCCGACGACTTCCGATCGCTCGACGACCAGCTCAACGACCCGTCGTACAGCGGTGCCAACCGCGACATCATCGAGCCCGACTACGACCCGCTCGGCGGCGAGCCCACTCCAGAGGCATTCAAAGAGAAGTATCGGGTCGAGACCGACGACCCCAACTACCCGGAAGACTGGAACTGGCCGGGCAACCGGGGAGCGGTCGAGGGCAGCGAACGCATAGTCGATCCCGACGTCGGTCCGATCGACCGGATCGGCAGCCCGAACGGGTCTTTCTTCTCGCCCGAGAACACGCCGTTCGGCGAGCGCTCGCTGCCACCCGACCGGCTCAACTTCAACCGCGACACGTGGCACATCGACCTCGAGAACCCCAAGATCACCAGCGGCGAGGTCAAGCTGGAAGCCTCCGACGTGACGCCCGATTTCGGGCAGAAGGGTGGCGGAACCCAGTACCGCTTCCTCGACGCCGAAGGCAATGCCTTGACCCGCGGGCAGCTCGTGGAGCTGAACATCATCTCCAGCGGTGCGCCATGACGGCCGCGGGCCTCGATGTCGATGCCCTCGCCGTCGAGATGTCGGCACAGGGCTTCGGGGAGTTCGTCGACTTCTACATCGCGAACCGCGCCGACGGCACGCTACCGTCGAGCGAGCACATCGGGCTGCGATCCGACGACGGCCGCTACGACATCTGGTACCGCGACATGGGTGTCAGTCGCCAACTTCTGACCACGACCGATCCCGAGGAGGCTCGCCGGATGTTCATCGACGAGACCCGCAAGCTCGTGGCCGTGCGACGTCCGGGCTCGACGTCCGGGACCACCTCGTGAGCACCACCGATGTCGTGCGGCTGGCTGGTGAAGCCGGCGCGCCGACCGAGATGGTGTTCGCCGCCGCTGAGCCCGACGTCATTCCCCGTGCGCCGAGCCAACGCTGGGTCGTCGTGCCGCGTTCCGACGGCGCCACGACCCTCGGAGGAATGGACCGGGGTCGGTTCGCGGTCTACGACACCTACGAGACCGACGAGCTTGCCGCCAACGCCGTGGTGCATGTTCTTCAACCACCTCAGACCATCGTGGTCGATGCCGCGGCCTTCGCGGGGCTCCAGCAGGACGCCAAGCAACTCGCCGCCACCCTTCGCGAGCACTCAGCAAACGGATCACCGCTCACGCCCGACATGATCCCTGTCGGCACTGCGCTCGACCATCTCGGCCCGAGCAGCGGGCACTGCCTCTTCTTGCTCGACACACCGTTCTCGGAGCGCTCGGCGCCACCGACAGATCTCGAGCTCTCCCGCACCGTGTTCCTCGTTCGTGCACCACTGGGTGGCGCAGTTTCCGTCGGCCCCGTCCAACCGTGGTTCGGCCAACCGGGCGGCGGCATCCTCGTGACACTCGAACGCCCCGTGCGGTGGTACTACGACACCGGCGTCGTCGACGTCGTCGCACCGCGGTGAGTCCCGTCGAGTACATGCGCCGCCGACTCGACGAGGCCGGGATCGGGCGCGACTGCCTCATGTGGGACGACGAGGACCGGCGTGGTCAGGAAGGCACCTGGGTCCTCACCCGACTGCCGGACAACCGCATCCGCGCGGCGATGTGGGACCGGGGAAGCGAGGGAATCATCGAGATGTATGACGACGAGCAGGCAGCTGCCGCCGAGCTGGGACGAAGACTCCTTCTGCTCGCACCGGCCCCACCACACGACAAGAAGGACTCATGACGACGCAGAACACGATCGATGAAGGGCTCGCGGAAGCGGGCCTGCCCGCGGGCGCCGTCGTGCTCACTGCCGAGCCGACACCCGACGCGCCACCACCATCCGAGGGGCCGCGGCTAGTGACACCGTTCGGTTCACAAGCAGTGGTGCGAGGTCTGGCACGGGGCACGTTCGCCCCCTACGAGTCGCTGTCGTCCGTCGAGGCGGCCATTGAGCTCGCGACCCGCCACGCTGCGACCACACCCGAGCCGCGCGTCATCGACGCCGCGGAGCTTGCCCGCGCGGGCACAACGACGGCAACGGCCATCCGCAAGCGCACTGCGTCCCGCGGACAGGCAGCCGGCCCCAACGGGCTGTCGCCGGGTGACGCGCTCGACACGTTCGGACCCGACACAGCGCATCACCTCTTCGCCGCGGGCACTCCATTCCCTGAACGTTCGTTGCCGCCATCAGACATCGGGCAAGCCTTCCGCCAGTACACCGTCCAGAGCGTTCTGCCACCCCACGTGATGGAGGGCCTCGCGGCACCATGGTTCGGTCAGCCGGGCGGAGGAGCGATGGTCGTGCTCGACCGTCCCATACGGTGGTACGTCGACCACGGCCAACTGACCGAGGTCAGCGCCGACCCGCCGAGCTCGCCGCGCAGCAGCGCACCCGCATGACCGATCGGCTTCGCGACCTGGGGCGGATGCCTGTCTACTCAGGCCTCGCCTTTCGCGGCATCACTTCGCCAGACAATCCACCGGCAGAGGGCGAGGTCGTCGTCAGCACGGGTGTGGTGGCCGCCTCGATGGACCTGCGGGTCGCGACCGAGAACTTCCGCACCGCCCACGTCACGGCCATCGTCGGATCTTCCGGACGCGGCGCCGAGTCGACTTCCCCGCACCCCCACGAACGCGAGGTGGATTTTCTCCCCGGCACGTCGTTCACCGGCATCGAGACGTTCGAGGTCGATGCGACCGCCGTCAGTCTCGTGGTGGCGGTCGCCCACGGGAGCACCGTCGACCCGGGAGCCGACAAACCGCTTTCCGAGGTCAGAGCACTGGTCCAGAAGCACCTCCGCCTCGCCCATGAACGCCCCGACGTCGAGGTTGTGGCACCGGGCCATTTCGTCGGCGACCTCGGCGGAGAGGTGCTCCCAGCGGATCCCCAGGCCCGCGCGCATCTGGTGGACGGTGTCGCCGTTCGCGTCGGAAGCCACGAGCACTACGGCTGGGAGGAAGCCACCTACACGGTTCGCGGCCTCCACCGCGGACGCCAGTCGTCGGCCGAGTACCTCCAGGTCGAACCCCCCGACGGGCGCACCAGGCTGTTCCTCCGACGCCGGTTCGACGACCTCGACTGGACGCCCGCCGAGCCGGGCGAGATGCCAGTGGGCTCCTGGAAAGGCGAGGCACTGCCCGACGAGGCACCCTTCCTCCCGGAGGGCCGCAACCCCGACTCCTGGCTGTACGCCTGCCCCAAGATTCCCCCGATGATGATCCCCGGCGGTGCGCCATGACGGCCGCGGGCCTCGATGTCGGTGCACTCGCTGTCGAGATCTCAGCACAGGGCTTCGGGGGG
>NZ_JACMOM010000395.1 GCF_014378035.1 Aeromicrobium sp. | reverse complement strand
GTGATCCTGTCCGGACTCGAGTGCCCATTGCAGGCACTGCTCGCGGACATCACAGCGGCGGCATACGACCTTGGCCTCTTCGATCTGCAAGATGGCGGGACCCGTGTTGCCGATGGGGAAGAAGAGTTCAGGGTCCTCATCTAGGCATGCTGAACGATGACGCCAATCCATGGGGACGCTCCTTCCCGTTCGGTTGCGTGCCTTGGGCTGGGCCGTTGAGCCCGTTCCAAAGCGTTGACCTCCATGTTTTCAACATTTCAACGGGTTTACAAGGGATTGACGTCGTGTGAATTGTCGGATGGGTCACACCTTTCGTACGCTGAGGCTGTGCCCGTCCGTCTGCTCCCGCCCCGGCCCCTCCGTTTGCTGCCGCTGTGACACTCTCCCGACGCCCCGAAGGCACGGCCCGCGCGCTCCTGCTCGCGGCTGCGGTGACCGTGTCGGCCGAGGCAGTGGGATTCGTCATCCTGGCGGTGCTCGGGCTCGTGGCGCCCTCGGCGGACCCCGTCGGAGTCGGCGTCGGGATCGGCGTCTTCCTGCTGATCTACGGTGCCGGTCAGGCCTGGGCGGCGTGGCGAGTGGTGCGTGGTGACGCGTGGGCGCGGAGTCCGCTGATCGTCACCCAGCTCATCCAGCTGCTCCTCGCATGGAACCTGCGCAAGCCCGATGAGCGCACCGGCGACACCCGTCTCATCGCCGCGCTCCTTGCGGTGTCGGCTGTCGTCGTGCTCGCCTGTCTGCTCGCTCCACCCGTGACCCGCGCACTCAGCGAGGACCACCGCGTGTGAGAGACTGGCGACCGGGCACAACCCGTGTGAATCCCGCTCCGGCGGATGTCAGACTGCGGCCTCTGAGCCGCGCCGGCGACCTGATCGGTCCCGTCTTGAAGCAGTACTGATCAAAACCAGTACGGACAGTCCCGAGGATCAGCTCCATGGTTGCCACACCTACTGACACCAACATGATTGACATGCAGACAGTCTCTCCAGACCCCGAGGATCCGATCTTCGCGCTGCACCGAGGCGGGAAGATGGAGATCTCCGCGACCGTGCCGCTGCGCGACGCGGCAGACCTGGCGATGACCTACACGCCGGGAGTCGCCCGCGTGTGCGAGGCGATCGCTGCCGACCCCGAGGCCGCTCACGAGTACACCTGGGTCTCCAACACCGTTGCCGTCGTGACCGATGGCACCGCGGTCCTGGGTCTCGGTGACATCGGCCCCGCCGCCGCGATGCCCGTCATGGAGGGCAAGGCCGTGCTGTTCAAGCAGTTCGGCGGCGTTGACGCCATCCCGATAGCACTTGCCACGACCGATGTCGACGAGATCGTCGAGACGATCGTCCGGCTCGCCCCGACATTCGGCGGCATCAACCTCGAGGACATCTCCAGCCCCCGATGCTTCGAGATCGAGCGCCGACTCATCGAGCTCCTCGACATCCCGGTCTTCCACGACGACCAGCACGGCACCGCGGTCGTGGTCCTCGCGGCGCTCATCAATGCGCTCCGAGTCACCGATCGCGACCTCGAGGACATCAAGGTCGTCATCTCGGGCGCGGGCGCGGCAGGTGTGGCGATCATGAAAATGCTGCAGAGCGCCGGCGTTCGCAAGATCGCGGTGGTCGACCGTTCGGGAGTCATCCACCCCGGGCGCGACGATCTGAACGAGGTCAAGCGGTGGGTGGCCGAGCAGACCGGCGACTGGGCGCGGTCCGGCACGGTGTCGGACGCGTTGGCGGGTGCGGATGTGCTGATCGGTGTCTCGGGCGGCACGATCCCCGAGGAGGCGGTCGCCTCGATGGCCCGCGACGCCATCGTGTTCGGGCTCGCCAACCCGACGCCCGAGGTTCATCCCGACGTGGCCTCGCGCTACGCCCGGGTCGTCGCCACCGGAAGGTCGGACTTTCCCAACCAGATCAACAACGTCCTCGTGTTCCCCGGCATCTTCCGGGGCGCGCTCGACGTGCGCGCGACCCGCATCTCCGAGGGCATGAAGCTTGCCGCCGCCCACGCCATCGCCGACCTCGTCGGTGACGACCTCAGCGCGACCCATGTCATCCCTTCGCCGTTCGACCCACGGGTCGCCTCGGCGGTCTCCCGCGCAGTGACCGACACAGCGCGCCGCGAAGGTCTCGCACGCCGTCCCTACTGACCCACATCCGAAGGAGCCGAATGTTCGCCGTCTACGCCGGCACGATCAACCCCGAGAACCCGCTCGACGGGCTGGTGGTGGGGGAGCGCCCCGAGCCGGAGGTGCCTGACGGGTGGACGACAGTCACTGTCAAAGCAGCCTCGATCAACCACCACGACGTGTGGAGCCTTCGTGGCGTCGGACTCCGTGCGGAGTCGCTGCCGATGATCCTTGGTTGCGATGCCGCGGGTGTCGACGACGACGGCAACGAGGTCGTCGTCCATGCCGTGATCAACGATCCGTCGTGGCGCGGTGACGACACCCTCGACCCGAAGCGCTCCCTCCTGTCCGAGCGGCACCAGGGCACGTTCGCCGAGCGGGTCGCCGTGCCGAGGCGCAACGTCGTTGCAAAGCCCGAGGGCATGTCGTTCGCCGAGGCTGCGTGTCTTCCCACCGCATGGTTGACGGCCTACCGCATGCTCTTCACGCAGTCCGGGCTCAAGCAGGGCGACACGGTGCTCGTGCAGGGCGCAGGCGGCGGTGTCGCCACGGCGGCGATCACGCTGGCGCGGGCAGCAGGCTTCAGGGTCTACGCCACCAGCCGCGACGAGGACAAGCGGGCCAGGGCCATCGAGATCGGGGCCCACGAGGCGTTCGAGTCCGGTGCCCGGCTGCCGTCCAAGGTCGATGCCGTCATCGAGACCGTGGGTGCCGCGACGTGGTCGCACTCGATCAAGTCGATGCGTCCCGGCGGCACGGTCGTCATCGCCGGTGCCACATCGGGCGACGCGCCCAAGGCGGCCGAGCTCACCCGGATCTTCTTCCAGCAGATGCGTGTGCACGGCTCGACGATGGGCACGCGCGACGAACTGCACGGGCTCGTCCAGTTCATGGACGTCACCGGCACCCGGCCTTTGATCGACCGTCAGATCCCGATGGCCGACGTTGCTGGTGGCCTCGCGTCAGTGATCGACGGATCGGTGTTCGGCAAGATCGTGCTGACGCTCTAGCCGCAACGGGTGGGGCCTGCGCGGGTCGGGCCGGTGAGTCCGGCCGCGGGCAGCGGGATCACTCGTCGTCGTCCAGGCGCGCGAGCCAGGTGGCGAGGCGTTCGACGGGGATCTCGAAGTCGGGGTTGAGATCCACGAACTCGCTGAGTCTTTCAGCAAGCCACGCCAGGGAGACCTCTTCGTCCCCCCGGCGTGACTGCAGCTCTTCGATACCTCGATCGGTGAAGTACATGGTCGATGGAGTCCGTCAGCCGATCAGCTGAAAGCCTGCTGCATCAGCGTGGCCTGCTCCTCCGCGTGCCGCGCGTGCGAGCCGACGGACGGCGCCGACGACTCCGGGCGCGAGACCCGCATCAGTGGCAGCCCGTCGAACTCGCCACTGAAGTGCAGCGCGACGTGCGGCCACGGGCCCTGGTTGGCGGGCTCGTCCTGCACCCAGCGCACTTCGCGAGCGTGGGGATACTTCGCCACCTCGGCGTTGAGCTCGGCAGTGGGCCGCGGATAGATCTGTTCGAGCCTGACGATGGCGGTGCGCGACTGGCCCGACTCGCGCTTCTCGCGTTCGGCGAACAGGTCCCAGGTCACCTTGCCCGAGCACACGAGCACGCGCTCGACGGTCGACGGGTCGACCGAGTCGTCGCCGATGACCGGTCGGAACGTGCCGGACGTGAAATCGTCGGGCTGCGACGTGGCCGCCTTGCTGCGCAGCATCGACTTCGGGGTGAAGACGATGAGCGGGCGGTGCTCGCTCTCGAGGTTCTGGCGGCGCAGCAGGTGGAAGTACGACGCCGGGGTCGAGGGCTGTGCGATGGTCATGGCATCGTCGGCGCACAGCAGCAGGAACCGTTCGATGCGGGCCGATGAGTGGTCGGGCCCCTGACCCTCGTAGCCGTGCGGGAGCAGGAGCACGACACCGGACTTCTGGCCCCACTTGGTCTCACCGGCAGAGATGTACTCGTCGATGACGGACTGGGCACCGTTGACGAAGTCGCCGAACTGCGCCTCCCACATCGTCAGTGCCTCGGGACGGGCGACGGAGTAGCCGTACTCGAACCCGAGGGCCGCGTACTCGCTGAGCAGCGAGTCGTAGACGTAGAAGGTCGCCTGGTCGTCGCCGACGTTGGACAGTGGTGTCCATTCCTCAGCGTTGGTGCGATCGATGATCGTGGCGAAACGTGACGCGAACGTGCCGCGGCGGGTGTCCTGGCCGGAGATTCGCACCGGGCGCCCGTCGAGGAGAAGCGAGCCCATGGCGATGATCTCACCGGTTCCCCAGTCGATCGGGCCAGCTGTTATCGAGGCAGCACGACGCTGGAGCTGCGGCAGCACCTTGGGGTGGACCGTGAAGCCCTCGGGGACGTTGGTGTACGAGTCGGCGATGGCCTTCATCGTCTCGGGGGACACCGCGGTGACGAGCTCGCCGGCGTGCTCGGGCTTGTCGGGGTAGTCGGGCGTGCGGGAGTAGCCCGGGTCGGTGGCGGCTTCCTTGACCTCGGCGAAGTTGCGCTCGAGCTGGACCTGGTAGTCGCCCAACGCGGCCTCGGCCTCCTCGAGCGTGATGTCGCCTCGACCGACGAGAGCCTCGGTGTAGAGCTTGCGCACCGACTTCTTCTTCTCGATCGTGTCGTACATCAGCGGCTGCGTGAAGCTGGGGTCGTCACCTTCGTTGTGACCGCGACGGCGGTAGCAGACCAGGTCGATGACGACGTCCTTGTGGAACGTGCGGCGGTACTCGTACGCCAGGTGCGCCACCCGTATGCAGGCCTCCGGGTCGTCGCCGTTGACGTGGAAGACCGGCGCCTGGATCATCCGGGCGACGTCGGTGCAGTACGTCGAGGATCGTGACGACGACGGCGAGGTCGTGAAGCCCACCTGGTTGTTGACGATCAGGTGGATCGTGCCGCCGGTGCGGTAGCCCCGTAGCAGCGAGAGGTTGAGGGTCTCGGCCACGACGCCCTGTCCGGCGAACGCGGCGTCACCGTGCACGAGCACGGGAAGCACCGGAAACTCCTGGCCGCGGTTGAGACGGTCCTGCTTGGCGCGCGCTATTCCCTCGAGCACCGGGTCGACGACCTCGAGGTGCGACGGGTTGGCAGCGACGGAAACCTTGATCGTGTCGCCGTTTCCCGACGTGAACTCGCCCTCGACGCCGAGGTGGTACTTGACGTCGCCGGAGCCCTGGACGGTGCGGGGGTCGATGTTGCCCTCGAACTCGCGGAACACCGAGCCGGCGTGCTTGCCGGCGATGTTGACCAGCACGTTGAGCCGGCCACGGTGGGCCATGCCGATGCAGACCTCTTCGAGCGAGTCTGACGCGGCGGCCTCACAGATCTCGTCGAGCACGGGGACCGTGGTCTCGCCACCCTCGAGGCTGAACCGCTTCTGGCCGACGAACTTGGTCTGCAGGAACGTCTCGAACGCCTCTGCCTGGTTGAGCTTCTGCAGGATGCGCAGCTGCTCCTCGCGCGGCGGCTTGGTGTGCGGACGCTCGATGCGCTGCTGGAACCAGGTCCGTTCGGCCGGGTCGTTGATGTGCATGTATTCGAGGCCGATGGTGCGGGCGTACGAGTCGCGGAGAATACCGAGGATCTCGCGCAGCTTCATGAAGCGCTTCTCGGTCTTGAATGAGCCGGTGGCGAATTCGCGGTCGAGGTCCCACAGCGTGAGCCCGTGCGATGCGGTGTCGAGGTCGGGGTGGCTGCGAGGCGTGTTGTCGAGCGGGTTGGTGTCGGCCATCAGGTGGCCGCGCACGCGGTAGGCGTGGATGAGCTCGAGGACCCGGGACTGCTTGTGGATCTGGTCGTCGTGGCTGACAGCGATGTCCTGGGCCCAGCGGATGGGCTCGTAGGGGATCTTGAGCGCACGGAAGATCTCGTCGTAGAAGCCCTCTTCGCCGAGGAGAAGACGGTGGATTCGCTTGAGGAACTCGCCGGATTGCGCACCTTGGATGACTCGGTGGTCGTAGGTCGACGTGAGCGTCATCATCTTGGAGATCGCCATTTGGGCGAGGGTGTGGTCGGAGGCGCCCTGGAACTCCGGCGGGTACTCCATCGAGCCGACGCCGATGATGACGCCCTGGCCCTGCATGAGACGCGGGATGGAGTGGTTGGTGCCGATGCCGCCGGGATTGGTCAGGCTGACAGTGGTGCCTTGGAAGTCCGTGACCTCAAGGTTGCCGTCACGGGCCTTCTTGACCATCGTCTCGTAGGCGGACCAGAACTCGGCGAAGCCCATCGTCTCGGTGGCCTTGATCGACGGCACCAGCAGCGTGCGGGAACCGTCGGGCTTCTTCAGGTCGATGGCGAGGCCGAAGTTGACGTGCTCGGGCTTGAGCTGGTTGGGCTTGCCGTCGACGACCTCGAAACCGGTGTTCATCTCCGGCATGGCCGCGAGGGCCTGGACGATGGCATAGCCGATCAGGTGCGTGAACGAGACCTTGCCGCCTCGCGCGCGAGCCAGATGGTTGTTGATCACGACGCGGTTGTCGAAGAGCAGCTTGACGGGGACGGACCGGACGCTCGTCGCGGTGGGGACCGTGAGGCTCGAGTCCATGTTGGCAACGGTGCGGGAGGCTGCTCCGCGCAGGATGACGTGGCCGACCTCCCCGGGACCGACCTTTTTCGGGGCGGCAGGGGCCGACCTGGAGGTCGAGGTGGCGGGCCTGGCCGGGGCGTCGACGACGGGGGCGACCGGAGCGGCCGGCTCGACGTGGACCGGTGCGGCCACCTGGGCGTGGGCCGGTGCTGTCCTCACGGGCTCGGTCTGGGCCGACAGTGGTTCGACGGCGCTGGGTGACGTGGGCCGCTGAACCGGAGCCGCTGGTGCATCGTGTGCCGCCGCGGTCGTTGCCGAAGAGCCGTTGGGCGAGGCCCCATTGAGGGCTGCGCCGGCACCGGTCTTGAAAAATGTGACCCACGTCGGGTCGACGGACGACGGATCATCCTGGAAACGCTCGAACATCTCCTCGACGAGCCACTGGTTGGTGCCGAAATCTGGGGTTGAACTGTCTTGCGAGGACTCGGCCACGGCCTCGATCGCCTCTTCCGATTAGTTGCTGGGCACACCTGAGAACTAGCCTGAAAACTAGCCTTCACAGGATAACGCGGAGACCTGCTCGGCCGCAGGCAGGCTGCACCGTTCGGACGGGTCTTCCTCGTACAACGGGCACTGCACCGCTGTCGAGGGGTTCCGGGCGACGACGCCGAGCACCGTTTGACGGCCGCCCAATCGTCCGAAGCCCCCGACCGTGCGCGGGTCCGGGGCATCGGTGCGGTGTCGGCTACGCGGTCTCGAGCGCCGCGTCGAGCGTGATGTCAACGCCGGTCAGTGCCTTGCTGATGGGACAGGTGGCCTTGGCCGCTTCGGCAACGTGGGCGAAGCCCGCGGCGTCGATGCCGGCCACCTCGCCGCGGACCGTGAGGGCGATGCCCGTGAGCTTGAACCCACCGTCGGG
The DNA here is from genome assembly GCF_014378035.1 of Aeromicrobium sp. Taxonomy (GTDB): domain Bacteria; phylum Actinomycetota; class Actinomycetes; order Propionibacteriales; family Nocardioidaceae; genus Aeromicrobium. The sequence goes on along the minus strand of NZ_JACMOM010000395.1, from coordinate 3,870 downwards.
GTCGGGCCCCAGCGAGACGTCGGCCTTGATCTCCAACGAGTGGACAGTCGCGCCTTCTTCACCGAGGAGAGCCGAGAGCTGCATCGCGTAGCAAGCCGAGTGGGACGCCCCGAGCAGCTCCTCGGGATTGGTCGCGCCGCCCCCGTCATCGGACGAGCGCTTCGGGAACGACACCTCGAACGTGCCGAGGCCTGAGCTGGTGAGCTCGACCTGACCGGATCCGTCCTGGAATCCGCCGTCCCAGGCGGTGCGGGCTGTACGTGTCGGCATGGTGCTTCCCTTCATCGATAACTGTCACCACGACGCTACTGGGCCGGAGCCATCTCGCAACCGATCGACGTCACAGAGCCAGGTGGGGAAACTCCTCCGACCTGTTCTGGAAGGCCAGGATCTCGGTGTTGCGGATGACCCCGGAACGGATCTCGATGGCACGCTTGATCGTCTCGTCCTCTTCCCACGCTGCGGGCCCGCCGAGCACGATGCCGAGGAACGGGAGGAGGGCCTGGCTGATCTCCCACGTCGCGGAGTTCCAGAGGAAGGACGGACTGTGGTCGACGCCGTAATAGGTCACACCGTTGCCGACCATGAATGTCGGCTCGTCGAACGTCGTGGGCCTGGCCCACTCGAATCCCATGCCCTCGTCGCAGGAGACGTCGACGATCAGCGTGCCCGAGGCGAGGCTGCCGAGGTTGACGTTCTCGAGGAAGGTGATGGGGGAGTTGGGATCCTGCAGGACGCAGTTGACGATGACGTCGTGCTCGGCCAGGAATGGTGGCATCGCCGTCCACCCGTCCTCCTTGTGCGCACGGCTCTCCTGCGGCGACAGACCCGGCTCGAAGTGCACGATGCTCGCCGAGTGGATCGGCGCATTGACGGCCGCGACGCCGCGCTGCGTGAAGATGTCGACATCGTGGATGCCCTGCGAGCTGAGCGCAGTCACGGCACCGCGGGCGGTCGCGCCGAAGCCGATGACGGCGGCACTCAGCCGGCGGCCGTAGTTGCCGGTCAGACCGCTGGGCTGCATCGCATGTTGCACCGAGCAGTAGCCCGCGAGCTCGTTGTTCTTGTGCAGTGCGTGGAGCAGGAAGTAGCCGTCTCCGCTCCAGTGGTTCATGGCCTCGAAGGCGATGAGCGTCAACTTGCGATCGATCGCCGCTTGGGTCAGGGCCCGGTCCTGGACGCAGTGCGGCCAGCCCCAGAGGATCTGTCCCTCGCGCATCTCGAGGAGGTCGGACGCCTGCGGCTTGGTCAGCAGGATGACATCGCAGCGGGCGATCAGCTCGGCACGCGTCAGCAGGTCCGCGACGTACGGGCGCAGCTCCTCGTCGGTGAACCCGAACTCGGTGCCGTAGCCCTCCTCGAGGAAGATGTGCGGCCGGGTGGCGTCGCTCAGCCGCTCGAGATGGCGCGGGTGGATCGGCAGCCGCCGCTCGTTCTCCTTGACGGTGCGGGCGATGACTCCGAGGTCGAGCTGTTCCATGTTCCGCTCCCTGTCTGTGAGTGCCCTGCGTCCTTGATTGTCCATCACGGAATTCGGGACCCACGACCCTGCCCCCGAGCGCGGGACAGGCAGACGCTGGAGCTGTGGGATCACCTTCGACGACGGGAGCAGTGCAGTGAGGACCACCAGCGCCATGAGAACCAGCTCAACCGACCAGGGACGAGACCGCTTGGTCGGATCGTCGTACGTTGACGAGCTGGCCGCTCAACTCTGCGGTGACTACCGTCACGTCGCTCCCGCGATCGTCAGGGCATGTGTCGACGCGGAGTACTCCCGCTTGGCAGATGCCCGACTCCAGTCATTCATTCCCATCCTCGTCGAGCGTGCTGTGCGCGAACGGCTGGGCCGCCCCACCGTGACGCCTACGGCGGCGTAGGCGGCAGTGACGATGCCCGACGACACACCAGAGTTCTCCGCTGTCACAGGAGACCGAGCGTCACGGCCGATCTCGCGACGGTCCGCACTCAAGGCGATGGGGCTCGGCGGCGCGACGATCCTGGTGGGTGCGTCGGGAGCTGCCAGCTATCGGGTGTTCGACAACGGGGTGCTTGACGCCGGATCTGGCGCGCCCTACGACGCGTGGTCGCAATGGCGCGACGACGACAGCCCCAAGGGTGCCGTCGGGGCTGCCATCCTTGCCGCCAACCCGCACAACACCCAACCGTGGATCTTCCACGTCACCGACCGGAGTGTTGACGTGTTTGCCGACCCGAGCCGGGACATGCCGGCGGTCGACCCCTACCGCCGCGAGCACCACGTGGGCCTCGGCTGCGCCGTCGAGAACCTGGTCCTCGGTCTGGGCGCTCGCGGCTTCCGGGCAGAGGTCAAGTGGTTGCCCGATCCGGCAGACGAGACGTACGTGGCTGCAGTGGCCTTCGAGCCCGCGCCCGTCAGCACATCGTCGCTGCATGAAGTCATCGGTGACCGACACTCGAACCGGGGCCCCTATCGCGCGCAGCGGGTCCCGCGCACGGTGCTCGAGGGCCTGTCGGCACACGTGGCCGAATCGCCTGACGTCCAGCTGCGCTGGTTGGCCTCGGACTCCGACCGAGAAGCCATGAGTGCGCTGATCCTGGAGGCGACCGAGGCATTCATCGACGATCGGGGACAGTCCGAGGAGTCGTTCTCGTGGTTCCGCAACAGCCGCGACGACATCGACAAGCATCGCGACGGTCCGACGCTCGACGCGCAGGGGTTCAGCACGACCACCCTGACCGTCGCCAAGCTGTTGCCGGCGTCATCGCGCAGTGCTGGCGACAGGTTCTGGCTCGACCAGACGCGAACGGTGCACACGGCGACCGCCGCGGCCTACGGCATCATCACGGTGCCGGGTGGCGACCACGTGACCGATCGCCTGCAGGCCGGTCGGGTTCTGCAGCGCATCCACCTCGCCGCCACGGCGGATGGCCTGGCCCTGCAGCACATGAACCAGGTCACGGAGCGGATCGACCGCGAGCGGCAGCTGGGGCTGCCTGCCACGTTCGCGCCGAGACTGCAGGACCTGGTGGCGCAGCCCGGCAGGGGTGCCGTGGTGGCGTTCCGTCTGGGGCATGCGATCCGCACCGCCCGGCCCAGCCCCCGTCGACCACTCGGTGCGGTGATCCGATGAACCGGCGCCCGGCGCGCTGCCTGGGCCTTCTGGGCGGTGCATCAGGGATGATTGCCGGCGTCGTCCAGGCTGTGGCGGGGCCAGACATCCCCGAGCTGACGGGAAGCAAGGCAAGCCCGGTGGCACTCGGTCTGCTCACCATTGTTCTCAGTGCCATCGGCCTAGCCAGTGCAGTCAGCCTGGGCAAGGACTCGATCCCGCCATCGGGACGAGTTGCCAGCGCCGTCGGCATGCTCGTGCCCGGCGTCGTGTGCTTCACCACGGTCGGCGCCTTGTGGTACCTCCCGGGCCCGCTGCTGACAGTGCCCGCCGGCCTTGCGGTCGCCGGCGGTTGGCGGGAAAGCCGCGACGTCATCGCTACGGCATGGCTGCCGGGGCTCGTCAGCCTTCTCGGTGCATTCGAGGTGATGATGGCGCTGCGCGCATCGCCGCTGGCACTCACGCTCGTCGGTGTTCTCGGTGGTCTCGCCCTGTTCGCATCACCATGGATGCGCAACAAGCGGCCTCGGCTCGCACTGCTGCTGGTCGGGACTATTCCGTTCGCGGTCGCGGCGTGGTGGAGCCTGGTGGTACCGCTCCTCGCGATCCTGGCTCTCGCCATCAGTGGCGTCATCGCGCGAAGACGGCGCACACGGCCCACCGCCCTCGATGCCACAGGAAGGTGGGGTGGACCACTCGCCGGCGCAGCGGATAGATGACCTCCACGCAGTCATCACCTAGACGTCCTGGGCGCCGGGGGGGGTGCGGCAGGAACGTGAGT
>NZ_JACMOM010000394.1 GCF_014378035.1 Aeromicrobium sp. | reverse complement strand
GAGCTCGGGCGTCATGATGGTCAACACGTGGGACGAGCTCGAGATCGCCGTCGACAAGGCGCGGGAGTTCGACCCCAAGGTCATCGTCGAGGCAGGTGCCCGCAGCAAGCGCGAGCTCGAGTGTGCCGTGATGCAGCAGCCGGACGGCAAGCCGGTCGCGAGCGTCGTTGGCGAGATCACCGTTGCGCAGGAGTCTGACCATGACTTCTACGACTTCGAGGCCAAGTACCTCGACGGCACGAGCGCCAACATGGTGCCCGCCGACATCGATGAGACCCTCCGCGAGCGCATCCGTGCCTACGCCGTGCAGGCCTTCGAGGCTGTCGGCTGCGAGGGGCTGGCCCGCGTCGACTTCTTCGACACCGCCGACGGCCTCGTCATCAACGAGATCAACACCATGCCGGGCTTCACGCCGTTCTCGATGTTTCCGTTGCTGTGGGAGGCGAGCGGCGTGACATACGCCGAGCTCATCGACCGGCTCATCCAGCTGGCCCTGCGCCGCGACACCGGGCTGCGCTGACCTGGGCCCTGTCAGGCCAGAAGCGGGGCGAACCTGGACGCAGGGCTTGCTAGACGCAGGGCTTGATCGACGGATCGTGCTTGGCTACCGCGTCGGCGACGTCGGCGAGGGCATCGGCCTCGGGGGCGTACTCCTTGGGCACCTCGACGCTGACAAAGAACTTGCGCCCGATGGTGGTGAACAGGTAGCCGTCGGCCGTGGTGTCGGCCAGCCAGTCGATGCCGCGCACCGTGTTGCACTGGCTCGATGGCGTCAGGCCATCGGGCTTGTCGACGCCGCACCGCAGGACGATCGCGGGGTCGCCCCACGCGGACGCGTTCTCGTCGTGGACAAAGACCTGGTCCTGGCCCGCCACCTTCTGCGGACCATCAGCAAACAGTGCCTTGCAGTCGACCTTGGTGCCCGGCGTCGTGGGGTAGGTGTCCACCGCGAGCCCCCCGCCGCATCCTGCGGTGATCAGCAGCACGGCGATGATCGGCGGGAGGTGAAGAGGATTCACGCCTCAGATGCGCACGATCGGACACGTCAGCGTGCGGGTGATGCCGGGGACGCCCTGGACCCTGGTGACGACTAGTGCACCGAGCTCGTCGACCGTCGGACCCTCAGCGCGGACGATCACGTCGTAAGGGCCGGTGACGTCCTCCGCGAGGGTGACGCCGTCGATGGCGGCGATCGCCGTGGCGACGTCGGCAGCCTTGCCGACCTCGGTCTGGACGAGGATGTATGCCTGGACGGCCATCGGGGCTCCTTGGGTTGCAACGGGAATGCGCTGTCTCAACGGCAGTGCGCTGTTTCGACGGGACTGTCCCACGCTACCGGATCATCGTCGATTGGAGGGCTCCCGGCTGCGCCACGACCTGCCTGCGACACAATGCCGGTATGGACTCCGGTGCCGAGGGCGGCCAGACGATCGGCGAGCTGGGGGAGTTCGGACTCATCGCGAGGTTGGCCACCGAGATCGGCGACAACCGGCATGTCCTGCTGGGCCCGGGCGACGACGCCGCTCACGTGTCGACCAACGACGGGACTTTCCTTGTCTCCACCGACCTGCTTGTCGAGGGTCGCCATTTCCGCCGCGACTGGTCGTCCGCCCACGACATCGGACGCAAGGCCGCGGCGTGCAACCTGTCCGACATCAATGCCATGGGCGGTGTCGCGACGGCGCTGACGATCGGATTCGGGGCGCCGGCTGATCTGCCGGTGTCGTGGGCCATCGAGATGACTCGTGGCTTCGAGGTCGAGTGTGCCCACGTCGGCGCCCACATCGTCGGCGGCGACGTCACCGCGTCCGACAAGATCATCCTGGCCGTGACCGCGATGGGTGACGCCGTGCGCCCTGTGCGCCGCACCGGTGCGCTGCCGGGTGACGTGGTCGCCTTCGCCGGGCATCTCGGCCTTGCGGGTGCGGGCTTTGCCGCGCTCAGCCGCGGGTTCCGCTCACCCAAGGCTGCCGTCGACGCGCACCGCGTGCCACATCCGCCCTACGCGGCTGGACCGCGGGCGGCAGGGGCTGGTGCAACGTCGATGACCGACGTCAGCGACGGGCTGGTTGCCGACCTCGGTCACATCGCCGAGGCCAGTGGCGTGGCGATCAATCTCGATTCCTCTGCGTTTGTGGTGCCGGAGTCGGTCGCAGCCGTGAGCGATGCACTGGGCGTCGACGCCCTCACCTTCATGCTCACCGGTGGTGACGACTACGCCTTGGTCGCCACGTTCAGCTCGCAGGCCGACCTGCCCAGCGGCTGGACCCGCATCGGCCTCGTCAGCGAGGGCGACGGGTTGACGGTCGACGGTGCTGCCTACATAGGCCCCGCCGGTCACCAGCACTTCAGGTGAACCAGTAGCGACGTTTGGACGGCATGCCCGGCTCGCCCGGCACCACGTTCTCGAGGATTCCTCCGACGGTCTCGATGACCCGCGCGGAGCCGACGTTGGTGTCGTCGCACGTGACCAGGACGGGCGTGACATCGCGGGCGCGCAGCACCTCGAGCGACTGGCGGAGGATCTGGGTGGCGTGGCCACGCCGGCGGTGGTGCGGGCGGACCGCGTAGCCGATGTGCCCGCCCTGCGCGCGCAGGAAATCGTTGAGCTCGTAGCGGATCGACGAGCGTCCGACGATGACACCGTCGACCTCGGCGACGAGATCGGCATGCGTCACGAAGCCGTCAGGCAGGTCGTGGCCCTGCTCCCAGCCGTTGACCAGCGCGACGTAGTCGGGCCACGCGAGGTCGGGCCGGTGGCGGTACGACCATTGACGGCCCTCGGCGTCGAACTCGGCGACCGCCTCCGTGATCTGTTCCTCGTCGCCGATCGCGAGGCGACGCAGCACGACCCGACCGGGGGCCGGCGGATGGTCGCTCACGCCTGGATCTGCGCGAACGGTTGCGCTGCCTCGAGCTCGAAGGCCAGCTCGAGCAGCGTCTGCTCGTCGCCGTGATCGGCAGAGAAATGCACACCGATCGGCATGTCGGCGGCCGAGCGTCCGAGGGGCAGCGAGATGGCGGGCCCCCGGACGCGTTGTTCAGGGGTGTGAACGACCAGTACTGCACGAGTCGCTCGAACGTCACCTCGAACTCGACGGCGGGCGAGAGGTAGCCAAGCTTGGGTGTCACGTAGCCGAGGGTCGGCGACACAATGACGTCGATGTTGGTGAAGGCTTTCCGGTAGACCTGCTCAGACCGTTTGAGTCCCCGGATGGCGAACGGGGTGCGCCACGCCTGCCGGAGGAAGCGCCGGGCGAGGCCACGGGTCAATGGGTCGGTGAGGGTCCGGTCGAAGTCGGGGCCCATGACCTTGCGGCCGAAGTACTGGGTCGAGAAGGCCAGCAGGCCCCAGTAGTGCTTGAAGTCTTCGGGGAACGACTTCTCAATGGGCATCGGCACCTCGACGACGTCGTGACCCAGCGACGTGAGCAGCGCGGACGTGGCGAGGACGGCGGCACGTGTCTCCTCGTCGATGGGGACGCCGGTCGCCGAATCGGTGATGAGCCCGATGCGCAGGCGTGGGCCCGACGGTCCTTCCACGAGCCCGAGCGGCTGCAGACCCTTGGCCGGCAGATAGGCCTGGGTCGCGGCGATGAAGTGGGCGGTATCGCGCACCGTGCGCGACACGACACCGTTGGAGATGATGTCGACCGGGAGCGTGGCAGCCTCGGCGGCCGGCACGACCCGCCCGCGCGTCGGCTTGAGGCCCACGAGCCCGCACGCAGCAGCCGGGATGCGGATCGAGCCACCTCCGTCGTTGGCGTGGGCGATGGGGACGACGCCCGACGCGACGAGCCCGGCCGATCCACCTGAGGAGGCGCCTGCGGAGTAGCCGGTGTTCCACGGGTTGCGGGTAGGCGGCAGCGTGGCGTACTCGGTGCTGGCGTTGAAGCCGAACTCCGGCATCGTCGACTTCCCGAGCACCGTCAGCCCCGCCGACAGCAGCTGGTCGGTGAAGGCGGCATTGGCCTTGGCGGGCCGGGCGTTCACGGCCAGCGAGCCCTGGTCGGACGGCAGCCCGGCGATGTCGGTGTTGTCCTTGAGGAACGTCGGCACCCCCGACAGGAGACCGGGTACGGGGACGTCTGCACGAGAGCGTCCACGTTCGAAGTCGGCGAGCTGGATGGCGTTGAGGGTCGGGTTCAGCAGCTCGGCGCGAGCGATGGCGGCGTCGGCCGCCTCACGCGCGCTGATCTCACCGGAGGCAACAGCAGCAGCGACCCCGACACCATCGAGGTCGCAGAGTGCGTCGCGGGTGAAGCCATGACCCCTGGTCGTGGTCTCGTTGGTCACGACAAGACTCTGCCATGACAGGTGGGCCATGGCATGTCCCGGAGAGCTGCGCCGAGCCAGACGGGTGCGGCTAGCGCGAGACCTTGCCAGCCTTGAGGCATGACGTGCAGACGTTCACACGCTGGGGGGTTCCCTTGATGACAGCGCGAACGCGCTGGATGTTGGGATCGAAACGACGCTTGGTGCGTCGGTGCGAGTGGGAGACGTTGTGGCCGAAGCCAGGTCCCTTGCCGCACACATCACAGACCGCTGCCACGGCGAACTCCTGTTGACTCTGGTTGCTTGAATGAACGTTCGTACGATGGGGAGGTCTCCGCGACCAGCAGGCCCGGGGACAACCGCTCAAGAATAGCCGATGACCCGACGCCGACGCGAATCAGCATGGCACGTCCGCTGACCGGGCCCCCCTGACCGATAGCCTCGCCCCATGGGCCTCACCCTCAACGCCACGGCATTCCGGGCGTGGACACAGTTGTGCGCGGGGGCTCTCTCGGCGACACGGGCTGAGATCGACGCACTCAACGTGTTCCCCGTGCCTGACAGCGACACCGGCACGAACGCCTACTTCACGTTCGCCTCCGGGGCCGACGCCGTCGACGCTCTGGGCCCCGAGACCGAGCTCCCAGAACTCGTCAAGGCCCACGTCGACGGGCTGCTGACCGGCGCCAAGGGCAACACCGGCGTCATCCTGTCCCAGCTCGTCAGGGCGTGCTTCCGCGATCTCGACCTCCGCCACGAGGTCACCGCGGCTGCCGTCGCCCGCTCGTTCATCGCCGCCTCCGAAGCGGCCTGGGCCGCCGTGGGCGCACCAGTCGAGGGCACGATCCTGTCGGTGGCCAAGGCCGCAGCAGAGGGTGCGACCCAGGCCGCCGAAGCCGGGGTCGACGGTCGGACGGTCTTCGGCAGGGCTGCTCGCGCGGCTCGTGAGGCCCTTGCCCGCACCCCCGACCAGATGGAGCTGCTGGCCCGTGCAGGGGTCGTCGACGCCGGTGGGCGCGCATTGGTCGTGGTCCTCGACGCCACGGAGCACGCGCTCACGGGGCGCGTCCCCGAGCGGGTCGACCGGGCCATCCCCGTGCCCACCCCCGCCAGTGGCGACGACCTCAGCGCTGATGGTCCTTCGTACGAGGTGATGTACCTCCTCGACGCCGACGACGACAGCATCGCGACCCTGCGCGCCGCTCTGCTCCCGCTCGGCGACTCGCTCGTCATCGTCGGCGGCGATCGGCTGTGGAACGTCCACGTGCACGTCGACGACGTCGGTGCCGCCGTCGAGGCCGGCATCGCTGCCGGGCGTCCCTACCGCATCACGGTCACCCACTTCGCGGACCAGATCTCGCGGGGCCCGCGCAAGGGCCGCATCGTCATCTCCGCGACGACCGGCGACGGCCTCGCCGCGCTGAGCCGCGCGGCCGGTGCCCAACCGCTCGAGTTCACCCGGTCCCGGCCGCTGACGATCGCGCAGATGAGTGCCTCGCTGAGGGAGGCGGGGGCCGAGGAGATCATCGTGCTCCCCAACAACTCCCGCTACGTCCGACAGTTCGAGGCGGCGGCCCAGGCGGCCCGCCAGGACGGCATCCGCGTCGCGGTGATCCCCACCAACGCGCAGGTGCAGGGCCTGGCCGCGCTCGCGGTGCACGACCCCGGCCTGGGGTTCGACGAGGTCGTCGTGGCGATGTCGAGCGCAGCCGCACACACGCAGCACGGTGCCGTGACGATCGCCACCGAACCCGGCATGACGATGGTCGGCCCGTGTGAGGTCGGCGACGTGCTGGGCGTGGTGGCGGGCGACTTCGCGGTCGTGGGCCAGGACATTCTCGCGGTGGCCTACGAGGTCATCGACCGCATCCTGTCACCGGCGGGTGAGATGGTCACTGTCGTGGTGGGCGACGGTGCGGAGGGCCTGATCGAGGAGTCGATCTCCGAATACCTGCGCACCCTGCGGCCCGACGTCGACCTCGTCGTCTATGAAGGCGGCCAGGAGGCCTACCCGCTGTTCATCGCGGTCGAGTGATGGTCGACCTCTCGACCAAGCTCGTCAACGTGCTCGGCGACAAGACCACCAAGCCGCTGACCTCAGCATTCGGCATGCTCGTCGTCGGTGACCTGCTGCGGCACTACCCGCGCCGCTACGCCGAGCTCGGCAAGCTCACTGACCTCTCGCGTCTGGAGGTCGGGCAGCACGTCACGATCATGGCGCGGGTCGACTCGGTCAAGAACTACTCGTTCGGCCCGGGCGGTCGCCGCACCCGTACCGAGGTCATCGTCACCGACGGCACGGGGCGGCTGACGCTGACGTTCTTCCAGCAGGCATGGCGGCTGAAGTCGATGCACCCGGAGTCGCTCGGTCTCGCGGCAGGCGTGGTCAGCGAGTTCAACGGCAAGCTGCAGCTCACCCATCCTGACTTCGAGCCGATTCGTGAGACCGACGACTCCGTGAACACCGACGACCCCATGAACACCAGCGACCCCGTGAACACCAACGACCCCACGAACACCTCGGGGAGGCTGGGTCGGGGCATCATCCCCCTCTACCGCGCGACGGCCAAGATGCCGAGCTGGAAGATCGCGCAGTGCGTCGAGCTCTGTCTCGACGCTGTCGGGCCGCTTGATGACCCTCTGCCCGAGGATGTTCGCGGGTCGAGGGGTTTCCATGATCTCGCCGGGTCGTTCGAGGCCATCCACCGGCCGCGCAACGCCAACGACTGGAAGGGGGCGCAGGACCGGTTCCGTTTCGAGGAGGCTTTCGTGGTGCAGATGGTCTTCGCCCAGCGCCGCGCCGCGCTCGAGCACGACCGCGCCACCGCGCGCCCGTTCGTCGCCGGCGGCCTGCGCGAGCGCTTCGAGAAGCAGCTGCCGTTCACCCTGACGTCCGGGCAGCAGACGGTGATCGACGAGGTCTCGGCCGACCTGTCACGCACGCACCCCATGCACCGGCTGCTGCAGGGCGAGGTCGGCTCGGGCAAGACCGTCGTGGCACTCCTGGCGATGCTCCAGGTCATCGACGCTGGTGCCCAGACCGCGCTGCTCGCGCCCACCGAGGTGCTCGCGTCGCAACACTTCCGGGCCATCACGGCACTGCTGGGCGACCTCGCGAAGGGCGGAATGCTGGGCGGCGCCGACGGTGCCACGCGCGTTCGGCTGTTGACGGGGTCACAGGGTGCCAAGGTGCGCAAGACGTCGTTGCTCGACGCCGCGTCAGGCGAGGCCGGCATCGTCATCGGCACGCACGCGCTGATCCAGGACCACGTCTCCTTCGCCGAGCTGGGGCTGCTGGTCGTCGACGAGCAGCTCCGCTTCGGCGACGAGCAGCGCGCCGCCCTGGTCGACCGCTCCGACGTCACCCCGCACGTGCTCGTCATGACGGCCACGCCCATCCCGCGCACCATCGCGATGACGGTGTTCGGTGATTTGGAGGTGTCGACCCTGCGCGAGCTGCCCGCGGGTCGCCACCCGATCCAGACCACCGTCATCCCGGTGGCCGAGCGGCCGGCGTGGCTCGACCGCGCCTGGCAGCGCGTGCGCGAGGAGGTCGCGAAGGGCCGGCAGGCGTACGTCGTCGTGTCGCGAATCGGCGAGGGCGACGACGACGCGGGTGGTGAGGTCAAAGAAACCCGTTCGCTGCTCGAGCTGCGCGAAGAGCTCGACGGGGGAGCGCTGCACGACCTGCGGGTCGGCAGTCTTCACGGTCGGATGAGCGCCGACGACAAGGACGCCACGATGAACGCCTTCGCGTCGGGCGATCTGGACGTCCTCGTCGCCACCACGGTCGTCGAGGTCGGCGTCGACGTCCCGAACGCCACCGTCATGGTCGTCATGGACGCCGACCGGTTCGGCGTGTCCCAGCTGCACCAGCTGCGCGGACGGGTGGGACGAGGCTCCGAGGCGGGTCTCTGTCTCCTTGTCACGGCAACCGAGGACGGCTCGCCCGCCCGCGACCGGCTCGACGCCGTGGCGTCCACCACCGACGGCTTCGAGCTGTCACGTCTGGACGTCGAGCTGCGGCGTGAGGGCGACGTGCTCGGCGCGCGTCAGTCGGGTGTGCGGTCGAGCCTGCGGCTGCTGTCGGTGGTCAAGGACGGCGACGTCATCGAGGAGGCTCGCGAGGCGGCCAACGGCGTCGTCGCCGCAGACCCGACGCTCACCACCCAGCCGGCGCTGGCCGCCGCGGTCCATGAGCTCGAGCACTCCGAGCAGGCCGACTACCTGGAGCGCACATGGCTCGCATCATTGCCGGCACCTACGGCGGACGCCGGATCGAGACACCCAAGGGTGATGGCACGCGACCCACGAGCGACCGGGTGCGTGAGGCGATGTTCTCGTCCATCGAGTCCGAGCTCGGGGGGTTGGGGGACGACCTGCGGGTGCTCGACCTGTTCGCGGGCTCCGGTGCCCTGGGCCTGGAAGCGCTGTCGAGGGGTGCGGCCTCAGCGGAGTTCGTCGAGTCCGACGCCAGGGCCGCGGTGGTGGTCAGGAACAACATCAAGGCACTTGGCGCACACGCGAGCGTGACCCGGGTGACGGCCGAGCGATATCTGCGCGACTCACCGCCAGACGCGTTCGGCCTCGTGCTGGTCGACCCGCCGTACGCAGTGCCGACTGAGCAGGTCGCTGCACTGGTGGCGATCATCAAGAAGTCGTTCGCCGAGCCCGAGGCCCTGTTCGTCGTCGAACGCGCCACCCGTGACCCGTTCGTGTGGCCCGAGGGTGTCGAACCTCTCCGCCACAAGGCGTACGGGGACACAACACTTTGGTACGGTCACTGACATGACCAAGGTCGTGTGTCCCGGTTCCTTCGACCCCGTGACCAACGGTCACCTCGATATCATCGAGCGTGCGGCACGGCTCTTCGACGAGGTCGTCGTCGCGGTGCTGGTCAACGAGAACAAGCGCGGCCTCTTCTCGATCGAGGAGCGCCTCCAGAT
>NZ_JACMOM010000393.1 GCF_014378035.1 Aeromicrobium sp. | reverse complement strand
TTCGGATGACGCCGTGGATGAGGTCGGCACCGACACGCTCGTGATGGCCCGCTACCAGATGCGGGCCGAGAAGCGGGAAGAGGAGTGGCGGCTCTCGATGCTCCGATTCATCCCGTACGGAAGCCACTCCTTTGCAGGGGACGCAGCCGGAACTGCTGACGACCTCACCACGAACCATCCCTGGTTCGCCCAATGACCGATCCGGTCCTCGACCAACCAGTCACCTTCGTCACCGGCGCAGGGTCGGGGATCGCGGGGCCGCCACCGTCCGCCTACTGGCCGCGCCCGGGCGCCGCCTCGTAGTTGTCGACGCGGCGCAGCCCGCGTGCGCCAAACTGCCTGATGGGTCCACCAAGGGGGCGGCCCCGCGGTCGACGCTGCTTCGGCGACCGAAGCGGCGGCGCCGGCATCCGGCCCCGCCAGCGACTTTGAATGGAGGAGTACAGCGTGGCAGGGGCGTGGTCCGTCCTGCTACTTCTACGTTCGTTCCCACAGGTGACGCCGTGCACGACCGGCGGCAACTCCGGACTCTGACTCCCTTGCCCAGCGACGCCGATGCCGATGCCGCTCAATCGTCAACTCCTTGAAGCGCGTACGCCTGCTGTCCAAGGCGCACCAAGCGTATCTGGACTGGACACTACCCGGATGAATGGGCGGACTACGCCCGCCCACATGCCTGGATCTCATGACGAGCTGAGGGAACTGCTGCAGGATCAGGTGACTGGTTGGGTCACGCGGTCTGAATACCGCAACGTACCGATCAGGACGCTGTTCGATTGGCGTCAGGCCAGCACGTTCAGGCTCGGTCCGCGAGGTGGCGAAGTGGGGTCACGGTGGCCAGGGGGCTTGGTCCGCTCCGGGGCCTGGCCTCCCGTCGTCACGGGCATCGAGGACCTCGAAGAGGCGGCGGGCGAACTCGCGGTGCAGAACGACCAGCCGCTCGAGCACGTCGTAAGTCTGGTCGACGAACTGGGCCGGGTCGGCCAGCGCCTTGCCGATCACGTCGAGCTCGAAGTGCACCAACCGACTCACGATCCCAGCCCGGCCGTGCCACGTGGCGCCGTACAGCCGGCCTGGGGGCCGAGGTGCTGCGCATCGCGCTCGGCCGGTCCGAGGTCGCGCCGGCTCGCGGAGACTGGCGCTTCAAGGATCCGACGTGATCGAGCAACCCGGTCTACAAGCGGGTGGCCAGACGTATCTGGCCGCGTGCGAGGCCGTGGACAAGGTGCTTGACGACATGGACGGCGAGGGTGACCGCACCCGCGCCGAGCGGTCACGCTTCGTCATGGGCATCCTGACCAGCGCCCTGGCGCCCACCAACTCGCTGGTCGGCAACCCGGCGGCGCTGAAGAAGACGTTCGAGGCTTGGGGGCCAACCTGCTGCCGGAGCCGAAAACTTCGGCCACAACCTGCGCCGCAACGGCGGGATGCCGTCGACCTCCAAGGCAGGGACCCTGAAGGTCGGGGAGGACCTGGCGATTACGCCCGGGCAGGTCGTCGACCGCGACGACTTCGCCGAGCTGTTGCAGTACACCCCGGTCACACCCCGGGTCCGGGGGTGACCCATGCTGGTCGTCCCGCCGCCCATCGGCCGCTATTACTTTCTGGACCTGAGACCAGGTCGTAGCTTCGTGGAGCACGCGGTCGCCAACGGGCTGCAGACCTTCCTCCTGAGCTGGCGCAGCCCGGTCCGGAACAGTCCGAATGGGACATCGACACCTACGCTGATCGAGTCCTCTCGGCGATCGACGCCGTGCGGGAGGTGACCGGCTCGGAGGACGTCAACGTCATCGGGTTCTGCGCCGGGGGGGGATCCTGACCACCGCCGTCCTCAACCACCTCGCGAGCCGGGGGGACGACCGGATCCACTCGGCTACGTACGCGGTCACCCTGCTCGACTTCGGGCAGTCCGCGCCGATCGGAGCATTCTCCTCGGCCCGACTGCTCTCCGTTGCCCGCTTCAACTCGGCCCGGGACGGCGTCATCAGCGCCCGGACGATGGGCAACGTCTTCACGTGGATGCGCCTCAACGACCTGGTACGGAACTACTGGGTCAACAACTACCTGATGGGTCAGGACCCGCCGGTCTTCGACATCATGTCGTGGAACGCAGACGGCACCAACCTGCCCGCCGCACTCCACCGCCAGTTCCTCGACATCTTCGAGGACAACCCTTTGCCCACGGCCGGTGCCTTCACGGCGCCCGGGACGCCGATCGAGCCCGACCGGATCAAGGTCCCGAACTACGTGACCGGGGCCGTCAGCGACCTCCTGACCCCATGGAAGTCCTGCTACCTCACCACCCGGCTCCTGGCCGGTGACAGCACGTTCGTACTCAGCAACGCCGGCCACATCGCCAGCCTCGTGAACCCGCCGGGCAACCCGAAGGCCAGCTACTTCACTGCTCCGCTCGACGACTGCGAGTCACCCGACCAGTGGCTCGAACGAGCACAGAAGCACACCGGGTCGTGGTGGGAGCACTGGGCGGAGTGGGCCATTGAGCAGTCTGGCCGCGAGGTCCCAGCCCCGGCGGAACTCGGTTCGAAGCACCACCCGATGCAGGCCCCCGCCCCCGGCACCTACGTGAAACAGAACAACTGTGCGGTCAGGCGCTGGTTGTCTCGTCGGTGGCCGAGGTTCGCAGGGTCGCGTCGAGGCCGGCGCTCAGGAAGTGGATGAGCAGGTCGAGATCCAGGGTGGGCCCTCCGGTGCGCGCCATCTATGCGAGCTGGGTCACCAGGAGCGTGAAGCACAGCCGCATCGCGCGTTCGACACTCGCCGGCGAGGCATCGGGGTAAACGCGGGCCGCGGCGCGCCAGGTGAGCTTCGCCGAAGGCAGGTCGAGGATCAGGGTCGGATCGCTCTGCACGAGCTGGCTCACCAGGCGGACCCAGAAGTGGCCGGCCTCGGTGTGCGTAGCCAGCAGGTCGACATAGGGCTGGGCCAGCATGAGAACGAGGTCACGCGCGTCGGTGGGCTCCTGGGACCTGGCGATCTCTCGCGCCCGCGCCTGGACGGCGCCGATGACCGAATCGCCGTAGGTGTTGAGGACTGCGTCGACCAGGGCGTCCTTGGTCCCGAAGTGGTAGTGCACCGAAGCCGGACCCAGACCGGCCTCTCGGTTGATGGCCCGGATCGAGACGGCGTCCATCTCGTGCGTGGCGAACAGCCTGAGCGCCGCCTCCAAAAGGAGTTCACGACCGTCGATGTCACTACGCCTGCCCATCGCCCACCCCTCGACCGATTCAATCACTCGATCTTGGGGCACCACATCGTCGCTCGGCCCTGGCATCGGGCAGGCCATCGCCCGCAGTTGGCGGCCGACAGCGCCAAAGTCCTCGTCACCCGGTTCCACTGTCCTCGTAGCCAGGTCAGGCCCGCTGGATCTCCGGCTGGATCCCCGGGCCGCCGGAGGTCTTGACGTCGGACCGGCCAAGGACTGCCCGGCCGGCCTCCAGTCGCGCCACCGGCACCCGGAAGGCCGAGCACGACACGTAGTCGAGGTCGGTGCGGTTGAAGAAGTGGATCGACTCCGGGTCGCCGCCGTGCTCGCCGCAGACCCCGAGCTTGAGCCCGGGGCGGGTGGCCCGCCCCTCGCGGGCGGCGATCTCCACGAGTCGGCCGACCCCGTCGGCGTCCAGGCTCTCGAACGGCGAGACGGTGAAGATGCCCTTGTCGAGGTAGGCGGCGAAGAACCCGGCCTCGACGTCGTCGCGGCTGAAGCCCCACGTGGTCTGGGTGAGGTCGTTGGTGCCGAAGGAGAAGAACTCGACGACCTCCGCCAGCCGGAAGGCGGTCAGCGCCGCGCGCGGCACCTCCACCATGGTGCCGATGGGCACGTCGAGGCTGACCCCCTCGGACGCGGCCACCTCGGCCAGGATCGTCACCGCCTCGTCACGGATCAGGTGCAGCTCCATGAGTGATCCAACGAGCGGGACCATGATCTCGGGCCGCGGCTTTCCCCCTGCCTTGATCCGCGCCGCGGTCGCCTCGGCGAGCGCGCGGATCTGCAGGCCGTAGAGCCCGGGCACCGTGAGCCCCAGACGCACGCCGCGCAGCCCCAGCATCGGGTTCGTCTCGTGGAGCCGGTTCACCGCCGCGAGCAGCTTCAAATCGACGTCGACGGTCTCACCCCGTTCCTGGGCACGTGCGACGGTGACCATCAGGTCGGCCCGATCGGGAAGGAACTCGTGCAGCGGTGGGTCGAGCAGCCGGATCGTCGTCGGCAGGCCGTCCATGGCCTCGAGGATCTCGATGAAGTCCGCACGCTGAGGCGGCAGCAGCGCCTCGAGAGCCGCCTGCCTCGCCGAGGCGGTGTCGGCGAGGATGACACGCTCGATGAGGATCCGGCGTTCGCCGAGGAACATGTGCTCGGTACGGCACAGGCCGATGCCCTGCGCGCCCATCTTGCGCGCTCGCTCTGCGTCGGCGGCGGTGTCGGCGTTCGCCCGAACCTCGAGGCGGCGCACCGAGTCCGCGTGGTTGAGCAGGCGGTCCACCGCGCGGATCAGCTCGGCCACCTCGGCGTCACACGAGGCGAGCGTGACGGCGAGGCCCTCCTCCAGGTAGGTGACCACGGGGGAGGCCACCACGGGAAGCTCTCCGACGAACACCTCGCCCGTCGAGCCGTCGATGCTGAGGACGTCGCCCTCGCGGACCGCGACGCCATCGGCCTCGGCCAGCTTGGCCTCCGAGTCCACCTGCAATGACTCAGCGCCACAGACGGCCGTCTTGCCCATGCCCCGGGCCACCACCGCGGCGTGGGAGGTCTTGCCTCCTCGACTGGTCAGGATGCCGCTGGCGGCGATCATCCCCTCGAGGTCCTCGGGGTTGGTCTCACGGCGCAGGAGGACGACCTGCTCGCCGCGCGCAACCCACTCCACCGCGGTCGCGGAGTCGAAGACGACTTTGCCAACGGCTGCTCCGGGGGAGGCGGCCAAGCCGCGGGTCAGAAGGGTGCGATCCGCCTCGGCGTCGAACTGGGGGAACATCAACTGCGCCAGCTGGGCCCCGCCGACCCGCTCGAGGGCTTCGTCCATGGTGATCAGCTGCTCGTCGACGAGCTGCGTGGCAATGCGGAACGCCGCCGCCGCCGTCCGCTTGCCGACCCGCGTCTGGAGCATCCACAGCTTGCCCCGCTCAACGGTGAACTCGATGTCGCACAGGTCTCGGTAGTGGGTCTCGAGCCGGCGCATGTTGCGGCGCAACTCGGAGTAGGAGATCGGGTCGAGCTGCGCGAAGTCGTCGAGGCTGAGGGTGTTGCGGATGCCCGAGACCACGTCCTCGCCCTGAGCGTTGACCAGGTAGTCGCCGTAGACACCCTGCTGCCCGGTCGCCGGGTCGCGGGTGAAGCAGACGCCGGTGCCGGAGCTCTCGCCGAGGTTGCCGAAGACCATAGTGCACACGTTGACCGCGGTACCCAGGTCGTGGGGGATCCGCTCCCGGCGACGGTAGATGTAGGCCCGCTCGGTGTTCCAGGACTCGAACACGGACTCGGTGGCGAGGTCGAGCTGCTCGCGCGGGTCCTGGGGAAAGGGGCGGCCGCTGTGCTCGAGGACGATGGCCTTGAACGCCTCGACCAGCTCCTTGAGGTCGGCCGACGAGAGCTCGACGTCGCTCTCGACGCCCTTGTCGCTCTTGGTCTCGTCGAGCACGTCGGCGAACGCGTTGCCGTCGATCCCGAGAACGGTCTTGCCGAACATCGAGATGAGGCGCCGGTAGGAGTCCCACACGAACCGCTCGTCGCCCGAGGCCTCGATGAGGCCCGTGACCGAGAAGTCGTTGATGCCGACGTTGAGGACGGTCTCCATCATCCCCGGCATGGAGAACTTGGCGCCCGAGCGGACACTGACCAGGAGCGGATCCACCGAGTCGCCCAGACGACGTCCCACCACGTCCTCGAGACGGCGCAGGGCCATGGTGACCTGGACCCGGAGCTCGTCGGGGAGCCGTCCGTGGTCGAGGTAGTGGCGGCACGCCTCGGTCGTGATGGTGAACCCCGGCGGTACCGGGAGACCGAGCCTGGTCATCTCGGCGAGGTTCGCGCCCTTACCGCCGAGGAGGTCCTTCTGGTCCTTGTCCCCCTCCTCGAAGGCGTAGACGAGCTTCTTCATTGCGCCACCCTCCCCCGGCCGAGGAAGGCCCTCAGCACCCGCGGGGCCTCCTGCGCGGAGAGCAAGCGCTTTCCGTCGAGCAGTAGTGACGCATGGCTCGTGGGTGCCGATACTGGTGTCATGACTCCGCTTAGGGCTGGTTTCCTGATAGAGACTAGTGAAAGTAGCATTCGACGAGGGGATCGGGAACTCGGTCCACCCCTCATTGATCCAGGCTTCACCCTCGACACCGAGTCAATTACTTAGTAGGGTCAGTGAATAGTAACTCCGGCCCTCCAGAGGGAGGCTGGAGCACGTACGACCAGGTGGGAGATTCCTCATGACCCTGACCGACAAGCCAGAGACCGCGCAGGAGGCGGCGTCGTGGTACGAGCTGGTTCTCGAGGACAGGGTCCCGTTGCCGGCGTACCTGCGCGAGCGCAAGCAGTATGTGGCGGACACGACCCAGATCCCGGTGTCGGAGTACATCACCCGCGAACACCACCTGCTCGAGAAGGAGCACATCTGGCGCAAGGTGTGGCAGGTCGCCTGCCGTGAGGAGAACATCCCCCAGGTCGGCAGCTACGTCGTCTACGACATCGCCGGTGACTCCTACCTCGTGGTGCGCTCACGAAACGGCATCAAGGCGTACGTCAACGCCTGCCTGCACCGTGGACGCGTCCTCAAGGACAGCGACGGGAGGTGCAGCGAGTTCCGCTGTTCCTTCCACGGGTTCACCTGGCGTCTCGACGGAAAGCTCCGCTACTACCCGGCTCAGGGGGAGTTCCCCGACGTGGACCCGGACAGCGACGACTGGAAGCTGCCCCAGGCCAAGGTCGGCACCTGGGGAGGGTTCGTCTTCATCAACCCCGACCTCGGCTGCGAACCCCTGGAGGAGTTCCTCGGCGACATGCCCGAGCACTTCGCTGCCTGGGACTTCGAGAACCGCTATCTCGAGGCACACGTCGCCAAGCTGCTGAAGTGCAACTGGAAGATCGCGCAGGAGGCCTTCGATGAGGGGCTCCACCTCGCGGCGACCCACCCCCAGTCCGCGCCGTACGTCGGCGACGCGAACGCCGCCGTCGACACCTTCGGCAACTGGGCCCGGCAGATCAGCCCTTCGGGAACCCCGGTGGAGGACCTGCCGGCAGCGGTCACCGAGGAGGACATTCTCAAAAGGATGCTCGATGTCCGGGAGGGCGAGGAGCTGCCGATCCCGTTCCAACAGGACTCCACGGCCCGGGACAGCATGGCCGCGGCCGCACGCGAGCGCTGGCGCCCGGTCCTGGGAGATCGCGCCGACACCGTCTCGGACGCCGAGCTGGTCGACCACTGGAACTACGCGATCTTCCCCAACTACCACCCGTGGGGCGGCTACAACCGCATCGTTTACCGCTTCCGGCCCAACGGCGACCGCCACGACGAATGCATCTTCGAGGTCATGTTCCTAACGCCCTTTCAAGGCGAGCGCCCAGCCAGCGCCAAGGTCACCTGGATCGAGTTCGGGGAGTCAGCGGCAGACAAGGCGCCGGAGCTCTCGACACTCGCGCTGGTGATGGACCAGGACGCCTTCAACATGGAGTCGGTGCAGCGCGGGCTCGAGGCCACCCGGCGCACCCACGTGACGCTGTCGACGTTCCAGGAGTCCATGATCACCTGGCGCCACGACAAGATCATGGCGCTCATCGACGCCGGTGAGAGCGCGAAGTCATGAGCGACTCGGTCAAGGGCGCGATCCGCAATCCCCTCAACCCGCGGCAGCTCTACTACCGCGAGGAGGGCGGCACGGTGATGGTGATGATGGGGTCCAGGTGGGGACGCTTCCACGGCAACGGTGAGCACATCGACGGCCCGCTCTTCGAGGCCGATCCGGAGCTGTGCGTCTGGGTGGCTTCGCCGCGTCCCTCGAGCCACCACCGGCTCAGCCGCATCGTCGAGATGTCGGGGGAGCGGTGATGAGCACGATGATGACCCGGAGGAGCACGCTGTGGATCTGGAACTGATCGGCCGCAAGGCCCTGGTCACTGCTGGCACTCGAGGCATCGGCCGGGCCGTCGTCGAGCGACTCGTCCGTGAGGGGATGCAGGTGGCGCTCTGCGCTCGCAACCCCGAGGGAGTGGAGGCGGCTGTCGCCGAGCTGGGAGAAGAAGGTCAAGTGATCGGCGCCAGCGTGGACGTCAGCGACCACGCAGCCCTGGCGGCCTGGGTCGAGGAGTACGCAGACCGCCTCGGAGGCGTGGACGTGATCGTCTCCAACGCGAGCGCGCTGGGTGGAATCCCGCACTCGCCGGAGGGCTGGCGCCGCAACTTCGAGGTCGACGTCATGTCGGCGGTGTCCTTCGTCGACGCTGCTCTGCCGTTCCTGAGGAGGAGCGAGGCGGGAAGTATCGTGCAGATCGGCACCATCACGGCGGTCGAGAACCACTTCTATCCCGGAGGCGGTCTCAGCTACGGGCCGATGAAGGCGGCTCTGATCAACTACGTC
>NZ_JACMOM010000392.1 GCF_014378035.1 Aeromicrobium sp. | reverse complement strand
TTCCCCCGTGCTCAGGGTCTGCGCCCACGACCTTGACCTCGAAGTCGAGGCCCTTGGTCCAGTCGTGTCGGGCGGTGGACGACATGTTCCACGGGTTGCCCTTGTTCTCGAGCCCCTTGAACAGGCCGTTGAGCTGCGATGGGAAGTTCGACTCGACCAGCACCGCATGGCGGCGCATGTCGATGATGTGGTCGACGTGCTCGATGTCGACCGGGCACTGCTGCACGCAGGCGCCACACGAGGTGCAGTTCCACAAGACGTCCTCGTCGATGACGAAGGCGGCGTCGGTGGGGTTGTAGAACCAATCGACATTGTCGACCCCGGCCGGGTCGGTGCCCTTGCCGCTCGATCCCACCAGGACGCGCTCTCGAGCTGCCTCGTCGCCGGCCGCCTTGGCATAGGCGTGGTCGCGCAGGGCGGTGATCAGCAGCTTGGGGGACAGCGGCTTCTCGGTGTTCCATGCGGGGCACTGCGACTGGCAGCGGCCACATTCGGTGCAGGTCGAGAAGTCGAGGATGCCTTTCCAGGAGAAGTCCTCGATCGCTCCGACTCCTAGCCTGGAGTCCTCGTCGAGATCGTCGAGGTCGTCGAGGGTGACCGCCTTGCCGTCGGAGGTCAGCGGCTTGACGGCTCCCAGCGCCGTACGGCCGGACGACTCGCGCTTGAACCAGATGTTGGGCCAGGCGGTGAAGCGGTGCCACGCGATGCCCATCGTGACGTAGCGCGAGATCACGAGGAGCCAGATCATCGCCAGCACGATCTTGAACAGGGCGATGCCGTAGATGACGTTCTTGAGCGAGTCGGCACCGTCGGGGAAGGGCGCGTCGCCGACGTAGGAGGAGATCGGGAAGTGCCCGCGGCCACCGTGCTCGCCGCCCTCGACGGCGATGAGCTTGTACTCCGCGCCGCGGATGAACAGGATCGCGCCGCCCTCGAGCAGCGCGAACGCCTCGACGAAGTAGGCCTGCCACATGCTGGAGCCGAAGAAGCGGCTGTCGCGACCTAGGCTGCGTGGGTGGTGCTTCTGGCGGTAGATGATCAGGAAGATGATGCCGATGGTGCTCAACAGGCCGAGGAGCTCCAGCGTCCACTCGACCGGGTACCAGTGGCCGATGATCGGGAGCACGAACGACGGGTCGAACAGCTGCACGTAGGCAGTGGCCACCGCGGTGCTGAGGACTATGAACGCCACGTAGACGAACCAGTGCATGATGCCGACCCAGGTCAACTGCAGCATCCGGGTGTGGCCGAACGTCTCCTTGACCATGGTGACCGTACGGCGCAGCGGCTCGTCGGTGCGTCCCGGCGCGGGCTGGCCCAGGCGCATCACCCCCGTCATCTTGCGGACGGCCCTGATCACCGCGACGACGGCGACGGCCGTCAGGGCCAGGGAGATGACGATGGCGACGATCTGCATGCGGTGGACTCCTGGGTGGTTCGACGCCCGCCGCATGACTGCGCGAGCGAAGCGAGCCTATTCGGCTCCGTCCGGGGAGTCAGGCTCCCAGGGGGTGAGAAGGATCCTACCCGCAGGTAACTTGAACTACCTGGGCGACCTCAGCGGCGAGCGCGGAGGACGGTGACGCTGCGCGAGCCCGTGCGGTCGGCGTACGACCCGACGACCTTGATCACCCGGCTGCCGGTGCGGACCGAGGTGGGTACCCGAGGAAGGCAACGCGAGGGCGTCGGAGCGAGCTGGTGCTACTTCCTCTTGGTCGGGCGGATCTTGGTGACAGCGACGCCGAGGTCGATCACGGCGAGGCTGCCGTCGAGCAGGGTGACGCGCAGCCCGATCACCTTGAATCCGTTCCTCAGCCTCTTCTTGATATTGCCGTGGAGTCTGGCGACGCCGGGGATCTCGAGCCGACCCAGTGCGTCGAGGTTGTAGGACTTGCCGTTGGCCGTGATCGCACCGACGTGCGTGCCCTTGGCGCTGCGGGTCAGGCTTCCGGACTTCGTGCGGCGCACCTCGGAGACACCGGTGACCGCCGTGACGTCCAGGGCGCCGTCGCCGAGTGAGACGTTCGCAACCATGCCGGCCGCGCGCGCGATCGCGCCGGAGGTGGTCTTGCGTGCGTTGACGCCACCGGCCAGGTCACCCGTCGTGACGAGCGGGCTGAGGTCGGCGCTGGCGAGGCTCTTGACGACGTCCTTGCCGTCGGTACCGATGCACGGGATCGGCTGGTAGGCGGTACGGCCGATCTGTGCGGTCTCGCCGGCGATATGGGCCTCGAGGCCGGCGCCGTAGCCGTTGAAGAGGGCACGGGTGCGGGCCAGCATCAGGCTGGACCGGGTCTGACCGATCACGACCCTGGTGTCGGTCGGGATGACCCGGATCCGGATGCCGACGCCCATGGCCGTGGCGAAGTCGACACCGCGGGACGTGACTTTCTTGCCGATCGAGATCACGGCGAGGCCCGGGACGGTGATCGGAGCGCCGGGCGAGGGCAGGTCGAGCGTCTGGGGCGCTCCGCCGGGGGGCGTGAAGACGATCTTGGCGAGGCTGTTGGTGACCTTGGCGCCGTACGTGCCCGAGGGCCCGCCGCGGTTGAAGGTCTCGCTCTCGGACTCGACCGCGCCGATGCGCAACGAGCCCTGCGGTGAGTCGACCAGTTCGATCCCGGCGATGGTGTGGCGCGAGATGGACGAGGTCTTGTTGCCCTTCTTGACCGTCCAGACCCTGGTGCGCGCGCCGCTGACGGTGCCGAGACCCGGCACGTCGACGCTGGCGATGAAGTTGCTCTTCGCCCTGGGGACGTAGCGGTTGCAGCCGATCACCTCGTAGCCCGTCTCGGACGAGCCGGCCGGGATGGCGGCACCGCGGGCGCGGGTGCCGTAAGCGCTGGCGGACATGGTGAACGGGGTCTTGACCTGATTGGTGGCCACCGTGGCAGTGACCGCCTGACCGGCGCTGGGGGCCGAGGTGGATGCCGCGGCCGGCAGCATGACTGCTGAGGCGACGACGAGGGCGACTGTGGCGGGAAGTGCGCGGCGCATAGCTGGCTCCTTGAGGTGTTCGTGCAGGGTCAGGCTGAAATGACGGTTCAATGACGGGTTCTGTATACCGTGTACCCGACATCGCACGGCTAAACCGCAATCCAAAAACTGTCTAGACCAGTGGGTCACCATGGCCTGCCGTGGCGGCCGCGCGTCGATTCCCGTTGGATGACCTGCATGCCAACTGTGCGTCTGCTGCCCGACGGTGTCTCCTTCGAAGA
>NZ_JACMOM010000070.1 GCF_014378035.1 Aeromicrobium sp. | reverse complement strand
TCGACGGCACCACGGGCGAGGTGTTCGCCGGCTCAGTGCCGGTGGTCGACTCGGCCGTCATGCGTCACTTCGAGGGCGACGAGGCCGCCGCTGGCGACGAGCTCGTCATCGCGGTCGCGCGGCTGATGGAGCACGCCGACAGCCAGCGCCGCCTGCAGGTGCGCGCGAACGCCGACACGCCGCAGGACGCAGCCCGGGCCCGCCGGTTCGGCGCGCAGGGCATCGGTCTGTGCCGCACCGAGCACATGTTCCTCGGCGACCGTCGCGAGCTCGTCGAACACCTCATCCTTGCCACCGACCCGTCGCACCAGCACGAGGCGCTCGACGCCCTGCTTCCGCTGCAACGCGCCGACTTCACCAGCATCCTCGAAGCGATGGACGGTCTGCCTGTGACCATCAGGCTGCTCGACCCGCCGCTTCACGAGTTCCTCCCGGACTACACCGAGCTCGCCGTCCAGGTTGCCCTCGAGGACGAGCGGGGTGAGGACAACCCTCGCCATCATCGGCTGCTCGACGCGGTGCACCGACTGCACGAGGAGAATCCGATGCTTGGGCTCCGTGGCGTCAGGCTCGGCATCGTCATCCCCGGGCTGTTCACGATGCAGGCGCGCGCCATCCTCGAGGCCGCGGCGGCACGTATCGCCGCCGGCGGAGACCCGCAGCCCGAGATCATGATCCCGTTGGTCGCCGCACCGCAGGAGCTCGAGCTGATGAAGGCCGACGTCATCGCCGTCGCCGCCCAGGTGCAGAAGGAGACCGGTACCAAGCTCAGCTTCAAGGTCGGCACCATGATCGAGCTGCCCCGCGCGGTGATGCTCGCCGACCAGATCGCCGCCTCGGCAGAGTTCTTCAGCTTCGGTACCAACGACCTCACCCAGATGACCTGGGGATTCTCGCGAGACGACGTCGAGGCGTCTTTCTTCTCGACCTACCTCGACAAGGGCGTCTTCGCGGTGTCACCGTTCGAGTCGCTCGACCTCGAGGGGGTTGGCGCCCTGGTGGCGCTGGCGGTCAGCAAGGGTCGCGCGGCCCGCCCCGATCTTCACCTGGGGGTGTGCGGCGAGCACGGGGGAGACCCCGACTCGATCCACTTCTTCGACTCGGTCGGCCTCGACTACGTGTCGTGCTCGCCCTACCGCGTACCGGTGGCCAGGCTCGAGGCCGGACGCTCCGCAGTGGTGTCGTCCGACACCGCCTGACGGCCAGACAGATGACGCCCCCGACACGGGGGGGGGTCGGCTACTTCGTCCGCGGCTAGGGCGACTAGGGCACCAGCACAGCACGCCCACGGATCGTCCCGGCATGCAGCCGTTCGTACGCCTTGGGCCCGTCATCGAGGCCGAACTTCTCGACCTCGACATGGATCTGGCCGGTGCGGGCAAGCTCGAGAACCTCGACGAGCTCGTCGCGGGTGCCCCAGTAGGGGTTGCGCACGCGCACGCCGAACGGCGTCGAGAAGAACCCGCTCGGCAACAGCCCACCACCGATGCCGACGATGACGATCGAGCCGTTGACGCGCACCGAGGTGCGCGCGATCTCCAGCGTCGCCTGTGACCCGACGAAGTCGAGCACCACGTCGGCGCCGACACCGTCGGTGAGCTCATGGATGGCCGCGGACGCCTCGGTGTCCGACCGAAGCACGTGGTGTGCGCCGATCTTGGTGGCGAGGTCGAGCTTCTCGTCGCTGATGTCGAGCGCGATGACGGTGGTGGAGCAGATCGCGCGCAGAATCTGTACGGCGACGTGACCGAGTCCGCCGGCACCGATCACGACGGCCGTGCTGCCCGGCTGCAGAAGATCGAGCTCCTGCTTGATCGCGTGGTACGGCGTCAGGCCCGCGTCGGTCAGCGACACGACCTGCACCGGGTCGAGCCCCTTGATCGGCACGAGGTGGCGGGGGTCGTCGACCAGCATGTACTCGGCCATCGCCCCGGGAGCGCCGAGCCCAGGAGGGGTGATGCCCAGCTCTGCGGCACGCAGGCAGTAGTTCTCCTCGCCGCGCGAGCACGGCACACACTGCCCACAGCCCCAGGGTCCGTACACGGCGACGACGTCGCCGACGCGCACACCGGTGGCGCCCTCACCGAGCTCAGCCACGGTGCCCACGCCCTCGTGGCCCAGTGTGAGCGGCAGGCCGTAGACGTAGTCCGTGGCCGACAGGCCCATGATGAAGGCGTCCGAGTGGCAGAGGCCCGCGGCGCTGACCCGGAGAAGCACCTGACCGGCAGCGGGGGTCGGCCTGTCGATGTCGAGAATCTCGGGCGGCTGGCCGATGGCGGTGTACTGAAGTGCCCTCATGATGTGCTCCTTCGCGGTGGACGTCTGTACTTCCGGTGTACCGCGAAGTGCCCCCTTCGTGCCGCGGTCGCGGGTCACAGATGCGGGGACGTAGGTCCCGATGACGGACTCGGGTGGCCGCGCCGTGTGGGCGGGGGCAGAATCGCCAGATGAGATCAGACGTCGACCTGACGAGCCATGGCACCCGCCTCTCTGCGTGGCACTACACCGCGACCGACGACGCGCTCAGTGCCGACACAGGCCGGCCTTGCGTCGTGATGGCACACGGGTTCGGCGCGACGAAGGATGCCGGGCTCGAGCCGTACGCCGAACGGTTCCAGGCCGCCGGCGCTGACGTGCTCGTCTTCGACTACCGCGGTTTCGGGACGTCGGACGGCGACCTGCGCCAGAACGTCGACCACCGCCGCCACCGCGAGGACTACGTCGCCGCCATAGCCCACGCCCGCACGCTCGACGGCGTCGACCCCGACCGCATCGTGTTGTGGGGCAGCTCCTACTCCGGCGGCCACGTTGTCGCCGTCGCCGCGGGTGACCCGCGTATCGCCGGCGTCATCTCCCAGGGCGCGGCCATGGACGGGCTCGCTGCCGTGATGCTGATCTGGTCGTACGCCGGGCCGGTGCAGCTGCTCAAGCTCACCGGCCACGCCCTGCGCGACGTGATCGGCAGCGCGCTCCTGGGCCGACCGCCGCACATGATCCCGATCGTCGGTCCGCCCAAGAGCCTCGCCGCCATCAGCTCGCACGACGGCGAGTCGGGCTACCAGAAGATCATGGGCCCCACCTTCCGCAACGAGATGTGCGCCCGCGGCATCCTGCCGATCCTCATCAACCGCCCCGTCAGCAGCGCAGGCAGGCTGCATATGCCGGTGTTCCTCGTCGTCGCGGCCAAGGACACCATCGCCCCCGTGGGTGCCGTCGAACGGGTTGGCAGGAAGGTCGCCGGGTCGGTGCAGATCGAGCGCTTCGACGTCGGCCACTTCGACATCTATGACGGTGAACCGTTCGACACGTCGGTCGCCGCGCAGGTGGAGTTCATTCGCTCCCTGTCCATCTCGCGTCGGTAGGCTGGCACGGCTGAACGACGGCGAACGCGACAAGGGAAACGATGCTCAACTTCCTCACGGTGATCGTGGCAGCGTTGGCGACCCTCGGCACGGTCGCGCCGGCCCCGGCGCCCGCCCCGGTCGCTGCCGCGTCGATCAACGCTCGTCATTACGCGAATCAGACCCCCTACGGCGACGCTGAGAGCTCGTCCATCAAGTCGCCGCCCGCGGGCTACACCCTCGCATTCCTGGAGACGGTGGGACGTCACGGCGCGCGCACGCTCACGAGCTCGGCGGCCGAGCGTCGTTCACTGAAGGTGTGGGCCGACGCGAAGAACGACGATGCACTCACCTCGACCGGCAGAAGCTTCGCCGCCGACGTCGCCGCCTTTCAGAAGCCCGAGCAGAAGATCGGCTACGGCAACCTCAGTGCCATCGGTACGGCGGAGTGGGAGGGCATCGGCAGACGCACCGCCGACAACTACGGCGGCTTCCTCCAGCGGTCGACGAAGGCGGGTGACCAGGTGGTCTTCAAGACGTCGCCGATCCTGCGCACCGAGCAGAGTGCCAAAGCCATGGAGATGAGTCTCAAGAGCGCCGTCCCCGCTCTGGACGTGGCGCCCTACGTCACGGATGCGGTGAGGCTGCTGATCGGCAACGGCGCTTCGGCGGCCGGCAATGCCGCCGTCGATCGCATCATCGCCAGCCCAGGCGTCATCGGCGCCTCCCGGCACCTGCTCACTCGGTTGTACACGCAGCAGTATGTCGACGGTCTCGACGATCCGGTCATGGCCGCACTCGACGTCTACCTGCTCTACTGCACGGCACCGGGCATGCAGGGCGACACCGACGTCACCTTTGCGCGCTACGTGTCCCTCGCCGACGCCAAGGCGATGGAGTACGTCGTGGACGCCCAGAACTTCTATCATTTCGGCCCGGGTGTGGAGGGGGAGACCAGCTCCTATCAGGCATCGAAGCCGCTGCTCGACGACTTCTTCGCCGAGCTCGACAAGCGGCTGAGCGGCGGGTCGACGGCAGCGGTGTTTCGACTCGCGCACGGAGAGACGACGATGCCGTTCGCAGCGCTGCTGCGGCTCCCCGGCAGCAGTCAGCAGGTGCCGGGGGCAGGGGTGTTCACCTACGACGACAACCCGTGGCGTGGCTACGTCGCCGGTCGGCTCGGCGGCAACATCGAGTGGGCCGCTTACCGCAACGCGTCCAGGGACGTCGTGGTGACGATGCGCTACAACGAGCAGCCGGTGAAGTTCAACAGCTCGTGCACGGCAATGTCGCCGGGATCGTACTTCTATCGGGTGTCCGAGCTCCGCAGCTGCCTGACCTGATGTCGTCTGCCCCGACGAGCCCACCGGCACGAAGGTCGACTTCTGCAACGTGAACCTCGACATGACGCAGAAGCAGCTACTTGCGCAGGCGCACCAGGTCGGCCAGGGCGGAGTCGGACAGCTCGGTGAGGGCGCCCTCGCCGCCGTTGACCACGGCGTCGGCGAGCGATCGCTTCGACCGGATGAGCTCGGCGATCGACTCCTCGATCGTGCCCTCGTTGATGAGCCTGTGCACCTGGACGTTCTTGGTCTGACCGATACGGTGCGCACGGTCGGTGGCCTGATCCTCGACGGCCGGGTTCCACCACCGGTCGTAGTGGATGACGTGGTCGGCCTTGGTCAGGTTGAGGCCGACGCCGGCTGCCTTGAGCGACAGCACGAACACCGGCAGCTCGCCGGCCTGGAACCGGTGCACCATCTTCTCGCGTGCGCGGATCGTGGTGCCGCCGTGCAAGAACTGATGCTTGATGTGCTTCTCCTCGAGGTGCCGGGTGATGTGCCGGCCCATCTGCGCATACTGCGTGAACACCAGCACTGCGCCGTCCTCGGCCACGATCTCCTCGATCAGCTCGTCGAACACGCTGAGCTTGCCCGACCGGCCGGTGAGACGCGAGTCGGTCTCGCGCAGGAACTGCGCTGGGTGGTTGCAGATCTGTTTGAGCTGGGTGAGCAGCTTGACGACAAGCCCGCGGCGACGGATGCCCTCGGCCGACTGGATCTGCGCCATCGTGTCGCGCACGACCGCCTCGTAGAGCCCGACCTGCTCGCGAGTGAGGTTGATCTGGTGGTCGGTCTCGATCTTGGGCGGCAGCTCGGGCGCGATGCCGGGGTCGGACTTGCGGCGACGCAGCACGAACGGCCTGATGAGCGCCGACAGCCCCGCGGCCTTGTCAGAGTCGCGACGTGACTCGATCGGCCGCGACCACGTGCTACGGAACTGCTCGTACGATCCCAGCAGCCCCGGCGTCGTCCAGTCGAGGATGGCCCACAGCTCGGACAGGTTGTTCTCGACCGGGGTTCCTGTGAGCGCGAGGCGCGCCACGGCCGGGATGTCGCGCAGTGCCTGCGCAGTGCGCGCACGCGGGTTCTTGACATTCTGCGCCTCGTCGGCCACGACCAGGCCCCAGCCGGGGGAGTGCTCGGACAGCTCGAGGTGGTCGGCGCGCATCGTGGCGTAGGTCGTGACGACGAAGCCGTCGGTGACACCGTCGAGCCGCCGGCCCGCACCGTGGTAGCGACGGACGTTGACCCCTGGCGCAAACCGGTTGATCTCGCGCTCCCAGTTGCCGAGAACGGATGCCGGGCACACGACGAGTGTGGGTGCGGACGTCGTGGCCGAGCGCTGCAGGTGCAGGGCGATCAGCATGACGGTCTTGCCCAGGCCCATGTCGTCGGCGAGGATGCCGCCGAGCCCGAGGTCGACGAGCTGCGTCATCCAGCGAAGACCCTGCAGCTGGTAGTCGCGCAGGGTGCCCTTGAGCGCAGCGGGCTGCACCGCTGGCGCGATGTCGCGGTCTTGCACCGAAAGCCGGCGACGCACCTCCTCGAGCCAGCCGACGGTGTCGATGTCGGTGCGCTCGCCGTCGATCTCGAGCTCGCCGGTGACCGCCGCCCGCAGCGCGTCCATGGGCGAGATCTGGCGCGACGTGCGCTCGAGCACCTTGTTGATCTTGGCCTTGTCGACGAAGACCCAGCGGTCGCGCATCCGCAGCAGGCCGTTCTGCGAGCTGGCGAGCTGATCGAGCTCGGTGGGCGAGAGGACGTCGTTGCCGAGCGCGACCTGCCAGTCGAAGGCGAAGAGCTGACCCTGCGTGAAGGCGGACTGTCGGTCGGACCCAGGAGACTCCTGGCGACGGACGACGGCCGATGTCGACAGCTCCCGAATGAGCTCAGGCGGCCAGCGCACTTCGACTCGGTTGGCCATCAACGTGGCTGCGAAGGCGCGGTCGCCGAGTCGGGCGAGCTCATCGGGGCTCACCGTCACCGCACCTCGTGAGTGCGCGTCGCGCATGCGCTCGGCCGCCGGCCACCAGTCGTCGAGTCGACGCAGCATCGCCTGGGCGGGCTTCAGCGCGTCCTGCACGATGGGGCGGGTCGAGCCGGAGAACAGGTCTGATGCATCGAAGGCGGCCCCGGCCCCGGCCCTCGGCTGCACCCGGAGGCGCACGACGGCGGCCTCGTTGTCGGTCGGACGTTCGAGGAATGCCACGATCAGCGAGTACGAGAAAGTGATCTCACGCGTGCGCGGAACTGCCTTGGGGGAGAGGTAGGCCTGACGCTGGGGCGTCGAAGCGGCCGGCGGGGCATCGACCGCGAGGGCCCTGAGGAACGCGTTGATCTTGCTCTGGCCCGCTCCGGGGCTGGTGTCGATGGCTCGCGCAGCGTTCTGCAGCTGGTTGAGCTCGGTGTCGTCAGGGGAGCTGAGCCCACCCCGCGCCATGATGCGCAGAGCGAGGATCGCGGGCGTGGCCCACGCACGCACCGAAGCATCCGCGGACATCACCCGGATGCCTTGGCTCAGCGGTCCGATCGACTCGTTGGCAGTGGCTCGATGGTCGCCATCGGGAGCGTGGAAAACGAAGCGTGACTCGCTCGGGTGCTCGCCCGGTTCGAACTCGACCGGATAGCGCAGCAGCAGGCGCAGATCGGGTCGAGTAGGCATCCCATTATTGTCCCTCACGACTCGCAATCATGGTCGTCGAGGTGGCATTCTCACACCCGGGAGTTGCTCAGAGGCGGCAGACTTACCGGTATGCCGCCCGACTCAAAGACCTGCCAGGCGTGCGGGCGACGCATCACGTGGCGCAAGAAGTGGAAGGACGACTGGGATGACGTCCGCTACTGCAGCACAGGTTGCCGCAAGCGCGGGGTCGGGGTCGCGGATCGCGACCTGGAGCAACGAATCCTGGACACGCTCGATGGCCGGGCGCGGTCGGCGAGCATCTGTCCGTCCGACGTGGCACGGCAGAAGTCGCCCGACGACTGGCGCCCGCTGATGGAGCCGGTGCGTCAGGCCGCCCGCCGGCTCGTCGCCCAGGGGCGGGTCGAGATCACCCAGCAGGGTCACGTCGTCGACCCGTCGACCGCGAAGGGCCCCATCCGCATCCGTCTCCCGCGCTGAGCTGACCCGTCCACGCGGCGAGTGTCCGAGGCCGGTGCTTGAGTTCAGGTCATGGCACCCGACGAACCAGGCTGGCAGCTCATCGACGACTTCATCAGCGAAGAGGGGAGCACGCGAACCGCCACCACGACACGACGGTACGAGCGGATGCGGGCACGTCTCACCTACTTCCTGGACACTGCCGACATGGCTGACAGCCTCGGCGCGCAGAACGCGACATTGCTCGAAGCCGAGCGGGAGTTTCACGAACAGGGTGCGTTCTGGCAGGTGTTCGGCCCCGACGAGCTCGTGTGCTGCCTACCCGCGTTCTTGGCCGACCCCTGGATTCCGGGCAGCGTGGTGCAAGCCCGCACCCAGATCAGCCTCACGGGGCGCTTGCTCACCTACCTCAGCCGCAGGCGGTTGCTCGACTTCTCGCTGGTGAGGTGCGCCTTCCTTGAGGCCGAGGCCGCCGTCGTGCAAGCCCGAGCAGACCTCTCAGTTCGCGCGCGAGCCGCAGAGCCTGACGAGTGGGCAGCCGACGTGCCCGCCCGTCTTCGTCAGGAGCCGGGCCCGCAGTGGTGACGTTCCGCGACCGTCGTGGCATCCGCCTGTGCTTCACTCGTTGAAGTCTCGAGTATCTGACCCTTGCCCAGGAAAGACGTGATCATGGCCTCGTACACGATGACCGACCTCGACAACCGGCTCGAGGCGAGCGCGCTCATGCCGGTGCTCTTCGTCGGCCACGGCAACCCGATGAACGCGATCTCGGACAACTCCTTCACGCGGACGTGGGCCGAGGTCGGCGAGGGTCTCCCGGCCGCGCAGGCCATTGTCGTCATCAGCGCCCACTGGCTCACTCCCGGACACACGCACATCACCGACGCCCCGACCAACCCGATCATCTACGACTTCGGTGGCTTTCCCGACGAGCTCTACCGCGTCACGTACGACAGCGTCGGCGACGAAGCCGTGGCCATGGTGCTGGCCAGGCAGCTCACCGACTACGAGGCAGAGCTCGACAAGCAGTGGGGCCTCGATCACGGCACGTGGAGCGTTCTCAAGCACCTGGCACCGCACCCCGATGTCCCGGTTCTGCAGATCAGCATCGACTACGCGATGCCGCTGCCCAAGCTCTACGAGCTCTACTCTCGGCTGCGGTCCATGCGTCGACGCGGGGTCGTGTTCATCGGCAGCGGCAACATCGTTCATGCGCTCGGTCGGGCCAGGTGGGACGGCGGTGGTGCCTTCGACTGGGCTGAGAAGTTCGACGCAGACACGGCCGCCGCGCTCCGCGACCGCGACGTCGCCAAGCTCGTCGACCCCTACGGCACGTGGGCCGAGGCACGCATCGCGGTGCCGACCGACGACCACTACCGGCCCATGGTGGCCGCGGTCAGCTTGCTCGACGACGGCGAGGACATCCGATTCTTCAACAGCGCCATCGACATGGGCTCGATCAGCATGAGGTCGTTCATCTCGGTGTGACCACCCGCCGCGAGCGAGGCGACGACAACCGCCCTCCCCGTCACCCACGTCGAGGTCTGATCTGGTTCTGTGATCGGGGTTGGGCCGTGCCGGGACACTGGATTTGTGAACCGTTCCGCACAGGTGCTCGTCGTGGTGGCGATGGTCGTCGCGGCCTCGGTGGGTCTTCGGCTCGCGGGCGACGAGGCTGCTCCGCCGGTCGGTGTACCGGTAGCCGCCCCGCTCCCGCCGACGGCCGGCAGCTCACCAGACCCAGGCTGGCTGCTTCGGACTGCGCAGCGCACCAACATTCCGGCCCGCGCCCTCGCGGCATATTCCACGGCAGCGCTTCGTCAGGCGGACGACGAGCCCGGATGTCGTATCGCGTGGAACACCCTCGCCGCGATCGGTGCTTCTGAGAGCACCCACGGATCGTTCGGGGGAGCGCGCCTTGACGCCCGAGGAGTCGCCAGACCCCTGATCATCGGCGTAGCCCTCGACGGGACGGCCGGCAACGCCGCCATCAACGACACCGACGGCGGCAGCCTCGACCGCGACACGAGGTGGGACCGTGCGGTTGGCGCGATGCAGTTCATTCCGACCACCTGGGCGAGGTGGGGCGCCGACGGCGACGGTGACGGCCGCAAAGATCCGCACGACCTCGACGACGCGGCGCTCGGCGCCGCCCGCTACCTCTGCCACGCCGGGGGAGACCTCGGCGGGTCGAAGGGGTGGTCACGCGCCGTTCTCACGTACAACCGCAGCGTCCCTTACGCCAGCAAGGTTGCGCGCACCGCAACCACGTACGCCGAAAGGCTCTGACCACAACGGCAATCTCGCCGATCAGACGACCGCGAACTCGCCCATCTCGTTCCAGTCGTCCTGATCGACTCCCTGACTGACGATCTTCGGCGTGGACATCAGCGCCTGTGGCATGGTCTTCATCGCAGCCTTGAAGTGTTCACTACCGACGTGCGCCCCTGCCGCATCATCATCAAAAGCCTCGACCAACACGAACTCGTCGGGGTGGTCGACGCTTCGTGACCACTCGAACCACTTGTTGCCCATCTCGCCGCGGGTGGCCTCGGTGAACGGACGCACCAGCTCGAGCCAGCGGTCAGTCCACTCGGGCTTGGTCCTGAACTTGACGACGATAAAAATCACATCGTCACGCTAGCGCCAACGCAAAACGCCCGCAGGTCGACCGACCTGCGGGCGTCCTCGCCGCTGTTCCGAACCTAGATGTTCAGCCTTGCGCGGCGTCGGGGGACGCACTTTCCTGCTCGGCCATCTGACGACGCACGTCGTCCATGTCCAGCCCCCTGACGGCCGTGATGATCTGCTCCAGGCCGGCAGCGGGAAGCGAACCCGGCTGCGAGAACACCAGAATGCCGTCGCGGAACGCCATCAGCGTGGGGATGGAGCTGATCTGGGCGCCTGCGGCGAGCTCTTGCTGGTCTTCGGTGTCGATCTTGCCGAAGACGACATCGCTGTGCTGCTCGCTCGCCGCCTCGAAGACGGGACCGAACTGTTTGCAGGGTCCACACCACTCTGCCCACCAGTCGACGAGAGTGATGCCCTCGCCGCTGATGACGTCGTCGATGGTGTCCTTGGTCAGGGTGACGGTGCTCATAACTGCCTCTCCGTGGAAAACTCGGTACCTCTTGTTCAACGGGCCGTAGGTGCGGGACATTCCCACCGCGCTGCGACATCAAACTTCCAAAAATTTTTGACCATTGCTCGTCATGGCCCGGTCGGTGGGTTCTCTTGACGCGTATAGGTGGCTTGTTGGCGGTGCGTGCCCTGATGGCCACGATGTCTAGTTCGACCGGAGAGCTTGATGAACGAGGTTCGTTTCATGTCGCACTTTTTGGGGTCTCGGCGTACGGGGAGCGGGTCGTGAAGTACGACAAGCCGGTGTGGCAGATCATGCACGATTGCGCTGGTGCACTGCCCGAGGTGTTCAGGTACGAGCAGGTCCGCGACTGGTTCGACCAGCACTACCCGGACGTCAACGAGGCCACCATCCGCGCCCACCTCATCGGGCTTACCGAAGGTGGGCGCACCAAGCACGTGCAGTTCGCGCAGCGTGCGCCGCTGTTCCGCAGGGTCGCACGCGGTGAGTACCGGTCCATCCCCCTCGCCGAGCGCGGTGAAGATCCCCACGGCGACGTCCGCGCTGGGTCCAGTCTCACGTTGGCGTCCGTCGTCCCGTCGAGCAACCCTGCGACCGACAGTGCTGTGTCCGACAGAGCTGTACACCCGGACGGCGTAACGAAGGCCGGCCATCGCTCGGCAGCAAACCTCGATGCGGCGACCCGGCCCGCCACCGACGCACCGGTACGTGACGCCGACATCCCTGACATCGTGCTGCTGGGCAGCGTGGGCGAGCGCGTCAACGTGCCTGCGCCGGCCAAAGAAGTCTTTCGTGACGTCTCCTTCCAGCTGAGTCGGGTCAACGCCGAGCTGAGCGGGAGCGAGTGGTTCGTCCTGTCCGCCGAGCACGGGCTTCTGGCACCCGACGAATGGGTTTCACCCGACTCCCGCACCCTTGCCGAGATGGACCCGGATTACCGGATCGTCTGGGCGAGCTGGGTCGTGGCACGCCTGCAGTCGCTCACGGGTTCCCTTGAGGGCATGCATGTCCGACTCGATGCCCCCGACGCCTTCATCGACCCGTTGTTCGCTGATCTGCAAAATGTCGGCGCAGTCGTGTCGGCAGGCAGCATTGCCTCGACCGCCCGCACTTTCTCCCGCGGTGCGCCGGCATCCTCTGAGCCCGTTGCGTCGGGCACCACACGCGCCGACGATCTCGTCAAGGAGAAGGTCGCGACACCTCTGTTCCTGACGACCATCGAAGCCGCCGAGGTCGCACCGGTCGTGCCCCTTCACGTCGACAACCCGGCCAGCCTCCACCTCTCCGATCTCCAGCACGCGGTTCCCCTGAGCGAGCTGGCCAGCCTTCCCGACTTGCCTGGTCTCTACGGCTGGTTCGTCGATCCGGTCGGTGCTCGTGATCTCAACAGGTGCTTGCTGCTTCCGGTGCGTTCCGGGCTCATCTTCGTCGGCCAGGTCGGCGGCCCCAGCTGGCAGTCTCTCGCCGACCCCGTGCTGAATCTGCGCGATCACGTCGAGCGCATCCAGCTGCACGGGCGGGCGCGGGCCTCGACCTTCCGCATGACGCTGGCCACTGTGCTGCGCGAGTACCTGCGGATGTCTTCCCTCGAAGATCCGCGCCTGACGTCGTGGATGACCGAGCACCTGTCCATCGCGGTGTGGCCCAGCCTTGAGTCCGGTGAGCTGCGCAACCTCGAGCAGCAGGTCGTC
Source organism: Aeromicrobium sp. (assembly GCF_014378035.1). Lineage (GTDB taxonomy): Bacteria > Actinomycetota > Actinomycetes > Propionibacteriales > Nocardioidaceae > Aeromicrobium. The sequence continues at coordinate 11,375 of NZ_JACMOM010000070.1, read as the reverse complement.
TCCGAGCTCGATCCGCCCCTCAACGTCGACCATCTGCCGGCTAACGAGTACCGCGCACGGCTCAACCAGATGCGTCGAGCACTGGCCTGATCGAACCTCGCCCGCGCATACCGGAGGAATGGTCGTAAAACCCTCCCACCGCAAGCCTTTCAGAGGCAGACTCTAGTCAGCACTGAACGCAATGGGAGGGAGCCCTGGTCGGGCAGTAGACGGCCAGCGGGAGTGTGATGGCCCTTGGCATCGTCCGGACGTGATCCGGGCGGCTGCCAAGGGTCTCTCGCGTCCGACGCAGAACTTGTGCTGGACGGGCATCATCGACTCATGGTCGAACGACGAACCTTCTTGACCGGACTCGCCACGGTCGGTGCGGCGACGTTGCTGGGTTGCGGCGGCAGGGGCGACGATGGCAAGAGCACGCCACGCACGTCCGCCACGCCCCCCGCAGAGACTCCTGATACTCCAAGCGCTGCCGTCCCGACAAGCACCAGTCCACGGGTCGCCGCCACTGTCGCCTCAGGCCTCAATGTCCCGTGGGGCATCGCCTTCCTGGCCAATGGCGATGCGCTGGTCTCCCAGCGCGATGAGGGCACCGTGGTGCGCATCTCGACTGAAGGAAAGGTCACGACCCTCGGCGAGGTCGGCGGAGTCGTCGGTGGCACCCCCGGTGGAGAAGGCGGCCTTCTGGGTATCGCGTTGGCCCCCGGCGACGAGAGCACTCTCTTCGCCTACATCACCGCGGCATCGGACAACCGGGTAGTCCGGATGAGGCTCTCGGACAACGGTCTCGGCAAGCCGGTGGCGATCCTGCCCGGCATCCCCACGAGCCTGCACCATCACGGCGGCCGTCTGCTGTTCGACGCCCAGGGGCGGCTCTACGTGTCCACCGGCGACGCCGAGCAGAGTGAGCTGGCTCAGGACAAAGGGTCGTTCGCCGGGAAGATCATGCGCATCACGCAAGACGGGGCAGCGGCCACCGGCAACCCGTTCGACAACCGCACCTGGTCGTACGGTCACCGCAACATCGAGGGGCTGGCCTTCGACGCGAGGGGCCGGCTGTGGGCAACCGAGTTCGGCGACAAGAAGTCCGACGAGCTCAACCTCATTGCCGCAGGTGGCAACTACGGTTGGCCCAACGTCGAGGGGCGCTCCGGCGCCGCCGGCTACCTCGACCCGAAGGCCGTCTGGCAGACCGACGAGTGCTCGCCGTCGGGCTTGGCCATCACCCGATCGACGGCGTTCGTCGGAGCGCTGCAAGGTGAGTGCGTTTTCGCGGTGCCCCTCAAGGCTGAGCGCGCGGGCACGCCAAAGGCCTACTTCGCCGGCGACGAGGGGCGAATCCGCAGCGTCACGACGGCTCCGGACGGTGCGCTGTGGGTCACGACGAGCAACACCGACGGTCGCCGCGCACCCGGCAAGGATGACGACCGAATTCTTCGGGTCACGCTCTGAGGCTCGCCCTGCAGATTACCGAGGGGTAGAGGTGCCAACGACCGGAAAGAGGCGATATCGTCGAACATGAGGGAAACCTCATGTCATCGTCCGGGGTGACACGTGTTGAGCAAAGGAGCCTGTCATGGACGAGTCGTCCTTCGAGATCGATTCTGCGAGCCTGGCCGAGGCCTACCGCCGCTTTCCCGCGCACCGGCTCTCTGCCCCGAGCGCGCATCCCGACCCCGATGTGACCTACCTGGCCACCGACACGGGCGCGGAGTTCGGCTGTCACGTGTGGGACGAGGGCGGTCACTCGTAGTGGGTCCCTGTCAATCGGCCTGTCTGCTGGTGCCGAAGACCTGAGAGACCCACCATCTGCCGTGCGATTCCTGTGTTGCTCTGATGCCGGTGTGGCGCATCGTCGAGCTGAGGATGTTCGCGGGCAGTGGCGGGTCTCGTGGGCTCAGCCAACCTTCGGTCGGCTCATCTCCTGGTGCCGAACACCTGAGAGACCCACCACCTGCCGTTCGAGTCCTGCGTCGCTCCGACGCCGATGTAGCGCATCTTCGAGCGAAGGATGTTGGTGCGATGGCCCGGCGACGCCATCCATGCCTTGAGGACGCTGTTGCCGGAGGTGAAGCCCACGGCGATGTTCTCGGCAACGCCGGTCAGGTCGCACGCGTCCAAGACCTTGGAGAGGCTCTGGTGCACAAGTCTCTTGTGCCTGGCCATCCATCGGCTCCAGCTCTCGGCGTAGTTGTCGACGCACTGCTTCGTCCTCAGCGTCGCGAGGTTGTGAGCGCTGCGAATGGCGTTGGTTCGCGACACCACTTGGCTCTCATATGTGCTCGATGTCACAGTAGCGGCGGGCGCTGGGCTCGGCGCGAAGGCAACCGCCAGGATCGCCACTGCGACCAGACGAGCCATCAATAGCATTTTCAACGATAATTTATTCATCGTGCATCTCCCTCGACTTTATTTCTCCCTGCGACGACGGTAAAGCACGATGAGGACCTTTGGGGGACTTTAGTCCTAAATAGATCCTAGTAATAATTGACTAGGCTTATATGGTCAATTGTTGCCAAAGTCAAGACTGCAATTCAACCTGAAAATTCCCTAAGTTGGTTCACGGTGCGCACCGCTCGCCTCACGAGGGCGCGCGCGATCACCGGTCGAGCAACCGTTCGGCCACTCACCGAAGTAATCAACAGGGGGAACAGTGAAGCGTGTGACCTCAGGTCTCGTCGGCCTCGCACTCGCAGCATCTCTCGGTCTGGCGTACGCGTCACCGGGCACCGCGGCAACTTCGACATCGCCACCGGTCGGCGGCAACGACCGTGCCGAGAGGGTTCAGGACGATCTCGCCAACCCGTTGGAGGACAAGCGGCGTGCACTCCGCGAGTCGGGCATCACCTCGGTCATCAACGGCGATGCCAAGCCGGTGCAGAAAGACGGCGCCACCGTGGTCAAGGTCGGCAAGGGCTACAGCCCGGCTGACGCAGCCGCACTCGCCAACAAGAAGGCGTCAAAGAAGACGCTCGCATCGATCCGCGGAAAGAAGCAGCAGGACCAGTACGTCGAGCTCAAGCAGGAACGGGCGGACAAGATCTTCGTCATCCTCGCTGAGTTTGGCGATCAGCGTCACCCTGACTTCCCCGACCAGGACTCCGACCCGACGGTGCCCGGACCGGCGACCTTCGACGGCCCCCTTCACAACAAGATCCCCGCTCCTGACCGCACCAAGGACAACTCCACGGTCTGGCAGCCCGACTTTGACCGCGCGCACTTCCAGAACCTCTACTTCGGCAACGACAAGGGCACAGAGTCGGTCAAGACCTACTACGAGACCCAGTCCTCAGGGCGCTACACGGTCGATGGCACGGTGTCCGACTGGGTCAAGGTTCCCTACAACGAGGCGCGCTACGGCCGCGACGAGTCGTACCGCACAGTGTGGAACCTGATTCAGGACTCGCTGACCGCATGGGTCGCTGATCAGAAGGCAGCCGGCCAGTCCGACGCCCAGATCAAGGCCACCATCGCGACGTACGACAAGTACGACCGTTACGACTTCGACGGTGACGGCGACTTCAACGAGCCCGACGGCTACATCGATCACTTCCAGATCGTGCACGCCGGTGGCGACCAGGCAGACGGCGACCCGCAACAGGGTGAGGATGCCATCTGGTCGCACCGCTGGTACGCCTTCGGCACCGACGCTGGAATCACGGGTCCGGAGCAGAACAGGCTCGGTGGAACCCAAATCGGCAGCACCGGAGTCTGGGTCGGCGACTACACCGCGCAGCCCGAGAACGGTGGCCTGTCGGTCTTCGTCCACGAGTACGGCCACGACCTCGGTCTGCCGGACGCGTACGACACCTCCGGTGGTGGGGACAACTCCAACGAGTACTGGACCCTGATGGCGCAGAGCAGGCTCAACGCCAAGGGTGAGTCGCTCGGTACACGTCCCGGCGACTTCGGCGCGTGGGAGAAGCTCCAGCTCGGCTGGCTCGACTACGAGACAGTGGAGACGAAGCAGAAGAAGACGCTCGAGCTCGGCCCGCAGGAGTACAACACCAAGAAGGCACAGGGCGCGGTCGTGGTGCTTCCGAAGAAGGAAGTCTCCATCGACAACGGTGCACCTGCGTCGGGGACCAAGCAGTTCTTCTCCGGTTCGGGTGACGACCTCGCCAACTCGATGTCGACCGACGTCGACCTCACCGGCAAGACCGGCGGAGTGCTCGACGCCAAGGTTCGCTTCGACACCGAGGCCGGTTTCGACTACGCCTACGTCCAGGCGTCCACCGACGACGGGGCGACCTGGAAGTCGTTGGACGGCACGATCAACGGCACGCCGATTCCCGATGATGCCTCCGGTTCGCCGGCCATCGACGGGGTGCAGGCCACCTGGGCAGACCTCAACGTTCCGCTCGGCGCCTACGACGGGCAGAAGGTCAAGCTGCGCTTCTACTACAAGACCGATGGCGGTGTCGCCGGTGCTGGGCTGTTCGTCGACGACCTCACGGTGAAGGCCGGTAGTGAGACGTTGCTGACCGATGGTGCCGAGGAGGGCGGTCCCGCCTGGACCTTCGACGGCTTCTCGACCGTCGGTGCGGTCTCGACCGAGCTCTATGACAACTACTACGTCATGGGCCACCGGTCGTACGTCAGCTATGACAAGTACCTGCTGACAGGGCCCTACAACTTCGGTTTCGGGAACACGAAGCCGGACTTCGTCGAGCACTACAAGTACGGTCATGGCCTGCTGATCTCCTACTGGGACACCTCGGTGCTGGACAACAACACGTCCGTGCACCCGGGATCGGGTCGCAACCTGCCGATCGACGCCAACCCGTCGCCGTTCATCAACATCGCGACGGGTGCACCGTGGCGCGCGCGGGTCCAGGTCTACGACGCGCCGTTCTCGCTGCACAAGGCCGATTCGATGACGTTGCACACGGCAGGCACGCCGAGCTACATCCGCGGGCAGGCGGCCAAGCCGTTGTTCGACGACACCAAGAAGTACTGGTTCGCCGAGCTGCCCAACCATGGCGTCAAGCTGCCGAAGACCGGCCTCAAGGTGCGGGTCACGAAAGAGGAAGGCACCTCGCTGCAGGTCAAGTTCAACTGATCTGACACCAAGGACGGGGGGCGCGCATCAGGGGTGCGCGCCCCCCTTTGGCGCCCCCGCTCGCTCCACTGCTGGGGCGGGGTGGCGGACGGGTTGTGAGTGTCAGCGAGCGCGGGACGCTTCGTCGATGGCGCCGGATGCTCCACCGAACTCATCCGCGATCTCTCCCTCGACGTCGTCGAGCTTCTCGACCGTGTGACCGTCCTCGGTGAGTCCGGCGTCGGCGTTGGTGAGCATCCGGTGTCCGGTGGCGAGCACCGCGACGGCGAGCAGCACCGTGACGGCTGCAAGGGCGAACGGCACGTGCACCGTGAAGTGCTCGACCAGCTTGCCGGCGGCGAAGGGCGCAAGACCCCCGCCGAGGAAGCGGACGAATCCGTAGGCGGCGGAGGCCACCGGACGCTCGATGGGGGAGACGATCATGACGGCCTGGGTCATCAGCGTGTTGTTGATGCCGATGAAGATGCCGGCCGAGATGACACATCCGATCATCAGCGTCTGGTTGGTGGGGCTGACAGCCATGACGCCGAGGTCGATCGCGAAGAGTGTCAGTGAGCCGTAGAGCGACCGCGCGGTACCGAAACGTCGCTGGAGCCACGGAGCGCCGATGACCGAGAAGAACGCGACCAAGATGCCCCAGCAGAAGAAGACCCAGCCCAGCGCGGTGATCGACAGTCCCATCGGGAAGGGCGCGTAGCCGAGCATCGTGAAGAAGCCCCAGTTGTAGAGCAGCGCGGTGATGCTCATCGTCAGCAGGCCGCGATGCGTGAGCGCGCGCAATGGTGCGCTCAGTGCCGTGCGTTGTTCGGGCTTCGGCGTGGCGGGCAGCAGGAAGAACGTGCCCACCAGGGCGATGGCCACCAGGACCGACACCCCGTAGAAGGGCCCGCGCCAGCTGATGTTGCCCAGGACGCTGCCGACGAGCGGTCCGGCGGCGATGCCGAGTCCGAGTGCCGCCTCGTAGAGGATGATCGCGCCGGCGAACCCGCCGCGCGCACTCGACACGATGGCCGCGAGAGAGGTGGCGATGAACAGGGCGTTGCCGAGGCCCCAGCCCGCGCGGAAGGCGACGATGCCGGAGATCGAGTCGGCCGAGCCGGCGAGCGCCGCGAAGATCACGATGATGACGAGGCCGGTGAGGAGCGTCCGTTTGGCGCCGAGGCGGCTCGACACCCAGTTGGTCACGAGCATCGCGACTGCGGTGACGACTAGATAGCTCGTGAAGAGCAGGGTCACCTGGCTCTCGGTGGCATCGAGCTGGGTCTTGAGGGCCGGCAGGATCGGGTCGACGAGTCCGATGCCCATGAAGGAGATGACGCAGGCGAAGGCCACCGCGTAGACGGCCCTGGGTTGGTTGAACAGGCTTGCGCCGCCCGAGGTGTGGGTGTCGGAAGGCTGGGTGTCAGAGGACATGAGACTCCGTGAGATTGACGATGGCGGTGGCGGCCGCGGCAAGTGCCGCACGGTCGCCGGGGGACAGGTGAGCGATGCGGGCGGTGATGGCGTCGTCATGTCGGCGGCGTCGCTCGGTGAGCACCTCGGTGCCGGTGGGGGTGATCTGGATCAGGGCGGCGCGTCCGTCGTCGGGATCGATGCGGCGGGTGACGAGGCCGGAGGCCTCGAGTCGCTGCACCAGGCCGGTCATCGCCGGCTGGGACACCGATTCGCGATCGGCCAGGGTGGTGATGCGTTGCGGGCCGAACCGGTCGAGCAGCGAGAGCGTCGCGGCCGATGTGCGGCTGAGCGACCCCTGCGGGCTGTCGCGCACGATCGACAACGCGAAGTCACGCAACACTTGTGCCAAATCAAGATTCTGCGGTTGCGACATGCAACTAAATATATCAGGTGCTTATGCAATTCGCCTTGCCCGGTCGGTCACAACTCGTAGTCGACCACCAATGGCGCGTGGTCGGACCAGCGCTCGGCCCAGCTGGGCGCCCGGTCGACGACGGCCGACGAGGCGGTGGCAGCGAGCTCGGGTGTGGCGATCTGGTAGTCGATGCGCCAGCCCGTGTCGGTGTCGAACGCCTGCCCGCGCATTGACCACCAGGTGTAGGGACCGTCGACATCGCCTGCGACCAGGCGGTGCACGTCGACCCATCCGAGCTCGCCGAAGAAGCGGTCGAAGTAGGCGCGCTCCTCGGGCAGGAACCCGGCTTTGGCACGATTGCCTTTCCAGTTCTTGATGTCGCGCTCGGTGTGTCCGACGTTGAGGTCTCCGGTGACGATGCCGTGGTTTCCGGACGCACGGATCTCGGCGAGGCGCACCGTCATGCGGTCGAGGAAACGGTACTTGTCGTCCTGCCGAGGGGTGCCGACCTCACCGGAGTGGACGTAGGCAGACACGGCGGTGAGCGTCGAGCCGTCGGCGAGCGGGATGTCGGACTCGATCCAGCGACCGGAGTCGTCGAAGTAGACATCGCCGTTGCCCACTCGTGAGTCGACCGGCTCGGCTCGGCTCAGCACGGCCACGCCGGCCCGACCCTTGGCCGCAGCTTCCGTGTGCACGACGTGATAACCCGAGTCGGCGATGATGCCGCGCATGATGACGTCGGGTGCCCGGACCTCCTGCAGCGTGACGATGTCAGCATCGCGCGAGGCGAGCCACTCACCGAGACCCAAGGTTTGTCCGCGGGTCTTGTTGAAGGCGGCGCGGATGCCGTTGACGTTGACGGTGGCGATTCGAAGCACCCGCCCACACTAACGATGGGGACAGACAGGTCAGCAGGGACGGCGCTGGGGTGACGAGTCCAGTAGTGGCGTCGACCGTCGTCACTCCTCGTACACGGCCGGGTCGCCTCCGATGCGATGTCCGTTGTCCAACGTCGCGATGGCAGCGAGATCGTCGTCGTCGAGCGTGAACGCAAAGCTGTTGAGGTTGCTGCGAAAGCGTTCGGGCGTTGCCGACTTGGGGATGGGTGCAGCGCCGATCTGGGTGTGCCACCGCAGGACGACCTGGCCCGGCGTGACTCCGTGCTTGTCAGCGATCTGCAGCAGGACGGGCTCCTCGAGCAGGCCTGTGCCACGACCCAGTGGCGTCCAGCTCTGGGTGATGATCGCATGCTTCTCGTGTGCCGATCGCTGCGCCGTCTGGGTCAGGTACGGGTGCAGCTCGACCTGGTTGACCGCGGGGGCGACGCCGGTCTCGGCGATGATGCGGTCGAGGTGCTCGGGCAGGAAGTTGGAGACGCCGATGGACCGGGTGAGACCCTGGTCGCGCAGCTTTATCAGCGCCTGCCACGTCTCGACGTACTTGTCGATGCGGGGGAGCGGCCAGTGGATGAGGTAAAGGTCGACGTGGTCGACTCCGAGCCGCTCGAGGGAGCCCTCGAGCGACTGCTGCGGTGCATCGGTGCCGTGATCGGTGCCGGGCAGCTTGGTCGTGATGAACACGTCGTCGCGCGGGATGGATGACTGTGCGACGCCCCGGCCGACCTCCGCTTCGTTGCCGTAGCTCTTGGCGGTGTCGAGCAGGCGGTAGCCCGAGGCGATGGCCTCGGTGAAGAGATCGGGATCCTTGATCGAGTAGGAACCGAATCCGAGGGCAGGCATCAGGTGCCCGTCGTTGAGCGTGAGAACAGGAGCAGTCGTCATGGGAAAAACCTACGCCCCGCACCACCCGCGAGACGTGGCGCAGGCATGGTGTGGAATGACTGTTCGTTCGGGTTGGATGGCATTACATTCGACTCACACATTCATCACTGGGAGAAAATTGCCATGGCTGCTGACTTCAAGTCCTTGGGCAAGCTCGACCAGGGTGCGCTGGCCGCCGGTGGCGTCGCCATCATCTTGTCGTTCATCAGCAAGTACGTCGTCGAGTCCTACGACGGGCCGGGACCCAGCACCATCGGAAGCTCCCTTGGTGGGTTCAACGCCTGGACCAGCTACGCGAAGCTCGGCATGCTGTTGCTGGTGGCGTCGACCGCCATCGTGGGGGTCAAGGCATTCGCCAAGGACTCGCTCCCAGCCGGTGTGCCGTGGAACCTGGTGGCTGCCGGCACCGCTGCACTCGGCACCGTGCTGCTGATCCTGCGCGCACTGTTTCCCGCCGGGTCGGACCTGCCGGGTCTCGACGTCGGACCGGGCTGGTCCGGCTACCTCCTCTGGATCGCGGGCATCGCGCTCACGGTCTTCACCATCCTCTCCTTCACGGAGTCGGGCGAGAAGATCCCGGAGCTGAGCAGGAAGAAAAATCCGCCTGACGCGTAGGGCGCCATGCACGTGAGGTGAAGGGCTCAGCTCCGGCTGGGCCCTTGTCGCGTCCGGGACAGAAGATGGTCAGGACGTGAACGGCGGCCGGGCGTCGAGCCGGACCGACTGACGTCCGGCCCAGCGCCACAGACGAGCCGTGAGGTCACGGTCCTCGTCGGTGACGAAGTTGCCCATCACCCGGAGCGCGAACGTCATCATGCGGTGTGACCGCATGCCAACGGGTCCCGCGGCGGGCAGCAGGCCCGGCACGGTGATCATGCCGGCAAGTCGTCTGGCGATCGAGAACGCCTCGCCGTAGTGGCTGGTGAGCAGGGCTGGCCAGGCATCGGCGAGGTCGGTCTGGTGGCGCATCAGCTCGGCGGCCTCGCGGCCGGTCTCGAGGCCGTAGTCGATGCCCTCACCGTTGAGGGGGTTGACGCAGCCGGCGGCGTCGCCCACCAGCACCCAGTTGCGCCCGGCGACACCCGACACGGCGCCGCCCATCGGCAGCAGGGCACTGGTGGGCAGACGCAGCTCGCCGCTCAGGTCCCACTCCTCACGGCGCAGACTCGCGTAATATTCCATCAGCGGGCGGATCTGCAGCTCGGCCGGACGTTTGGCAGTGGCGAGTGCACCCACGCCGAGATTGACCTCGCCGTCGCTGAGCGGGAAGATCCAGCCGTAGCCGGGCAACAGCTCGTCATCCTCGCCGCGGAGCTCGAGGTGCGAAGAGATCCAGGGGTCGTCGCTGCGCCCGGACTTGATGTAGGAGCGACCGGCCACCCCGTAGGCGGTCTCGCGGTGCCACGCTCGGCCGAGCACACGGCCGAGCGGAGAACGCACACCGTCGGCGACGATGAGCCGGTTGCAGGTGATGGTGTGCGGGGTGCGGGCCTTGCCGATCGTGAACGTCACGGCGGTGACCCGTCCCGCGGAGTCACGCTCGGCGTCGACCGCGCGAGCACCCTCGAGAGGGAGGGCCCCGGCCTCGATGGCGATGCGGAAGATGCGGTCGTCAAGCTCAGTGCGAGGAACCGCCGAGCCGTAGTCGGGCAGCGATCCGCCGGGCCACGGGAGCAACAGCTCCTGACCGAATCCGGCAGCGCGGAGGCCGCGGTTGGTGCCGTGCGACAGCACCCATTCCCCAAGACCAAGACGGTCGAGCTCGGCGATCGCGCGGGGTGTGAGGCCGTCGCCGCAGGTCTTGTCGCGGGGGAACGTCGCAGCGTCGGCGAGCACCGTGTCCATGCCGAACCGGGACGCCCACGCAGCCGCGGCGGAGCCTGCGGGCCCCGCGCCGACGACGAGGACGTCGGTGTGGATGGGCAGGTCGGCAGTCATACCTAGATTCTCCCAGAGAGATGGGAAAGTGTAAGGATGAGGCCATGAGTTCGCCGGCCACCTCCGCTCAGCCCGACCGCCGAATCCGGTACGCCTCTCGCGGATCGTCGTACTTCGACATCATCCTCGCGCTCTTCTGTGTCGTGCTCGTGGTGTCGAACATCGCCGCCACCAAAGGCATCGAGTTCGGGTCGTGGCACTTCTCGCTGGGGTCGGTGCAGATCTCGCCGGTCATCACCGACGGGGGCGCGTTCCTGTTTCCGCTGGCCTACATCCTCGGCGACGTCATCTCGGAGGTCTATGGCTTCAGGGCCGCACGCCGGGCGATCTTCACCGGTTTCGCCATGGCAATCCTGGCGGCGCTGACCTTCCTCGTGGTCGACCACGCGCCGGCCGCGTCGTTCTACCCCAACCAGGACGCCTACTCCGCGGTGCTCGGTTTCGTGCCGCAGATCGTCCTCGCGAGCGTGCTCGGCTACGTGACCGGCCAGTTCCTCAACTCCTACGTTTTGGTGCGGATGAAGGCCCGAAGTGCCGAGCCGCGTCTGTGGGCACGCCTTGCGAGCTCGACGGGCGTCGGCGAAGCGGCAGACACCCTGATCTTCTGTGCCATCGCGTCGTCAGCCATCGGCATCACGACGATGGGCGGGTTCTGGAACTACTTCGTGGTCGGCTTCGTCTACAAGTGCGGCGTCGAGCTGCTCGTCATGCCCCTCACCGTCGTCGTCATCCGCCTGCTGAAGAACCGCGAGCCGTCCTACTGGGAGTAGAACCGGGCCAGGAC
>NZ_JACMOM010000391.1 GCF_014378035.1 Aeromicrobium sp. | reverse complement strand
CTGAGCTGGCTGGCCGGTGGTGTCCTCGCCCTCCTCATCTAGGGGAGGCTGGCCGCCACCGGCTGATCACCGCTCGGCTCCGCTGACGCCGCGCCAACCGGCAACGTGGCCGTCACGATCGTGTCGACCGCACCTACCGCGATGACGAGCGGAGTGCGGGAATGTCAGCGTCGGCGCAACCGACGACGCCACGCACGAGTGCGCTCTCGGAGACAGCGGCGGCGGCGCACCGTTCGCAAGGCACGGTCGCCACCGCGGTCTCCGACTGCGCCGCATCAGGTGCGCCGGCTTCGACCAATTTCACCTACATCACCCGAATCGCGAACGACAGTTCGATCATGAGCACTTGGGCGACGTCGTGAATGGCAATGTCCTACCAACGGACACTCATGCCGGCGCGGCGAAGTTCACCGTCGTCGACATCTGATCGGTACCGGTCACGCCGAGGGCACATCGTCGTAATCCGCGTATCCGGCTTCGTCTGCAGCATCAGCCTCGGCCAGCCAGCGACGGTCGCGCCACCTACTCCACTGCCATGCGGCGATCGCCAGCACGATGAGTGCGATGAGGAGCAGCACGTACAAGGTCGGTGGCACGACCCACACCGATTTGAACTCCACCTGCTTGGTGCCCGAGTCGGTGCGCACGGTGAGCGTGGGCGTGAAGCGACCGATCCACGGCGCGTCTGACCAAGTCGTCGTGAATGCACGTGCACCGTTTCGGAGCACGCGCCCCTCTTGGTACCGCGACGTGGCGACAACCCTGCCGCCGAGCGAACTGCGGAACTTCACATCACCGCTGACGTGATCGGTCACCGATCCCTCATTGCGGTACTCGAAACGAAACACGCCCGATGAGCCGTGCTTCAACACCGTGGGACCGCGAACGCCGATGACGCGCCCGCCCGTAACCTTCTCGCCCGGCACCGTCACGAGTACCTGCGAAACGATCGAGGGCACGACCCCCAAGCCCTGCTGCCGCGTGGGCTTGCCTCGCACTTCGATGCCGCCGTAGTTGCTTCCGACCGATGCGCCGATCGGCACGTCGATCGTGTACGAGATGAGCACGTCTTCGCCGGGGGCGATATCCAGCGTCGTTTGCGCAAGCTGAATCCATGACGAGGTGCCGTACTTGTAACTGTCGACGACTTCGAGCACCGACTCGGCTCGTCTTGACGGCTCGATGTCGACAACACGGAGCGTCACGTGCATGGCGCCGGACGTACGGTTGTTGATGCCGAGACACCTCGCCACGTGTTCGCCCGCTTGGAGCGTCAACTCCTCTGACGGCGGCAGCACGAGCAGCTTGTCGTTCGCCTGGAAATCTGCGTGCGGGGTGCGTGTCACGCCGGGCTTGCACAAGGGCGCCAGGTCGCCTTTTGCTCGCTCCGCGGCAGAAGCCTCAGGAGCGACGGCCAGTAACGCCACGATGCACACCAGCAGCGAATATGCGAGGGATACGCTCGCCCCCCGCTTGAAGCGCCAAGCAGTAGGCAAGGTCGACATGATGTTCGTCTTCACGGGGCCCCTCGGGCGACTGGTATGCCGCTTCGATTCCGAGGCGGCACGTTCGTCGCATGACTTGGTGATGTGCTGGTGGTTTCCTGCCCACCGAAGACGAATCGCGCACCCCCCTGTGCTTCACGGTCGTCCATCCGGACCATCAACAATCCGTCATTCAGTACTGGTCGTCGCCCCAGTCGTCGGAATCGTCGGTCGACCTCGCTTCAGCAGCATCGAGCCGCGCGAGCAACGCGCTGTAGTGGCGGCGCGATCGGATGCGCAGCCAGATCGGAATTCCCAGTGCGATTGCAAGGGCGAGGAGGTAGAGCCACGATGGAATGACCCATATCGCGTCGAGCTCCTGCTTCGCGACCTTGCCGTCGGAACCCGTCACCTCAAGCGACGGCGTGAAGCGTCCCACCAACGGGATGTGGTCCTCCCACGTGCCCGAGAACTTCCTGGTCACGCCACGCAACACGATGCCCTCCGGAACGTCG
>NZ_JACMOM010000069.1 GCF_014378035.1 Aeromicrobium sp. | reverse complement strand
TCCACGCACCCCGGTGCGACAGCGGCGCAGATCAAGAGCGCGATCCTGAGCTCGGTCGTCCCGACGGCCTCCCTCAGCGGCAAGACGGTCACCGGCGGACGGCTCAACGTCAGCGGCTTCTGACCTAGAAGACGGTCAGCGGGTGTGGTCGGGGCGAGAGCCCGGGCCACACCCGCTTCTCGTTGCCGAGCGCCGTCTCCAAGACTGACTGACAGTTCACGACGCCACGCTCAACAACGGGCTCGTCGTACACCACGTCCGCGGACTCAACTAGCCGTCATTGCGGCTCTTCTCAGTTTGGTGTTCGGCGCCACAGCGGCGAGTGCCAATCACTCATGGGGCGGCTATCACTGGGCTCGAACCAGTAACCCGTTCGCGTTGAAACTCGGCGACGATGTGACCTCTGCCTGGGACTCCTACCTGGCGACCACGTCAAGTGATTGGACCCAATCGCATGTTCTCCCTCTCTGTCAGGCTGAGATGAGACACCCCGTTCGTTGAGGGGTGACCTTTTGAGAGGGCGGGGATCGGACATAATCATGTTGAATCCACAAGCCCCAGAACCATCGCTGGTCGATGGTGTTGATCCGGCACCGAAGCCGACTCGGCGGTCCTTCACCGCGGAGTACCGGGAAGGTGTTTTGGTCGAGTACGAGGCGGCTCCTCATGGGGAGAAGTCCGCAGTGCTGCGGCGTGAGGGGATCCATCAGACCCAGGTTGCCGAGTGGGCCAGGGCCCGGGATGCGGCGGCGGCCGGCGAACCGTAACCCCGGTCGAAGGACTCGTCAGCGTCGGCCAAGTTGGTGAAGTCCGAGGCCGAGAACAAGCGCCTGGCCCGGCAGTTGGAACAAACCCAAGCAGCGCTGGACGTGATGGGAAAAGCGCACAGGCTCGTGGAGCTGCTCTCGATGAGCGACGACGAGAGCCACCCGCAGGCGAGGAACCGGCGGTGAGCGGCGCGACGATTCTGGATGGGGCGTTCACCGCGTTGATCGCCCTGTCGGTCACCGCGGTGATGGCGTGCGCGTTGACCGGCCGGTCCCGGGCCACCCATTACCGGCGGGCGAATCCGCCGGCACCAAAGACGAACCCGGTGGCCCAGGCCGAGCGGGCCAAACCGCCGTCGACGCTGTCTGAGGACGAACGGGCAGGCGTGTTGGCGGTGATCAACTCGGCGCAGTATGCGGATTTGTCGATCTGTCAGACCTGGGCTCGTGAGCTCGACGAGGACCGGTATCACGGGTCAATGTCGACCATGTATCGGATCGCGTGGGCTGCCGGGCAGACCCGCGAACGCAGACGTCTGGCGACGCCTCCGGCGAAGGTCAAACCCGAACTCCTGGCCACCGGGCCCTCGCAAGTCTGGTCGTGTTATGCCGACATTGTGACTATGCCGATGTTGGTCTCCGATGCCAGGTTTCGGGCGTGACGCGTGCCGGGTGCTCGGCCTGAGCACGCCGCTCCCCGGTCTCACCGTAGGCCCGCAACAGGCGATACATCGTCGCTACCGAGCACAGGTAGGTGCCCTCGTCGAGGAGAATCGCCTGGATCTCTGCCGGAGCCTTGTCCACGAACCGGTCCGACCGCAGCACCTCCAGAACAGCGGCACGCTCAGGCTCGGTCAGCGTGCGTGGTTGCTTCATCGGCTCCGGCCGGGGCCGCGGCGAAGACCGGGGCCGCGGCGAGCGGGGGTGGTGACGGTAGTGCGTCGCCCGCGACCGTCCCACGGCCAGGCACGCGTTTCGCATGCCGACGAGGGGGACGAGCTCGGTGACGGTGGCGTCGATTATTTCTCGGTGCTCGTCGCGCTGCTGTTGGTTGAGAGTTGATCCAACAGAGCCGAGAGTTTTCCCTGGATCGCGATCACCTGCCTCGCCGTATCCAACTCGCCCGACAGCCGCAGATTCTCTTTCCGCAGCCGGGCCGCGTCCTTCTCCGCGATGCTGGCGGGTGGCGCGCCCGCCGGCCGTGCCAACGCCACCAGAACTCCCTTGTCGCGCTGATCACGCCACTTGCCAACCAAGGAGGTATACAGCTTTTCTCGGCGGAGCAGCGCGCCGCGGCCCTGCCGATCGAGGCTGTCGTACTCGGTCAGAAAGTCGCGTTTGTACTTGGCCTTATAGGTCCGCCGCCGAGCACGCTCGGGAACCTGGGGATCGAGGACATCTTCCATCCCTACAGCCTGCCCGGTCGAGCTGAGATCTGCCATATTTGCATTCGTCAAGGAAAACTCTTCCCCGACCTCTACGACACTATTCGGGACGATCCCGGTGCCCTATACAAGGTTGACAGAGAGGGGTTCGCCAAACCAGAGGCGTCGTTCCATCTCGAGTCGTTTCAGATGACTGAGCAGGACGTTGTGGAACTTGCCGACGCAGTGTTCCTCTTGACCTACTGCCTCTAGGTGGGGCCCAATTGGACGCGACGTTGCTCGGTTTGGAAGATCGTCGACGGCAAGCCGCGACTCGTATTCCACCAGGGAACCAACATCCCGTCCGGACTCTGACGTCCGCTCAAGGTTCGTCATAAGGGACGACCGCGGTGTATGCCTTGGATCGGCGTTTAGCCCGAGGGCGGCGGGACCGAGGCGCCGCCGCGCAGCGCCTCCCGGAGGTTCAGCTCGTCGCCGGCCTGGAGCTGGCGGCTGGTGAGGGGGTTGAGGAAGCCGAGGTCGTCGAGCGTGATACCGAAGCGGTCGGCGATGTCGTTGAGCGTGTCGCCGGCGACCGCGCGATAGGAGATGGGAGAACCACCGGCTGTTGCGGTGGCGCCGCCAGCGCCGAACCGAGCGCCTGTATCGACGGCGAGTAGCCCGGGGCGGGTGTCCGGTACGTCCCAGGTGATCGTGCCAACCGCCCGGGGAGTGAGCACGCAGCCGTCAGG
>NZ_JACMOM010000390.1 GCF_014378035.1 Aeromicrobium sp. | reverse complement strand
GGGCAACCCTGCGGGCCATCAAGGGCAACCTGTTCTGGGCCTTCGCCTACAACGTCGCCGCCATCCCGCTGGCCGCCGCCGGGCTGCTCAACCCCCTGCTGGCCGGGCTCACGATGGCCTTCAGCAGCGTGTTCGTCGTGACCAACAGCCTGCGACTTCGCAGGTTCAAGGCCTGACACAGGCCCATCACCGGAATCAGCCGGGACTCCGCGGGGTTGCACCTCGCATGAACCCCATCGCCTTGACCGGATCGACCGGAGCCGTCGGTGGAATCGCCGCCCACCTGCTCGCCGACGCCGGAATCGCGGTGCGCCTGCTCGTCCGCGATGCATCGCGTGCGCCGAACCTGCAGGGGTCCGAGGTGCACGAGGCGCCTTACGGTGACAACGACGCGTGCGCCGCCGCGCTCTCGGGGGTCGACACGGTGTTCATGGTCTCGGCCGCCGAGGACGAGAACCGCGTCCAGCAGCACTGCGACTTCATCGACTCGGCGGTGCGTGCCGGCGTGCGCCAGGTCGTGTACCTCTCGTTCGTCGAAGCGTCGGCCGAGTCGGGCTTCCTCCTCGGCCGCGATCACGGTGCGACGGAGAACCATCTGCGCGCGTCGGGCCTCGAGTGGACGCTCCTCCGCGACAACTTCTATGCCGAGGTCCTGCCGATGTTCGCCGCCGACGGAGTGATCCGCGGTCCCGCTGGCGAAGGACGCGTCGCGGCGGTGTCGCAGCGCGACGTCGGTGCCGTCGTCGCGCAGGTGCTGCGCAACCCCCGGGAGCACTCGGGCCGCAAGTACGACCTCACCGGCCCCGACGCACTGACCCTCTCCGAGGTGGCCTCCGTCCTCACCGAGATCACCGGCAGGACCTACAGCTTCGTCGACGAGACGCTCGAGGAGGCCCGCGCTAGCCGAGCCCATCTCGGCGCACCCGACTGGCTGGTCGCGGCGTGGATCAGCACCTACACCGCGATCCGCGACGGAGAGCTCGAGCACGTGAGCGGAGACATCACCCGCCTGCTCGGCCGCCCGGCTACCTCCTTCGATGAAGCGATCGCAGAACGGGCCTAACCTAGACATATGCCTTCCCCCACGCTTCTGACCGTCACCGGCACCGTTCTCCTCCGCGAGCGCATCGCGATGCCCGCGGGCGCTGTGGCGACGGTCAAGCTCGTCGACGTCGAGGGTGAGGTGCTCGCCGCATCCGCCGTCGAGGTGTTGGGGGTACCGACCGAGTTCACGCTCGCCGTCGACCCGTCGTTCATCGCCGACCCGGCAGGGCTGCTCATCTGGGCGATGCTGCGCACCGAGGTCGGCGTGTGGGGCACCACCGATCTCGTTCCCGTCGACGGTGGCTCGACGGCCGTGATGCTCACCAAGATCGACGGCTGATGGCGAGGCCCGGCAGCGGACCCAGCATCACGCACCTGACGGAGCAGGAGATTGCCGAGGCGAACGCCCCCATCCTCGGCCGGATCGCCCTGATGCTGAAGCCCTACCGGACCAAGATGGCCTTCGTCGCCGTGGCTGTCGTCATCGCGGCGATCCTCACGTCGATCGTGCCGTTCCTGACCAAGGCAGTCTTCGACAAGGCACTCTTCCCGCCGAGCGGCGACATCCGCGTGCACCTGCTGGCGTGGCTCGTGGTGGGCATGTGCGTCATCCCCGTCGTGACGGCGCTCATCGGCATCGGCCAGAACTGGTTGACCGCGACGATCGGCAACTCGGCGATGGCCGACCTGCGCAGCGACCTGTTCGCCCACCTGCAGAAGATGGAGCTGGCGTTCTTCACCGCGACCAAGACTGGCGCCATCCAGTCGAGGCTCGCCAACGACGTCGCCGGAGTCCGCACCGTCCTCACCGACACCGCAACATCGATTTTGCAGAACAGCGTCACCGTCACCGCGGCGTTCGTGTCGATGATCATCCTGTCGTGGCAGCTGACGATCCTCACCCTCATCGTGATGCCGATCTTCATCGTCATCCAGCTGCAGGTGGGCAGGCGGCGACAGAGGCTCGCCCGCCGGACGCAGGAGTCTCTGTCGGAGATGACGGCCATCACCGAGGAGGCACTCAGCGTCTCGGGCATCTTGTTGTCGAAGGTGTTCAACCGCGCCGACTCCGAGGTCGAGCGCTACCGCATGGCGAACCACCACCAGACCCGGCTGCAGGTCGAGCAGGCCATGACCGGCCGGGCGTTCTTCGCCACGGTGCAGACCTTTTTCGCCGTCACCCCGGCACTGATCTACCTCGTGGCCGGGTTCATGCTGCAGGGAGGCACGTCGCTGACCGCCGGAACCCTCGTCGCCTTCACGACGCTGCAGGCCCGGTTGCAGATGCCGCTGCTGCAGCTCATGCGTGTGACCCTCGACGTCCAGACGTCACTCGCACTGTTCCGCCGGCTGTTCGAGTACCTCGACCTCGAACCGGCGATCGCCGAGCGACCCGGTGCCCTGACGCTGGAGGCAGCAGACCTGCGCGGGGAGATCGAGTTCCGCAACGTCTCGTTCCGCTACCCGGAGCCGCGGAGCCTGATCGGGACTGTCAACGTCGACCGGTTCGGCGAGTCCGGCGTACGCATCGACCGCACCGAGCCCGCCCCCGAGCAGGGGTGGGCCCTCGACGGCATCTCGCTGACCGTCAAGCCCGGCCAGCCCGCCGCCATCGTCGGTCCGTCAGGCTCCGGCAAGACGACCATGACCTACCTCGTTCCCCGCTTCTATGACGTCAACGAGGGTTCGGTCCTCCTCGACGGCACGGATGTTCGCGACCTCACGATGGGCTCGGTCGCCGAGGCGGTCGGCATGGTGACGCAGGAGCCCTACCTGTTCCACGGCACGATCCGCGACAACATCGCCTATGCCAAGCCCGACGCGACGGCCGACGAGATCGAGCAGGCCGCCCGCGACGCCAACATCCACGACCGCATCCTGTCGTTCGCCGACGGCTACGAGACCATCACGGGTGAGCGCGGCTACCGCCTGAGCGGCGGCGAGAAGCAGCGCCTCGCGATCGCCCGAGTGCTGCTGATGGACCCGCGCATCCTGATCCTCGACGAGGCCACCTCGGCGCTCGACACCGAGACGGAGCGGCTCGTGCAGGACGCCCTCGAGCGGGCGACCCACAACCGCACGACCATCGCCATCGCGCACCGGCTCTCGACGATCCACAACGCCGACGTCATCTTTGGCCTCGAGGACGGAAAGCTCGTCGAACAGGGCACGCACGACGAGCTGCTGGCGCTCGGCGGCCTCTACTCCCGGCTCTACGTCGAGCAGTTCGGCGCCGGCCAGATCGAGGCCCGCTTCACCGACGGCGTGCGCTTCACCGACGGCACCTCGATGTGCGACCGACCCGGTGCCGACGACCGTCGAGCTGACATCTCCCTCTGATCCTCCCCGATCTCCGGGGCGGTGGGTCAGGGCGCGGTGGCCCGAGTGTGGGCTGCAGCGACGGCGACTCCCGCTGCCTTGGTGAGCTGATCTGTCTGCTTGAGCTGCGGGCCGGCGTCGACGATCGAGGTGAACACGCCACCGCGACACGTCTGGGCCGACACCGCCAGCACCTTGGGTGTCAGCTGCGTGTACGAGACCAACGTGTCAGAACCCTTCGGGGCGCCGCCAATCTCTGCGAGGGTGCTGAACAGGCTGCAGGCCTGTTCCTCGGTGAGACCTGCTGCCGACTTCAGCAGTGAGCGGGACCGGTCGATCTGTCGTTGGTCGTCAGCGCTGATCCTCGCCCCTGACTTCTCCAGGCGGTCGATCGCCATCGGGACGGTCTCGGCCCACTGAGGCGCGGTCAGGGTGGACGCCTGGACGAGCCGGCCGCCAGATGTCCAACGGCACTGCGCCCCGCCGCCGGACCCAGCACCGTCGCCCGCGGACTCGATCGGCGTCACGGTGTCGACGGGTGCCCCGGCCAGCGCTTCGCGCTCCTTGGCATCGAGCAGCGCGCAGGCCGAGGGCGTCGCGGAAGACGGCGATGGCGAGGCGGACGGCTTCCCGTCGCCGGATCGAAAGAGCCCCGTCAGCGAGGCGCCCGCTGCGACCACCATGACGACGGCGACGACTGCCGCCACGACCCTGGTTCGCGACGTCACAGAGCCAGGCCGACGTACTTCGTCTCGAGGTACTCCTCGATGCCCTCGGCTCCACCCTCGCGCCCGAAGCCCGACGACTTGACGCCACCGAAGGGCGCGGCGGGGTTGGACACGACGCCCTGGTTGATGCCGACCATGCCGGTCTCAAGGCCCTCGTAGACGCGGATGACCCGCGCGTAGTCCTGGGTGAATGCGTAGGCGACCAGACCGAACTCGGTGTCGTTCGCCATCGCCAACGCGTCGGCCTCCTCGGTGAAGGTGAAGATGGGCGCGACGGGGCCGAAGACTTCCTCCTTGCTCATGCGCGCGTCGAGAGGCACGTCGACGAGCACGGTCGGTGAGTAGTAGTACCCCTCGCCCTCGGGTGCCGACCCACCGGTGACGACCTTTGCTCCCTTGGCCACCGCGTCGTCGACGAGCTCGGCGACCTTGTCGCGCTGCTTCGCCTCCACGAGCGGCCCGACGTCGATGCCGTCGTCGGTTCCACGCCCGACCGACAACGCGGCCATCCTCTCGGCGAATCGCCTGCCGAACTCCTCGGCCACCGACTCGTGCACGATGAAGCGGTTGGCTGCCGTGCAGGCCTCACCGATGTTGCGCATCTTGGCGAGCATCGCACCGTCGACCGCCTTGTCGAGGTCGGCGTCGTCGAACACCAGGAAGGGTGCGTTGCCGCCGAGCTCCATCGAGACTCGCAGCAACCCTTCGGCGCTCTGCTCGACGAGGCGGCGCCCGACCTCGGTCGATCCGGTGAAGGTCAGCTTGCGCAGCCGCGGGTCGCGGACGATCGGCTCCATGACCTCGCCGGTGGCCGTGGTGGTGACGATGTTGAGCACACCCTTCGGCAGTCCCGCCTCGGCGAGCACGGCGCCGAGCCACAGCATCGTCAGCGGCGTCAGGGCCGCCGGCTTGACGACCATGGTGCAGCCCGCCGCGATGGCCGGACCGATCTTGCGAGTTCCCATGGCCAACGGGAAGTTCCACGGCGTGATCATCAGGACCGGCCCGACAGGCTGCTTCATGGTCAGCAGTCGGGTCGCGCCGTTGGGCGCCACCGAGTAGCGCCCGGCGATGCGCACCGCCTCCTCGGAGAACCAGCGGAAGAACTCCGAGCCGTAGGCGATCTCGGCCTTGCTCTCCTTGAGCGGCTTGCCCATCTCGAGGGTCATGATCATCGCGAGCTCATCGGTCCGCTCAGTGATCAGCTCGAAGGCTCTGCGCAGGATCTCGCCCCGATCACGCGGCGGCGTGGCAGCCCATTCCTTCTGGGCACCGACAGCGGCATCCATGGCGTCCTTGCCGTCACCGACACTCGCATCGGCGACCTCGACGAGGATCGAGCCGTTCGATGGATCTTCGACGCCGAAGGTCTTGCCACCTTCAGCGTCACGCCACTCACCACCGATGAACAGCTGTGGGTGGACGGCCTCGATGGCCAGCTTCTCGTCGGATTCGCTCATGCCGCCACTGTAGGACGCTGGCCTTCACCCGGCATCAACAGCGCAGCACGTGAGCACTCACCAGGTCCCGCCGGCGAGCTGCCCTTCGAGCCGAGGGCAGCAGCGAGACGATCCTCATGCGGCGGTCGGGCGTCGCTTCTCGCGGACCCGCACGAACACGAACACCGCAATGACCAGCAGCACGCCACCGACGACGATCTTCTGGAACACATTGGCGTATGGCTCGACGGCGTCCCAGTTCTCGCCGAGGCGGTAGCCCGCGATGACGAAGATCGAGTTCCAGATCAGGCTGCCCAGCGTCGTGAGCAGGAGGAACAGCGCGAAGCTCATCTTTTCCACGCCAGCCGGCAGCGAGATGAGGCTGCGGAAGATCGGCACCATGCGACCGAAGAACACGGCCATGCCGCCGTGCTTGGCGAACCATGCCTCGGTCTTCTCCAGGTCGCTGACCTTGAGCAGCGGCACCTTGTCGAACACCATGACCGCGCGGTCTCGGCCGAAGATCGCGCCGAGCCAGTAGAGCAGTACTGCGCCGGAGACCGAGCCGACTGTCGTGGCGATCAGTGCACCGGTCAGCGAGAACGTGCCCTGGCTCGCAGCGAATCCCGCCAGCGGCAAGATGATCTCGCTGGGGATCGGCGGGAACAAGTTGTCCATCCCTACCGCCAGCGCGGCACCGAACAGGCCCAACGTGTCCATCAGGTCGACGGTCCAGCCGGCCAGCCCGGAGTCGGGGGCGTTGGCTGCTTCGGTCATCACGGTGGTCAGTATGGTCACGGCATGAGGGTATCCGGCTGGCTCAATGCACAGGTCGCGGTTCTCGGGCTCGTGGCTGCGGCACTGGTCGCCGGAGTCTTCGTCTTGGCTGACCGGGGCTCCTCAACGGACGACGCGAAGCCCTCCGGAGCCCAGGTGCGATCACCCCACCGCACGCTCGACGTCATCGCGTCACCCACACCCGCACAGTCGGCCGTCGAGATCTCCCGCCGCCTCTACTCCTCCTCACCGGTCGCCATCGTGGCGCAGGCGCACAGCACCCCGGCGCAGAAGGCGGCGATCCGCTCGGCCGGCGTGCTCGGAGTTCCGGTGCTCGTCGGCGGCTCCGGCGTCCCCGCGGAGCCGAAGCGGCTGGGGGCCGCCACGGTGCTGACGTTCGGCCGGACCAGCAAGGTTCACGGGGGGCGGGCCATGCCGCTGAACGAGGCGGCCGCGGCCGCGAAGGTCGCCACGCTGAAAGGCAGCCGCGCGGCCCGTGATGCTCGCCGCATCGACGCCATCGTGGTGACCCGCTCCCGGGCAGACAACGCAGCAGCCGTCGCGAACGCCACGAACGCCGGCGCTGAGGTGGTCGAGATCCCGACCGCTGACGCGCGGCGCTCGCCCACGGCCGCCCACGCACTCACCCGGCGGCCGCAGACCCCCGTCATCGCCGTCGGCACCCCCTTCGCGAAGGGCTTCGCCTACACGCTTGCCGTGGTGCGAGCGCGGGCGACGCAGACCAATGGCGCCTACCTCGCCCTGCCCGGCCGGCACTACGTTGCGATGTACGGGCACCCGGGCTCGCCCTCCCTCGGGGTTCTCGGCGAGCAGGGGGTGCGGGCGAGCGTCTCCCGCGTGCACCGCCTCGTCCGCAAGTACCGGGCCACCGACCGCCGAGCGCACTTCGTCCCGACGTTCGAGATCATCGCGACGGTGGCGTCCGCCGGGGCAGGCAAGGACAAGAACTACTCCAGAGAGGCCTCGATCAAGACCCTCGAGCCGCTGGTCGAGGCAGCCCGTCGATCGGGGGTTTACGTCGTCCTCGACCTCCAGCCCGGCCGCACTGACTTTCTGACCCAGGCGAAGCGCTACCGCTCACTGCTCGAGCAGCCCCACGTCGGGCTGGCCCTCGACCCGGAGTGGCGACTCAAGAAGGGCCAGAAGCACCTGCGCCAGATCGGGTCGGTCAAGGTCGCGGAGATCGATCGCACGGGCGACTGGCTGGCCCGGCTGACACGCGACAAGACGCGTCCACAGAAGCTTTTCGTGCTGCACCAGTTCTCGCCCTCGATGATCAGCCACCGTGGCCGTCTTGTCACCGACCACCCTGTGCTCGCCACCGTCATCCATGTCGATGGGTCAGGCCGCCAGAGCGCCAAGCGCGGCACGTGGGGGCGGCTGCACAAGGACTCCCCTGAGGGTGTCTTCTGGGGCTGGAAGAACTTCGTTGATGAGGACAAGCCGATGCTGGACGCCCGCCAGACGTGGCGTCGGGTCACACCACGACCGGATCTCATCAGCTACCAGTAGAGGGGGCGCCCTCGGTGTCGACGCTCAGCCGAAGAAGTCGCCCGCGGCGGCGCCGGACGGCACAGCGTCGCGCGCCATCGGAGTGAACCGGGAGTAGTGGCCCTGGAAGCTCACTGCGACCTTGTTGACCGGGCCCGAGCGGTTCTTGGCGATGATGATGTCGGCCTCGCCGGGACGCTCGGACTCGCCCGCACCGTGCGAGTCGGGGCGGTTGAGCAGCAGCACGATGTCGGCATCCTGCTCGATCGAGCCGGACTCGCGGAGGTCGGAGATCTGCGGCGTCTTGTCGGTGCGCTGCTCCGAACCACGGTTCAGCTGGCTGATCGCGACCACCGGGACGTCGAGCTCCTTGGCGAGGAGCTTGATCTGGCGGGAGAACTCCGAGACCTCGACCTGCCGGTTCTCGACGCGCTTGCCCGAGGTCATGAGCTGGAGGTAGTCGATGACCATGAGGCCCATGCCGTGCTGCTTCTTGATGCGCCGCGCCTTGGACCGGATCTCGGGCATCGTCATGTTGGGGCTGTCGTCGATGATGATGGGCGCGCCCTGCACCCGCGGCATCGCTCGGCTGATGGCGTCCCAGTCGCGCTGCCCCATGCCGCCGCCGCGCATGTGGTGGATGGCCACCTTGGCCTCGGCCGACAGCATGCGCATCGCAATCTCGGCGCCTGTCATCTCGAGGGAGAAGATGGCGCTGGGGATCTGGTGCCGAATCGAGGCGGATCGGCAGAAGTCGAGCCCGAGGGTCGACTTTCCGACACCGGGACGAGCGGCGACGACGATCATCTGTCCGCCACGGAACCCGGTCGTGAACTTGTCGAGGTCGGGGAAGCCCGACGGCACACCCGTCATCTCGCCATCGCGACTCTGGATGTCCTCGATCTCATCGATCGTGAGAGTCATGAGCTCGGCGACAGTGCGATAGTCCTCGGCCTGGCTCGTGCCGTCGACGTCGAGCACCTCAGCCTGTGCTCGGTCGACGATCTCAGCGACGTCGCCCTGGCCTGCCTGACCGAGCTGGGCGATGCGCTGACCGACCTCGACGAGGCGACGCAGCACGGCCTTCTCACGGACGATGTCGGCATAGAAGTCGACGTTGGCCGCGATCGGCACACCAGCCACGAGCGTGTGGAGATAGGGAGCGCCGCCGATGCGTCCGACGTCTCCACGGCGCTGCAGCTCGGCGGCGACGGTGATGGCGTCGGCCGGCTCCCCACGGTTCGCGAGGTCGACGATCGTGTCGAAGATGAGCTCGTGAGCGGGGCGGTAGAAGTCGCGTGCCTGCAGGATGTCGGAGGCCGGGTCGATGGCCTGCTTGCTGATGAGCATGGCTCCGAGAACACTCTGCTCGGCTGCCATGTCCTGCGGCGGAACACGTCCAGAACCGGGGTCCTCACCCGATCCGGGGGAAGCCTCGTAGAGGTCTGTCACACTCACAGATCAAGGCCCTTCTGCATGCTCATCACGCTACGCGTCACCACGGACAACTTCCGCCGACCCGCCACAGTAGGCCTGTCTGGTCCGGCGGCAAAGGTCGCGACGCACAGGCCCTGTGTGCAACGTTCCGCAAGCTGTGGAAAACGCCGACAGCCATGTGCACAGCCTGTGGACGAAAGTGTGGACAACGCAGAAATATTGGTGGGAGGTAGTCCCCTGACCTGCAACGATGAGCTTTACGGCGTGTGGAGACAAAATACTTTGCGGTCTTCGCTGTCCACGGGTGCCTGTTCATACACTTGTCGACAAATCCCGTCACTTTGTCCCCACGACACCGTCCCGTCACCTTCAGGAGGCCGCACATGAGGCCATCTCGCGTCGACGACCGACAGATCGTGCGGGTCGCCGTACCGGCATTCTTCGCCCTCATCGCCGAGCCGCTCATGCTGCTCGCCGACACCGCGATCATCGGCCATCTCGGCACGCCGCAGCTGGCCGGCCTGTCGGTGGCATCGGTCGTGCTGGGCACGGTCGTGGGGCTGTGCATCTTTCTCGCCTACGGCAGCACCGCAGTCGTCGCGCGACACCACGGCGCCGGGGAGGAGGACGTGGCGTTCAGCCTGGCCGTCAGCGGTCTCTGGCTCGCCGCCGGGCTCGGGCTGGTGCTGGGTGTCGCCCCCGCAGCCACCAGCGGAGTGCTGGGCTCGAGCCTCGGCAGGTCGACCGAGGTGGCAGGTCATGCTCGGGACTACCTGCTCATCTCGGCACTCGCGGTTCCGGCGATGCTGCTCGTGCTCGCAGCGACCGGGGCCATGCGAGGGGTGCTCGACCTGCGGACCCCGTTGCTCGCCACGATCGCCGCCAACATCCTCAACGTCGCGCTGGCTCTGCTGTTCGTCTACGGATTCGGGTGGGGCATCCGCGGAGCGGCGGCCGCGACCGTCATGGCGCAGTGGTTCGCGGCCCTCTGGCTCGTGTCGGTCACGGTGCGACGCGCACGCGACGCGAAGGCGTCCACTCGCCCTCGCCCCGCCGAGATCCTGGAATCGGCACGACACGGTGTGCCCCTGCTGGTGCGCACCCCCACGCTGCGCGCCTCCCTCATCCTTGCGACCCTCGTGGCCGCCGACCTCGGTGGCGTGTCGCTCGCGGCCAACCAGGTCGCGGTGGCCATCGTGACCTTTCTGGCGTTCGGCCTCGACGCCATCGCGATCGCCGGGCAGACGCTGACAGGTCGTTCGCTCGGCGCGGGCGATGCTGCGCTCACCCGTGAGCTCACGACCCGCATGATCACGTGGGGCGCCGCCACGGGGGCCGTTGCCGCCATGGCGCTGGCTGCCTCCGCACCGTGGCTGCCGCGACTGTTCACGTCCGACGTGGACGTCCGGCAGGCTCTTGTCCCGGTGCTGCTCGTCATCGCGGTCATCCAGCCGCTGTCCGGCGTGGTCTTCGTGCTGGACGGCGTGCTGATCGGGGCGGGCGACGGTGCCTATCTCGCGAAGGCCGGACTCGTCGTGCTCGTCGTCTACGCACCGCTGGTGCTCGCCATCGGCTGGACCGAGGCAGGTTTCACCTGGCTGTGGGTGGCCTACGGAGGTTTCATCACCGCACGGCTGGCCACGCTGTGGGTCCGCCAGCGCGGTTCGGCGTGGATGGTGCTCGGTACGACCCGCACGGCAGACTGATCCGCATGATCACGCTTGAGCACGCTCCCGGTCGGCCGTCGGACATTCACGGCGACACGCACGACCCGGTCGTGCTGCTGTGGCACGGGATGGAGCCGGACCAGCGGGGGCTCCTCGCACCCCTCGCACAGACGTTGGTCGACGCCGGATGGTCCGTCGTCGTCCCCGACTGGGACTCCTCGGCGGCGGACGGCGGGCGTGCAGACCTTCTCGGCTCGGCCCGCCTGGCTCGCGAGCTGCTG
>NZ_JACMOM010000389.1 GCF_014378035.1 Aeromicrobium sp. | reverse complement strand
GCGATCAAGGTGGACGGCGTCCGTTCGTATGCGGGGGTTCGCTCAGGGGAGGCCGTCGAGCCCAAGGCCCGCGCCGTGACGGTGTCCGAGCTCGAGCTCGGACCAGTCCGGGTCGTCGGCGACGTCGTCGACATCGACGTGCGGGTCGTGTGTTCCAGCGGCACCTATGTGCGTGCTCTCGCCCGCGACATCGGTAGAGACCTCGGAGTCGGGGGACACCTCACGATGCTGCGACGCACACGGGTGGGCGGGTTCACGATCGGGCAGGCGCGCACTCTGGAGCAGCTGGCCGAGTCGCTCACGGTCGTGGGCCTCGACGACGTCGCGCGCGCGAGCTTCGCGTCCTACGAGCTCGACGAGACCGGTGCGGCAGACGTGCGCTTCGGCCGTTCGCTGCGCGAAGTGCAGCTCGGTGCCGAGGGCGCGGTGGCCGTCTTCGCGCCGACGGGGGGGTTCCTCGCTCTCTACGAGCAGCGCGGCCCCGACGCCAGACCCGTCGCCGTCTTCGTCTGAACCCCGTCCCAGCCCCGCCTGCCCCCGCCCCGCCCAGCCGCCCCCGCCGAGTGTGACGTTTGTGCGGTGAAACCCGCGGTTTGACCGCAGAAACGTCACACTCAGCGGGAACGGAGACCCGGTGAGGGTGGGGCGGATCAGTAGGGTGAGGCACCATGAGCATTCGACGTCCGTCCCACGCCCGGCTGCTCGTGCGGCGAGGTTTGCTGATGACGCTGGCCGCTCAGGTCGCAGCGGTGGCCTCACTGATGATCACGACCAAGATTCGCAAGACGTTCCGCGACAAGGACGTCGGCGAGCTGCCCTCGGCGGAGCCGACTCGCCACGCCATCAATGACGGCAGCGCGGCCACGACGTACACCTACGGTGCCACGCTGTTCGAGGACATGCTGGACGCCATCAGCCGAGCCGACGACCGCATCCTGCTCGAGACGTACATCATCAAGAATGACGCGATGGGTCGGCGGTTCAGGACCGCCCTCGTGGAGGCGGCTGCCCGTGGCGTGTCGGTCCACGTGATCTACGACGGGTTCGCCAACCTGGTCGTTCGGCGGAGCTTCTTCGACTTCCCGGGCGTCGAGATCATGAA
Source organism: Aeromicrobium sp. (assembly GCF_014378035.1). Taxonomy (GTDB): domain Bacteria; phylum Actinomycetota; class Actinomycetes; order Propionibacteriales; family Nocardioidaceae; genus Aeromicrobium. Next base: position 5,717 of record NZ_JACMOM010000389.1, on the reverse strand, counting down.
GTATCCGGTCCTGTCGTCGTGCCAGCTTCTCAACCCGCGCCGCATCGGCCGCGATCACCGCAAGATCCTCGTCATCGACGAGTCCGTCGCCTTCGTCGGCGGCTACAACATCGGCGACTCCTACGCCACCGAGTGGCGTGACACCCACGTCAAGATCGAGGGCCCAGCGGTGTGGGACCTCGACAACGCCTTCATCGACTTCTGGAACACTCCCCGCCGCCGGCTGTTCCGTCGGGCCATCGAACCGAACCACCTCGAGCCACGCGGGACGGCCGGCTGGCAGCCCCAGATCAGGGCGCACCGAAACGTGCCGCGGCAGCTGATGTTCCCGATCAGGGGCATGTACCTCGAGGCGATCGACCGCGCGCACTACTCGATCGACATCACAGCGGCCTACTTCATCCCTGACCACGACATCCTCCAGGCGATCCTGCAGGCTCGGCGGCGGGGCGTCGCCGTGCGGATACTGGTGCCGCGGGTGTCCAACCACGTCGTGACTGACTGGCTCTCGCGTGGCTTCTACGGTGATTTGCTTCGCGCAGGGGTCGAGATCCACCGCTACCGCGATCACATGGTGCACGCCAAGACGGCCACGATCGACGGCGAGTGGAGCACGATCGGCACTGCCAACATCGACCGCCTGAGCCTGACGGGGAACTACGAGATCAACCTTGAGATCCTCGACCCCGGCCTTGCCAAAGGAATGCAGGAGATGTTCGAGGTCGACCTCGGCAACAGCGACCGCCTCACCCGGCGCGAGTGGGACGAGCGCCCACTCGTGAAGAGGATCTACGAGCTGATCCTCAAGCCGCTGGGCCCCCTGCTCTGACGGCGCGGACGAGGACTTTGCGGGGGCGGATCGGTGCACGTCGGTGGCCCCGGCAGTACGTCAGCTGGCAACCGCGCTCGATGAGGAGCAGGTGAGGGTGTTCTTAGGTTTGGCTCCCCAACCCGTCTGCGGACCGGTGTGGCACAGTTTTCCCGTGATGATCTGGCGAGACCTCCTGGGGGCGTCCACGGCTCGCCGACGGGAGCCGTCAGCCGTCACGGTCGGCAACTTCGACGGCGTGCACCGCGGGCACCAACACGTCCTGGCTCGCACGCGCGCGCTGGCGGGCGGCCTTCCGGTCATCGCCGTCACCTTCGAACCGCACCCGTTGATGGTCATCGCTCCCGATCGGGCCCCCAAACGTCTCACCACGACAGAGCGGCGGGTCGAGCTGCTTCGCGCCGCGGGAGCCGACGAGGTGCGGATCCTGGCGTTCTCCGCCGAGATGGCTGCGTGGACTCCGCAAGAGTTCGTCGACCGGGTTCTCGTCGAGCAGCTGACCTCGGCGTTGGTGGCGGTCGGTGACAACTTCCGCTTTGGGGCACACGCGGGTGGCGACACGACCTTCCTGCGAGCGGCGGGGGCGCGCGCCGGTTTCGCCGTCGATGGCCTGCACCTCGACGGAGGAAGTCAGCCCTATTCCTCGACCCTCGCCAGGACGCTCGTGGCCGAAGGCAAGCTGCGTGAGGCAGCCGCGGTGCTGGGCCGCCCGCACGAGGTGTCCGGCGTCGTTCGTCAGGGCGAGCAGCGAGGTCGCGAGCTGGGATTTCCGACGGCCAACGTCCCGGTCGACGAGTCGTACGTAGTCCCTCCCGACGGGGTCTACGCCGGTTGGGTCGTCCGCCCGCAGTATGGGGGCGAGCGCCTTCCGGCTGCGATCTCGGTTGGCAGCAACCCGACGTTCGACGGCGTGGAGCGCAGGGTCGAGTCGTACGTCCTCGACCGCACCGATCTCGACCTCTACGGCGAGTCCATCCGGGTCGAGCTGGTCGACAGGCTCCGCGGGATGGTCAAGTACGAGGGTGTCGACGCGCTCGTCGAGCAGATGCATCTCGATGTTGCGGCCACTCGGGTGGCGCTGTCGTCCTAGCGAGGCGTGGTGGAGAGGTGCTGCGCGACGGCTTGCGCCACGGCCGCCATTCCGGCCAGACGGGGGTGGTAGGCGATGCCCTCGCCGTCAGCGACCGTCGCCCCGTTGGTCCAGGCGTTGTCCCCGGCGCAGGCGTCATGGCCCTTCGAGAGAGCGCGCAGCGACACGTACTCGGCGCGACCGCTGCGGGCTGCGCTGGCCAGTGCGGAGTCGAGCCCGACCTCGGCAGAGGCGGCAGCGCGGGCATCTGACGCGCTGATCTGTACCGCCTTGCAGGTGCCGGTGTCCGGAAGGATCCGCAGGTAGCCGACCACGAGCACACGAGCTTTCGGAGCCTTGGTGTGGACGGCATCGAGCACCCGAGCGACCCGGTCGGTGCTGACGCGCAGGATCGCCGGAGCAGTGTCGTCAGCGAACGTCGAGCATGTTCCAGACCCCTGCGCGCATGCCGACACCAGGGAGGAGAACAGCCCGCCGTCGTTACCGCCGATCTGCACCGTCACGAGATCGGTGGTGGCCCTCACCGCATCAAGCTGCGCCGGCACGACCATGCCCGGCACGGTGTGGGACGAGAGAACATCGGCGGTGGTGGCCCCGGCGCAGCTCACGTCATCGACGGTGCGCGTGCCCAGCGTCGTCGCAAGGATCGAGGCCCAGTTGTGGTCGGAGCGAAGACAGAAGCCCGAGTCGTCCCGGATCTTTCCGAGTGCCGGGCCGGATGCGAACGAGTCGCCGATCGAGGTGTAGGAGTCGATGGTCGGCAGGTCGAGCGCGAGCGGCGAGGGGCTGGGCGATGCGGAGGACGTGGCCGATGGGGTGCTGGCGTCGCGAGGAGCGACAGAGGCCGGCGCCGGTCGCGACGAGCAGCTGGCCAGCACCACGAGCATGACGACAACCGTGGACGACCTGCACACCGCTACCCAGCCCATGGGACGAGGCTATCGAGGGGGGCCAACCGGCGATTGGCCGCGGCGCCACCGGCGCTGATACTCTGGGAAATGCCGTGTGATCGGCCACGGAACCATAGTGCCCCGGTGGACAAGCCCGGGCGCGCCGTGCAACGGAACCTCAGAGGAGAAAAGTGTCGAAGAAGACTGCTGCGCCCACGGTCGCAGACATGCCCAAGGACGAGATCATCAAGCAGTACGCACTCAGTGATGGCGACACCGGATCTCCTGAGGTCCAGGTCGCGCTGCTCACCGGTCGTATCTCGCACCTGACCGGTCACCTGCAGGAGCACAAGCACGACCACCACAGCCGTCGTGGTCTGCTGCTTCTCGTCGGTCAGCGTCGTCGCCTTCTGAACTACCTGCAGAACACCGACATCGAGCGTTACCGCTCGCTCATCGAGCGTCTCGGTCTGCGTCGCTGACAACCCTGAGGCGGTCACTTCCCAGTGAAGTGGCCGCCTTCCTTCCGGGTGCTCCACCTGGCGGGAACCCTGCACAACTGCATACTGAAAACACCCCTGACGAGGCACACAGGCACGACGTGCTCGGTCCTCGGTAGTGGCCTTCGGACCCGCCTCAAGGCGGCTTCCGCGGGCCTCGATCGACGACCGGCCCTGGCTCCACCGCCTGCGTGCGTCCGTCCCAAAGAGCAGGCTCATGCCTGTGGAAGGGACTTCCATGACGGAATCCACACTTCACACCTCCGAGACAGTCATCGACAATGGCCGCTTCGGCACCCGCACCATCCGCTTCGAGACGGGCGTCCTCGCCCAGCAGGCCGCCGGTGCGGTCGCGGCTTTTCTCGACGACGACACCATGCTGCTGTCGGCCACGACGGCCGGCAAGCACCCCAAGGAGCACTTCGACTTCTTCCCCCTCACGATCGACGTCGAAGAGCGCATGTACGCCGCGGGTCGCATCCCGGGCTCGTTCTTCCGTCGTGAGGGACGTCCCAGCGAGGACGCCATCCTCACCTGCCGCCTGATCGACCGTCCGTTGCGTCCGACGTTCAAGAAGGGCCTGCGCAACGAGGTCCAGGTCGTCATCACGGTCCTGGCGCTCAACCCCGACACCCCGTACGACGTCCTCGCGATCAACGCGGCCTCCGCGTCGACGCAGATCTCGGGCCTGCCGTTCAACGGCCCCATCGGCGCCACCCGCGTCGCCCTGATCGACGGTCAGTGGGTCGGCTTCCCGACGCACAGCCAGCTCGAGAACGCCGTGTTCGACATGGTCGTCGCCGGCCGCATCGCCGTCAAGGATGACGGCACGAGCGACGTCGCGATCATGATGGTCGAGGCCGAGTCCACCGAAGCCACGTGGGACCTCGTCCAGGGCGGTGTCCAGGCCCCGACCGAGGAGATCGTTGCCGGTGGCCTCGAGGCCTCCAAGGCCTTCATCCGCCAGCTGTGCGAGGCACAGGCCGAGCTGGCCGCCGTTGCGTCCAAGCCGGTCCGCGACTTCCCGGTCTTCCTCGACTACGAGGACGACGCCTACGACGCCGTCGCCGCCATTGCCGCTGGCCCGCTCGCCGAGGCGTTGACGATCCTGCACAAGGCTGATCGTGAAGAGCGCGAGTCCGCCATCAAGGCCGACGTCATCGATCAGCTCGGATCTGAGTTCGAGGGACGCGAGAAGGAGCTCGGCGCCGCTGTGCGCGCCGTCACCAAGTCGGTCGTCCGCAACCGCGTGCTGCGTGAGAACGTCCGCATCGACGGCCGTGGGCTCGCCGACATCCGTGCCCTGAGCGCCGAGGTCGGCGTCGTCCCCCGCGTCCACGGCTCGGCACTGTTCCAGCGCGGAGAGACCCAGATCATGGGCATCACCACGCTCAACATGCTCGGCCTGGAGCAGAAGCTCGACACTCTCTCGCCCGAGACGTCGCGTCGCTACATGCACAACTACAACTTCCCGCCCTACTCGACCGGTGAGACCGGCCGGGTCGGTTCGCCCAAGCGCCGCGAGATCGGCCACGGTGCCCTCGCGGGTCGTGCGCTCCTCCCGGTCCTGCCCACGCGTACCGAGTTCCCCTACGCGATCCGACAGGTGTCTGAGGCCCTCAGCTCCAACGGTTCCACGTCGATGGGCTCGGTCTGCGCCTCGACGCTCGGCCTGCTCAACGCCGGTGTGCCGCTGCGTGCGCCGGTCGCTGGCATCGCGATGGGCCTCATCTCCGGAGAGGTCGACGGCAAGCAGACGTTCGTCACGCTGACCGACATCCTCGGCGCGGAGGACGCCTTCGGTGACATGGACTTCAAGGTCGCCGGAACGCGCGAGTTCGTCACGGCGTTGCAGCTCGACACCAAGCTCGACGGCATCCCGGCAGACATCCTCGCCGGTGCGCTGACGCAGGCCTACGGCGCGCGCGTCGCGATCCTCGACGTCATGGCCGAGGCCATCGACGAGCCCGACGAGATGAGCCCCTACGCGCCGCGGATCATCACGATCAAGATCCCCATCGACAAGATCGGTGAGGTCATCGGCCCCAAGGGCAAGATCATCAACCAGATCCAGGACGAGACGGGCGCGAACATCTCGCTGGAGGACGACGGCACGGTCTACGTCGGGGCAGAGAGCGGCGAGGCGGCCGAGGCCGCACGCGACGCGATCAACGCCATCGCCAACCCGACGATGCCCGAGGTCGGCGAGCGCTACCTCGGCACCGTCGTCAAGGTCGTCGACTTCGGCGCCTTCATCTCGCTGTCACCGGGCCGCGACGGTCTGCTGCACATCAGCAAGCTCCGTGAGCACAACGGTGGCCAGCGGGTCACCAATGTCGAGGACGTTGTCTCCGTCGGTCAGAAGATCCTGGTCGAGATCGCCGAGCTCGGCGACCGCGGCAAGCTCT
>NZ_JACMOM010000388.1 GCF_014378035.1 Aeromicrobium sp. | reverse complement strand
GTTGCACTCCCGGAAGGCCGCAGGATGAAGGAAGCCCCGTTCTCCCATGGGGGGGCTAATGTGGCTTTTGTCATGCAGCTTCCGCGCTACCACGTCCCCACGAAGGGCAGCACGACCCGGCACGGCACGGGTCGCAGGTGTGCCGGGTCGAGCGCGTTGAGCACGAGCGCGGCGGCGACGGGGTCGGCGACGATCTGGAAGTGCTCGCTGAGGTCGAGCGCGCACGATTCCTGCACGATCTTGTTGGTCATGCCGGGCTCGATGCCGCTGGTGTAGGGCACGACCAGCTCGTCGTACTTCGTGACGATGTTGGTGTAGCGGATGCCCTTCACGACAGGGGTGCCGCCCGAGCGCATCTTGGCGATGAAAGGCGAGCTGGCGAGCAGCTGCGGCCCGGACGCGAAGTAGGGCTGGAGGGCCTGGTTCATGATCGGCGCCACACCGAACGGGGTGCCGGTGACGCTGAGGGTGTTGAGCCCCGCCGCGTTGGTGCCGTGCCAGATGGGGGCGATCGACACGTACTTGTCGATGTGCGCGGCCCCGCCGAGGAACTTGGCGTAGTAGTTGGGCACCACCGTGCCTTCGGAGTGGCCGAGGATGTCGACCTTCGTCGTCCCGGTGGCCTTCAGCACCTTGGTGACGAACGTCGAGAGCTGGGCCGCACTGGCCTCCATCGGGCCGAGGCCACCGAACGTCTGGTTGTACGGCGCCGGCAGCTGAGGTGACTGTCCGTACGTCAGGGCGAACACGCAGTAGCCGTTGTTGGCCAGCAGGGGAGCATAGGTCTGCCAGTTGGTCGCCTTGTTACCGGTGAGCCCGTGCACCAGGACGATCGGACGGGGATGGGCGGCCGACGGCTTGCAGGACCAATCGTTGGCGCCCGGCGGGTCGGCGTCGACCCCGAGACCGGCGATGACCGCCGAGGTCAGGAAGCTGTAGGGCACCGGTAGTGGTTCCGTCGCCGCCTGTGAGGGCGCAGCGGCGAGGAGACCGGTGGCCAGGACGAGCGACAGTGCGGACACGAGCAGTCGGAGCGGGCGCATGGCAGGAACCTTCGGCAGGAACGAGAACGTAACTCGAAGTTACAGTATGGTGGCCGGGAAGAACAGGGTCTAGCGTGGGGAGCATGTCTGCCTACACCGATGCACAGATCGAAGAAGCCCTCGCCGACCTCCCCGGCTGGTCGCAGGAGGGCGAGGCGATCGTCAAGAGCTACACGTTCGACGACTTCGCCGCGGCGGTCGCGTTCATTGCCCGCGCGGCCCCCTCCATCGACGAGATGGACCACCACCCGGAGTGGACCAACGTCTACAACCGCGTCGACGTCAGGCTCAGCAGCCATGACGTCGGCGGAGTCACTGAGCGCGATGTCCTGCTGGCGCACGTGATGGAGCGCGTCGCCTGAGCGGACGGCCAGGCGAAGATGTCTGAGCCGAACCTGAACCAGATCGCGGCGATCACACCGATGTACCAGAGGGCGATGATGAGCACCGTCCAGTTGCCGAGGAAGCGCGAGATGGCTGCGCCGGGTGCCCATGCACGGATGTTGCGAATGGTGATGGCAAGTGCCACGGGGATCGTGACCGACCACACCACCATGCAGTAGGGGCAGAGGGCATTGATCTCATAGAGGCTCTGGTACTGCAGCCACGTCACGAACCCGAGCCCGAAGACAACCCCCACCTGCAAGCCCACCCAGACGAAGGCCGGGAGGGCGACGCGGGCCACGAGCAGCACGCCGAGGGTGGCGACGATGGCGAACGCAGCCACTCCCATGATCGGGTTGGGAAAGCCGAACACGGACGCCTGGTCGGTGTTGATGACGTTGCCGCAGCCCACGATGGGGTTGACGTCACAGTTCAGTGACTTGCCAGGATTCTCGAGGAGATTGACCTTCTCGATCACCAGGATCGCCGCTGAGATCGTGCCGATGACCCCACCGAACGCCATCAGCAGTCCGAGCCCACGATCAGCGCCGGTGGGGCCGTCGACGAGCTCGAGGTCATGGGACTCGGCGGTCAACGTCTGCTCGTCCATACCGACGATCCTAGGCGCTGTTGCAACCTTGTCGCGCCGAAGGCAGCCCTCATCGGCGGGTGGTGGGCTACAGTTCAGATACCAACGGTATCTGAAGGGGAATCATGGCTTCTGAACACCTCGACATGATCATTGTCGGAGCGGGCCTCTCTGGCATCGGCGCGGCCTACCGGCTGCAGGAGCAGTGCCCGGACAAGACCTACGTCGTGCTCGAGGGCCGCGATGCGGTGGGCGGCACGTGGGACCTCTTCCGCTACCCGGGCATCCGCTCGGACTCCGACATGTACACCCTGAGCTTCCCGTTCAGGCCGTGGACCAACCCCAAGTCGATCGCCGACGGCCACGACATCCGGTCGTACATCGAAGAGGCGGCCGACCAGTACGGGATCGAGAAGAACATCCGCTTCGGTCACCGGGTCACCACCGCCTCATGGTCCTCGGAGGACGCTCGATGGACCGTGACCTCGATGGTGGCCGGCGAGACAGTCACGCAGACGTCGTCATTCCTCTATCTGTGCAGCGGCTACTACAGCTATGACGGCGGCTACACGCCCGACTTCCCGGGGCTCGAGAGCTTTGCCGGGCAGGTCGTCCACCCGCAGCACTGGCCCGAGGACCTCGCTTATGCGGGCAAGAGGGTTGTCGTCATCGGCAGCGGTGCAACCGCCGTGACCCTCATCCCGTCGATGGCCGAGGACGTCGAGCACATCACGATGCTGCAGCGCTCGCCCACGTACATCACGACTCTCCCGTCGGAGGACAAGCTCGCCGACCTCATGCGCAAGGTGCTGCCGGCGAAGTTTGCCCACCGTGCCATCCGGCGCAAGAACGCCATCGTGACGATCGGTTTCTACCAGTTCTGCCGCCGGTTCCCGAAGGCCGCGACGAAGATGCTGCTCGGGCAGGCCCAGAAGCGGTTGCCTGAGGGCTACGACATGGCCAACTTCACGCCTCGCTACAAGCCGTGGGACCAGCGTTTGTGCATCGTCCCGAACGGCGACCTGTTCCGCACGATTCGACAGGGCAAGTCGTCCATCGTCACCGACCGCATCGCGACATTCACACCGACCGGCATCGACCTGGAGTCCGGATCGCACCTGGACGCCGACATCGTCATCACCGCGACCGGCCTGCAGGTCGTCGCGTTCGGGCAGATCGACATCCAGGTTGACGGTCGCACGATCGACGCCAATGATCTCTACGTCTACAAGGGCCTGATGTTCAGCGGGCTGCCCAACTTCGCGTGGTGCGTCGGCTACACCAATGCCTCGTGGACGCTGCGAGCCGACCTCTCGTCACAGTACGTCTGCCGGCTCATCAACCACCTCGACGCCAACGGCTACGCCTTCGGCATGCCGGACCCCCACGGCGCGGCGGGTCATCCGCGGCCAATACTCGACCTCACCTCGGGCTACGTGACGAGGGTCGCGGACACGCTGCCGCAGCAGGGCGCCACGTCGCCGTGGACGATCCGGCAGAACTGGCTGCTCGACTCGTGGGACATGAAGCGCACCGACCTCGATCAGGAAATGGTGTTCACCAGGGCCAAGGCAGTCGTGAGCGTCTGACCGTTGGGCGGTGGGTGAGCGACCACGGTCGGGCAGCGGTCGCTGAGGCACCGCTGTCGGGGTGCGCGATGGGCAGATCTTCGTAGCCTTGGACCATGGCGCGCCAACGACTGCTCTTCGGTGACCAGCTGGGACCACACTTCGACGACGGCGGCCAGATCGTGCTCGTGGAGTCGCGGGCGGCGTTCGCCCGTCACCGGATGCACCGGGCGCGGGCCCACCTGATCCTGACGGCCACCCGGCACCGCGCCGCTGAGCTGGGCGGACGGGTCGAGCTCGTTCGGGCCGACTCTTTCAGGCAGGCGCTCGACGGTCGCGAGCTCGAGGTGATAGCGCCCACCTCGTGGCGCAAGCGTGATCTCGTCGCACTCCTCGGGGCGGACGTCCTGCCCAGCCGCGGCTTCGTGACCGACGAGGAGGCGTTCGCCGCGTGGGCCAGCACGCGCAAACCGCGATCGCTGGTCATGGACCATTTCTACCGCGAGGTGCGACAGCGCGAGGGTTGGCTCATGAACGGCGCGGACGACCCCGAGGGCGGGCGGTACAGCCACGACGCCGACAACCGTCAGTCACCGCCCAAGGGCAAGCCCACGCTCGGGCTGCCCGAGCCGTGGCGCCCCACCGAGGACGACATCGACGCCGAGGTGCGCAGCGACCTCGACCTGTGGGAGAAGCAGGGCGACGTCTCGTTCCTCGGTGAGGACGGCCCGCGGCTCTTCGCGGCCACGCGGGAAGAGGCGCTGCAGGCGCTCGACGCCTTCATCGCGCACCGACTCGCCGAGTTCGGGCCGTACGAGGACGCCATGATGCTGGGTGACCGCACCATGGCGCACTCGCAGCTCAGCGTGCCGCTCAACCTTGGCCTGCTCGACCCGCGTGAGGTCATCGAGAGGGCACTTGCCGCGTATGAGGCCGGTGATGCCCCGCTCGCGGGGGTCGAGGGGTTCGTCCGTCAGCTGTGCGGCTGGCGCGACTGGGTGTGGCACCTCTACTGGCACCTGGGTCGCGACTACATGACGGCGCCGGGAGCGCTCGGCGCGGTCGAGCCGCTGCCGCGCGAGCTGTGGGAGCTCGACGGGGCGGCCGTACGTGCGCGGTGCCTGTCGGACTCCCTCGACGCCGTGCGGGAGACGGGCTGGGCACATCACATCCAGCGGCTCATGGTGATCGGCAACTTCGCGCTGCAGCGCGGATTCGACCCCGTCGAGCTGACCGGATGGTTCACCGACGCGTTTGTCGACGGAACGCCGTGGGTCATGCCCGCGAATGTCTTCGGGATGTCGCAACATGCCGACGGAGGCATCGTGGCGACCAAGCCGTACGCGGCTGGCGGCGCCTACATCAATCGGATGTCGGACTACTGCCACTCGTGTGAGTTCGATCCGCGCAAGCGCCTGGGCGACGATGCTTGCCCTTTCACTGCCGGATATTGGGCATTTCTGGACCGGGTCGAGCCAGCCATCAAGGACAACCACCGTATGAAGCAGACATTGGCGGGCCTGCGCCGGCTGTCGGACCGCGAGGCGGTCGTCGAGCAGGAGAAGCACCGTACGAGCTGGTAGCGCGGCCTTGCTCAGGTCTGGCAGTGCGGGCACCAGAACGTGTCGCGCTCGGTGGTGGGGCGGTCGCCGAGCTTGCCGCTGAGCAGCCGGTTCTTGCACCGGCGGCAGCGAGCTCGCTCGGGGTTGTAGACCCATCGGTCCTCACCGGTGCGGGTGCTGCGCGTGAACGAGCGTTCGACGCGCGCCTTGTTGACGTCGAGCATGCGCTGCCCCCGCTGGATGACTCGACGAATGTCCCCGACCCGGCCGACGGGACGTGTGGGCAGAAGGCCCATCAGGAACAGCAGCTCGTTGACGTACTCGTTGCCGAAGCCGGCGAGGTTGCGCTGGTCGAGGAGCGCGAGGAACACGGGTCG
>NZ_JACMOM010000387.1 GCF_014378035.1 Aeromicrobium sp. | reverse complement strand
TGGCCATCCACGCGACGGTGTCCTCGAACACGCCCGTGTGGCGGGGGCCGTGCCGCGCCCACGGCACCGACGCCACCACAACCCCATGCTCACCGCAGGTGACCCGCGGCGCCTCGGCCTCCACGAAGCTCCGCAGTAGGCCCAGGTCCGGGCCCCGCCAGCGCCGTCGTCCTTCGCCGTGGTCATATCGCGGGCAGCGCCGCTGACACACCCCGCACCGCCGTGTCGCGCCCTGACGAGGACGGACCGAGACCACGACGGACTCGCTCTCGTTCTCGAACTCGACACCGTCGATCACTGTCGAGTTCTCGACACCAAGCACACCTGCCCATACCGTGGCGTTGCGCACGCCGTTCCCCGCTCTGTAGTCCTGGACTTCGACACCCAGAACCTAAGCAGGGACGGCGTGTTGCTCGTTCAACTACTCAACAGGCACCCACGGGAACGACCGGAGAGCCGCAAATCTTCATCCCTGCGGAGCGCAGAATGGACTACCAGCCCGATGCCGATGACGACGGCTCTTGTTGCCCACTCACACGGTGGGCTGGTGAGACCACAGACCCGACGCCTCGGGCCAGGCCACGACGCTCCAGCGGCGACGACAAGCTGACCGACACGTCCAAGTACGACGGCGGCATTACCTCGGGGGAAAGGGCGCGGCGCTACGCGGGCGGGGCTGTACTCCCGGCACGTCAACTAGACCAGCAAGGCCAGTACCACCGACGCACTGGCCGGGCTCATGGGTATGGCCGTGATGGCCAAGCACACCGCTGACCAGTTTGAGCTGAAAAAGTTGAGGCACCGTAACGAGCGCCTCAAATACGAACTTGCCAAAACCGTGGCTGCTCTGACAATCATGGGAAAAGCACACGAGCCCTTGAAGTTGTTCTCCGAAAGCTCTGCCACCGGCCGGGTGTCGAGCAACCCATCGACACAGCCGCAGTCGAGCTGCCGCCGTGCGCCTTCAAACGTGACTGCGCATTTCTGGGCTGATCACCGACCGGACACTTGCGGCCCTTGCCGCCACCACAGACACCCCCACAAGCCTCGGGCCACCGCACCCAACGCCCTGTCGAGATCCTGAGCAGCTGCAAGTCCTGGAGTCGTTCGGCCCCCGAATCATGGTGTCCCCGACATCTACAGCCGCAACGTCGTGCACCGGACCCTCGCTCGTCCGAATCCAGAGAGGTCGCCAAGAACCCCATTACGGACTGCATCACCCGCCGGCGGGCCGCCCAGGGATATCTGAAGCCACCACCAACGTGGTTGCCCTCAGGTACGCGCCCGATATCAGCCTTTCGTCGGCTGCAATCCGTCGGAGCGGCCCGCTACCCTACTTACGGGCATCACTGCTGGCCGTCCGGAGTCCTCGCTCAGGGCCTCCGCGCGGGTCCTTGCGTTCGGCGCAGCTGCTCCAATCAGTCGCCAGGGACGTCCAAGGGCGGTGACAGAACATCTCCGTCGGCCAACTGGCAGCGGGAGCGGACGCCGACCCCATCTGCCTGGAGACAGCGACTGTTGAATGAGTCAACGACCGGCCTATCCGGGTAAGCGGTGCGAGAGCCTTGCCCAACTTCGCCACGTGCGGCAGCGTCAGATGTGTTGTGAGCGAGGCGTCGCTGTCCCAGTGCTCGAAGACCCGCACGCGCCCCGGCACGTCCGGGTCGGGCGAGAAGACATAGTCGAGACAGCCCGACTCGCAACGGCTCGCGACCACCAGGTCAGAGAAGTGGCGCAGAGCCTCCTCCCGGTCCCCTGGCTCAAAGTCCATCCAACCGGCAACGATCACTTCGGCCGCGGCATTCATGTCACTCCTCTTTCTCAGTGGTAGATCAGGTGAAAGAACAACCAGCGACGACCGTATGAGGATGGGCCAGCGTCGTCTCGGCCGGTGGCACTGGGACCGGCGCCGCACGGCCCTCAATCATCGCCCGTCACGTGGGGAACCAAGCCGAAACGTTTGAGCAGTGAGCGCGAAGAACGAAGATGGCAACTGTCGCCCAGGCAGCTCAGACTTGCTCAATACGCAGTCAATGTCAAGTAAGTGGCAGCAAAGAAAGCGGCGTCCTGAGGTAGGCAACGCTGTCTAGGCTTTCGCGACAGCAGCATCTCCCGCTGTAGCCGTCACCGGCTGGTGGAATCGACAACAACTTCCATGCTCGCGAGCGCGACTGCCAGCAGTCGAACCGATGGTCGCACTTGACGATCACAGGTCCAACACCAGACGGGCGCCATACGAACGGGACACGCAAATCATCATGTGATTACCGGCAGCTTTCTCCTTCGTGCTCAGCAGCGAGTCGCGGTGGTCGGGTTCGCCCTCCAGCACTGCCGTTTCGCAGGTGCCGCAGACGCCCTCCATGCAGGACGACAGCGCCGGGACGCCCGCCTCCTGAACCACCTCAAGGATCGACCTGTCCGGGGGCACGGTCACCGTGACACCGGACTGCTGGCAGAGCACCTCGAACGATCTGCCCACCGCCGCGGCGTCCACCAGCTTGGGAACGAACCTCTCAACGTGCAGGCTACCGACGGGCCACTCTGCGCACTGGCCCTCGACCGCCTGCAGCAGACCCTCGGGGCCGCAGGCGTAGACCAGCACGCCGGTCTGCGGTTGTCCCAGGATCATCTCGATGTCGAGCATCCCACTCTCGTCCTCGGGCCAGACCACGACTCGGTCACCGTACGGTGCCAGCTCGTCGAGAAAGCCCATCGAGTTCCGTGTCCGCCCTCCATAGAAGATCGTCCACCGAGCACCGGCAGCCTCGGCTTCGGCAATCATCGGGAGTAGGGGCGTGATGCCGACACCGCCAGCGAGGAAAAGGTACGCCGGGGCGGCAAGGAGCGGGAAGCTGTTGCGCGGTCCACGTACCGCGACCCGCGCTCCCAGCCTCAGCTCCTCGTGGATGTGGCGGGAGCCACCGCGGCTCGCCGCTCCACGGAGCACGCCGATCCGCCAGCCGGTGCGATTGGCTGGCGAGCCGCACAGGGAGTACTGCCGCGTTAGTGCCGGGGTCAGCAGCAGGTCAACATGCGCCCCGGGAGTCCAGGAGGGGAGCTTGCTGCCGTCAGGTGCAGCCAACTCCACGCTTACCAAGCCGTCGGCCACCCTTGTGTGCCCGATCACCACGAGTTCGCGAGGGTGCTCGCTATGACCGGTCGTGGCCGTCGTTGAGGGAGATGTCATCGCCCTTTCAACCTCCACTCCCCGGCCACCCAGCAGCAGCTGGCGCCACCTCGGCCTGAGTACTGGAGGAACGTTCGAAGGTCCTGTCGGACAACGGCGCTTGAGCGGGCAAGGAGCGCCCCCTTTTTCGTGTCGGTCCTGAGCAGTCGACGTCAAGGATCGTTACTCAACTCACAGAGTAGTAAGTACCGTCGAGTGTGGCCGCTACTCCCGACCGTAGTCAAGTAGGGGCACGGGACTTTGAGGAGCCAACTTGCGCTCCCCTTGTCGAGGACCGCCAGCCAGCCACCGTCTTGGACTGCTCGGACAGGCTGCCGCAGGCCAGTCGTTCGGCAGACGGGGTTCCCGGCCGGTCGAGCCCGGTTCCTGGGACGTCCCCGGTCACCCACCAACCGCATCGATCGAGGCAACCACCACAGCCTTCGGGTTTACACACCGGAACCGGCACCCGGTGGCTTGCCCTCTACGCCAAATGACTTTACGCGGACACAACGTTACTTTATCTGAACACTATAAAATATGGACAGATGCTTCGTGACTGAACATCCTGTAACAAACCCTCACCGCCACGTCTCCACCACCCGCTCATCCGAAACTAGGCTCACATGCGCGCAGTCACCCTCGCATTTCATCCAAACGGCCCCGTCGCGGCTGAGCACTTCGAGGTCGTCGACGTTCCAGCCCTAGCCCGGGGCTTTCACGGGCTAGCGCCAGAGCTCTTTGGGGAACGGGGTGAAGGCCAGGACGTCGGCGCGTGCGGTGTCCGGGTGCTCCGCGGCGGCAGGAAGCATGCCGGACAGGACATCCAGGACCCGGTCGTACTGGGCTTGGACCGCGGCGGCGTCGGGCAGGGTCGTGGCGACAAGCCCTTGGTGGGCACCTGAGGCGACGAGCTGGACACCAGACAGGCCGCGGGCGGTGAAGTCGCGGAATAAGGCCACCCAGCCGGCGCAGTTCTCACCGGATGTGACCTGTAGGCCGAGGATCTCACGATGACCGTCGGTGTTGACGTCGGTCGCGAGCAACGCATGGGCACCGACGACCCGGCCGCCCTCACGGACCTTGAGGACCAACGCGTCGGCGGCGACGAACGTGTACGGGCCGGCATCCAGCAGCCGGCGGCGGAGGGACGCGACGTGCTCGTCGAGCTCTTTGGCCATCATCGAGACCCAGCTCTTGGACAGCCGGCTGATCCCGAGGGTCTCGACGAGCTTTTCCATCCGGCGGACGCTCACCCCGAGCAGGTAGCAGGTCGGGACAACCGTCGTCAGGGCCCGTTCGGCGCGCTTGCGGCGCTCGAGCAGCCCGTCCGGGAGGTAGGGGCCCTACCGCAGCCTGGGGATCGCGACCTCCATCGTGCCGGCCCGGGTGTCCCACTCCTGCGCCCGGTAGCCGGGGCGGACGTTGACCCGCTCCTGGCTGCGGACACCGTAGGGGGCGCCGCAGCCCGCGTCGGCCGTGGCGCCCATCAGGGCTTCGACGAACGTCCTGAGCAGAGCTCGCAACAGGTCAGGCTCGGCGCGGTCGATCTGCTCGAGCCAGGGCAGAGCACGGTCGTTACTGGGAGTGGCGTTCATCGTGTTGATCTCCTTCAGATCGGCCATCGCAGGTCTTCTTAAGGATCACGCGGTGGCCGTCGTCTACGTCCTCACGACACGCTCGCCGTCGAGGCCGTCGCACACCTCATCCGTGGGACTCAACTCTCCGCTAACAGCATTCGGTGTCTAGAAACTATTGCTGCCCACCGACACGATGAGTAACGTTCGAGCCTTATTCAGGGGGTCGCGGTCTGCTGGCCCTCGCACGATCCCTCATCCAAAGGACGACCGCATGCGCGCAGTCATACTCGCCTCTCACCCCCACGGACCAGTCTCAGCCGCCCATTTCGAGGTCCGAGACGTCCCAACACTCGAGGCGCAGGAGGGTCAGATCTTGGTCCGGAACATGTTCCTTTCCCTCGACCCGGGCGTCCGAGTTCTGCTGGGCGCGCAAGAGGGCTACATCGCGCCGATTCTGGTGGGAGATCCCCTCGTCACACTCGCGATGGGCGAGGTGACGGAGTCGCGGCACCTAGGCTTCCAGGTTGGCGATCTGATCGTCGGGCGGGGGCTGACGGCTGAGTCGAGCGTGATCACACCTGACGTCGATCCGATGTGCTGGAAGCTCGACCAAGCCACCATGACTGCTCCGAGCAACTCGCTGGGCATCCAGGGCGCTGCCGGCATGACGGCGTACTTCGGGCTCCTCGACGTCGCCAAGCCGCAGCCCGGCGAGACCGTGCTGGTCTCGGGGGCCGCGGGTGCCGTCGGATCAGCTGCCGGTCAGATCGCGAAGATCCATGGGTGTCGCGCCGTCGGGATCGCGGGTGGTCCCGTGAAGGCTAAGCGGCTGACCAAGGAGTTCGGTTTCGACGCCGCTATCGACTATCAGGGGCTGTCGCTCGCTGAGTTGACGGCGGCGGTCAAGGCGGTGTGCCCGGACGGGGTTGACGTCTTCTTCGACAACGTCGGTGGCACGCAGCTCGATGCCGCGCTGGACTGCATGAACTGGAAGGGCCGAGTGACGACCTGCGGCATGATCTCGCAGTACAACACACAGGTACCCCCTGCTATGCACAACCTGTTCCAAGTGGTGGCAAACGCACTGCGCATCGAAGGCTTCCTGGTCCACACATACGCGGACCAGTTTGATGGGGCGATCGCGGCGCTGGGAGAATGGGTCCGCGACGGACGCCTGGTGTTCCGCGAAGACATCGTCGAGGGGCTCGACTCGTTCGGTGGCGGCTTCGCGCGGCTGTTCGACGGCTCCGCCCAGGGCAAGATGCTGGTGAAGTTGTGATCACGGAGGCCCAGGCGACGCAACTCGCCACGCTGCTCGACGAGTCAGCCTGCCGGACGCTCCTTGAGCGTTACACCTACGCCGTGGACTGGTTGAACTGGTCTGGACTCGAGGCGCTCTTCTGGGAGGACGCGACGTTCGACTTCGGTAGTTGGCAGGGGGGCCTGGCTGTCTTCATGCCGTGGGTCAAGTTGGCCGAGGAGCCCTTTTTGGGGCGGCTGCACATGTTCGCTGCCCCTCGGATCGAGCTCCTCGCCGCCACCGAAGCGCGGATGGAGGCCGGGTGCGTGATCCACCTGCGTTCTGCCGCACCGGATGAAGCCGTGGAGGATGTCGGCTCCGACGCGCTCGTGATGCTCCGCTACCAGTTTCGCGCCGAAAAGCGGGAGGAAAAGTGGAGGCTATCGATGGTTCGAGTCATGCCTTACGGAAGCCTTTCCTTTGCAGGGGAGGTGGGCGCATCTGCTGACGGCCTGGCCACGGCGCATCCCTGGTTCGCCCAGTGACCCGCCAGTCCGCCGACCAACCAGTCGCCCTTGTCACCGGTGGAGGGTCCGGCATCGGCGAGGCAACGGTGCGACTGCTGGCGGCGAGTGGTTCACCGGTGGTAGTGGTCGACCTCAACGCGGCCAGCGCGCATCGAGTCGCTGAGTCGGTCGTCCATGCGGGCGGCAATGCAGTGGCGGCAGCGCTTGACATCTCCACCGTTGCCGGGGCCGAGGCAGCGGTCGCAGTCGGCGTCGACACCTACGGGCAGCTCGACGTGGCGGTGAACTGCGCCGGTGTCGGACAGCCCCGTGTCCCGCTTCATCAGGTGGACGACGAGCTATGGGCGCACGTCCAGTCGGTAAACTTTGACGGCGTGTTCCGCTGTCTCCGTGCCGAGCTATCCGTCATGGTCGCCCGAGGGAGTGGCTCGATTGTCAACGTCGCCTCCATAATGGGCACGATCGCGAAGGGTGATGTTTCCGCCTACGTCGCTTCTAAGCATGGCGTCGTCGGGCTGACCCGGGCCGCAGCTGTTGACTACGGGTCGCTCGGCATCCGGGTGAATGCGGTCGTGCCCGGGTTCGTCGACACGCCGTTGATGGACGCCGCGACGCGTGAGGAGCTCGACGATCTCGCCGCTCAGCATGCCCTGGGCCGGTTCGGGCAGGCCGAGGAGATCGCCCAGGTCATCGTCTTCCTTGCCTCAGCTAGGGCCTCGTTCATGACGGGGTCGATCGTCGCGGTCGACGGCGGCTATACGGCGCGCTGATCGGAGTTGGCGACAGTGGTGGATGGCGGTGCGCAGCGACAGCGTGGCCTTGACCCCGGTTGGTGGACACGGGGTTGTGCGGCGTGAAGGTTTGCCGCAGGGTGGGTGCAGTGTTGCAGTTCGAACTGGACGGGGCTGATCTGGCCGAGGGCGGAGTGGCGTCGGCGGCGGTTGTAGCGGTCTTCGATCCAGGCGCCGACGGCGAGCTTGGCGCGGGTCGTGGTGGGCCAGACGCGTCGGTAGTGGAACTCGGTCTTCAGGGTGGCGAAGAACGATTCGGCCATGGCGTTGTCCCAGCACACCCTGGTGCGTTCCATGGAGCGGGTGATGCCGTTGGCGGCGGCGAAGGTGGTGACCTGGGTCGAGGCGTACTGGGTGCCGCGGTCGGCATGAAACACGACGTCGGCGGGCAGCTCGCCGCGCAGGGTGATTGCCATCTGCAGGGCCTGCTCGACCAGGTCCGCGCGCATGTGCTCGGCATCGGCCTGTGTGTCTCAGGCCCAGCCGATGACCCGGCGGGAGTGGGCGTCGATCACCGTGGCCAGGTAGAGCCACCCTTCCCAGGTGCGCAGGTAGACGTCCCACGCGAGTCAGGGTCAAGCAGCGACGGCGCCGGCGGCTTCGGGTGCGCCTGGCTGTAGGTGTGGCCAGGCGGCGGCGTCGTCCCAAAGTTCGTGGTGTTGCAGGCACCACCAGAGCCGTCCCAGGAGCTTGTTCGCGAGGTTGCGCAGGGCGGCGTTGTGGTGGTCTCCGACCTGGCGTCGGCGGTCGTACTGCGCGCGGGCGCCCGCGGATCTGGTGAGCATCGCGAACGCCCACCAGTGACAGGCGTCGGCGAGCCGCTTGTTGCGGATGTGGCGGGCCCGGACCAGTCGAGATCGTCCGGACGCGCGGGTGACCGGGGCGGTGCCGGCGAAGGCACGCAATCCACCGGGGGTGGAGAAGCGGGCGGGATCGTCACCAATCTCAGCCAAGAGCCGCGCGCCAAGCAATGGCCCCAGGCCGGGCGCGGAGCGAAGGACAGGGGCCAGCGGGTGCTGGTCGAACTGCACCGCCAGGGCGTTCTCGAGCTGATCGACCGCGGCGTGCATCCCGGTCAGGACCGCGAGCAGGGCCAGGACGGCCTGACCGAGGGCGAGCTCGACGGGGGCTGGTTGCCGCAAGTTCTTGGTGTGTAGGTCGCGCAGGATCTGTTCTACCAGCGCCGGGTCGTTGCGTCGGCCGCAGCCGTGCAGCCGCGCCACGACCTTGCGCCTGGTCAAGGAATTGCCCGGTGTGGGCGTGGACG
>NZ_JACMOM010000386.1 GCF_014378035.1 Aeromicrobium sp. | reverse complement strand
GCCCCATGCTGGGGCGACGGGGCTTCCGTCATTCGTGGAGCTGCCGGGAATCGAACCCGGGTCCTATGGCGCTGAGTCAGGGCTTCTCCGGGTGCAGTTCGTCTGACGCTTTTCTCAGCCCCGGCGCTCGGACAAACGCGTCGCCGACAGGCTCAGCCGCAGAAAAGTCCCGACCACACGCTGCGACGCCGTGTGATCAGCAAGTCCCCTAAATGAGACTGGCGATCCGGAGCGGGAACGCCCCCGGGCCAGCCCTTCACCTATCGCTTAAGCAGCGAGGGCGAAGTCAGTGCGCTTTGAATCGGCACTTGTTGGTTTCCAGAGATCGTTTGAGAGATAACCCTGGATCCTCTACCCGCTTCACCTGAATCGAACGACCTTAGTCGAAACCGATCAGCCCCTCTTGAGTTGTCAATCGCTGCCGAAGCAACACCTTTAGTCTACTCCCCAGGTACGACAACGGAAAAGTGTGCCGGGGGCCCTAGCTGCACCGACCTTCTCGATGAGAGACCAACCTCTCGTCTCCACGCCGGTCGACACGAGCCGGGTGCCCCGCACCGACGACAGGAGGCGGCCCGCTACGCGCCCGACGTCAACGCGCGTGGGCTGACCTTCGGGCCGTGGATCAGCAACGCGGCACAGGTGGCCGCAACCACGAGCATGCCCACGCACATGAGCATCCCGGTGTTGAATCCCGGTCCGAAGACGGCCGGGTCGGCAAAGTCCTTCCCCGCAATGCCGGCAAGGGGCGGTATCGCCGCCACCGCGAGCAACGATGCCGTGCGGGCTACAGCGTTGTTGATCCCCGAGGCGATACCGGTCTGCGAGTCGGGCGCAGCAGCCAGCACGGCCGTGGTCAGCGGTGCCACCAGAAGGGTGAGACCGGTGCCGAAGACGATCGACCCCGGCAGCACGTCGAGCACGAAGCTCGTGCTCTCGTCGATTCGCAGCCAGAGGAGCATCCCCGTGGCTGCCACGAGAGGGCCGAACGTCATCGGCCAGCGCGGCCCGATCCGTGAGCCGAGGGCGCCGGCTCGCGAGGAGAACAGCAACATGATGATCGTCATGGGCATCGTCGCGAGGCCGGCCTCCAGCGGGGAGAATCCGGCGACGTACTGCAGCTGCAGCACCAACAGGAACAACGAAGCGGCCAGGGCACCGTAGATGGCGAAGGTACAGATGTTGGCCGCCGTGAAGATGCGGTCGGCGAACAGGCTGAGCGGCACGAGCGCGTGTGGCGTCACCTTCTGGTGGATCACGAACACCACCATCAGCATCCCGCCGATCGCGGCGGGCAGCCACCACTTGTCAACGAGTCCGTAGGTCAGGGCCGCCAGCCCAGATGCCGCGAGTGCCGATCCGCCGAGGTCGAGATTCTTCTGCTCACCCCTGGTCTCCGGGACGTGCTTGACCGACAGCCAGATCACCGTCGCGGCGAGCGGGACGTTGAGCCAGAAGATCGACCGCCACCCGACGGCGTCGACGAGGGTGCCGCCCAACAGCGGACCGATTGCCGTCGTCACACCGGCCAGACCTGACCACAGGCCGATCGCGCGGCCGCGGTCCTCAAGGACGAACGATGCCGAGATGATCGCCAGGCTGCCGGGTGTGAGCAGGGCGGCGCCCACGCCCTGCAGTCCACGGGCCACCACCAGCACCTCGATCGTCGGCGACACCGCACACAGCATCGAGGCGATGGCGAACCATGAGACGCCGATGACGTACACCCTGCGCCGACCGTGCCGGTCGCCCAGCGCCCCACCGACGAGGATCAGCGCGGCAAGCGTCAGCGTGTAGGCGACGATCGTCCACTGCAACCCCGAGACCCCTCCGTGAAGGTCACGGTCGATCGCCGGGAGCGCGAGCCCCACGATCGATCCGTCAAGGAAGGCCATGCCCGAGCCCAGGATCATCGCCGCGAGCAGCCACCGTCCCTGCGTGCTCGCGAGCCTCACCCGTTGACGCTGAACAGCTCGGCGCCGTTGTGCCAGAGCACGCTCCGCATCCAGTCGTCGCCGAGGTCCAACCGCTCGAGCGCCTCGACCTGGTGCGCGTAGGCGTACGGGATGTTCGGGAAGTCTGTGCCGAACAAGATCTTGTCCTGCATCCCGCGCAGCCGAGGGAGTATGCCGTCAGGCACAGGCAGCCCCCAGAAATCGACGAACGCCATCGTGGTGTCGAGCCGGACGTGCTGGTATTGGTCGGCCAGGTCGAGGAACTCGGCGAACTCGGGCATGCCGAGGTGCGCGATCACGAGCGCGAGGTCGGGATGACGCGACAAGACGTCGGCCACCGCATCCGGCCCGGTGTGCGCACCCGGGGAGGGACCCGATCCGGCGTGCAGGACAATCGGCGTTCCGCTGTCAGCCAGCGCCCCCCACACTGGCTCGAGCAACGGGTCGTTGGGCGCGAAGTCACCCACCTGGACGTGAACCTTGAACACCTCGACACCCGCAGCGATGAGGGCAGGCACGTAGGTCTGCGCCTCCGGCTCGGGGTAGAACGTGGCGGAACGCAAGGCCCCGGGCGTCCGCGAGGCGAAGTCGAGGGTCCAGTCGTTCATGAACGGTGCAATGCCCGGCTTGTGGGCGTACGACAACGCCGAGAACTTCGTGACGCCCACCGACCGCAGGTGCTCGACATTCTCGTCGTCGGTGCCCCGGTAGCGGATCGGCCACTCGCGGCCGAGCAACGGCCCGGCGGAGTCGAAGTACGCCCGCACCTTCGCCGTGATCTGCGGCGCCATGAAGTGGGTGTGCACGTCGACGATGCCCGGCAGCCCCAGCTGCGCAACGTATGCGGGCAGGTCCTCATCACGCGAGGGCGTCGAGCCGTCCATCAGTGCATGCCCTTGAGCCGCCGCCCGTGGTCGCGCTCGGCCTCACGAGTGGCCGTCCGCTCGGCGATCGCGTGGCGCTTGTCGTAGGTCTTCTTGCCGCGCGCCAGAGCAATCTCGACCTTGGCGCGGCCGTCGACGAAGTACAGCGAGAGAGGAACGATCGTCAGACCCTTCTCGGTCGTACGCCTCTCGATGCGGACAATCTCCTGGCGGTTGAGGAGCATCTTGCGGCGGCGGCGGGTCTCGTGGTTTGTCCAGGTGCCCTGCGTGTACTCCGGGATGTGCACGTGCAGCAGCCACGCCTCGCCGCGCTCGATCTCACCGAAGCCGTCGACAAGGGATGCTCGACCGGCACGCAACGACTTCACCTCGGTCCCTGTGAGGACCAGACCGGCCTCGAAGGTGTCCTCGATGTGATAGTCGTGGCGCGCCTTCCTGTTCTGCGCAACGAGCTTGCGCCCGGTTTCCTTGGCCACCCGCCCATTGTGCCACCCGGACGCGCATCAGCCGCGAGCCCGTCGTCCCCGGGGATCGGGAGCTATAGCCAGCCGATGGGGTTCACCGTGAATCCGTTGGCGATCACCATGAAGTGCAGGTGGCAGCCGGTGGAGTAGCCCGTGGTGCCGGAGTAGGCGATGAGCTGACCGCGCTTGACCTTGCTGCCGCTGCTCACCGCGAAGCGCGAGAGGTGGTTGTAGGTCGTGACCACGCTGACGCCTCGCTTGACCCCATTGTCGAGGATGACCCGATTCCCGTAGGCGGCGTTGAAGTACTGCTGGATGATCGTTCCGCCGGCCGCCGCATGCACCGGGGTACCGCACGGGACGCCGAAGTCGGTACCGTCGTGCAGCTTGTAGACGCCGGTGACAGGGTGCTTTCGCATGCCGTACGGCGAGGTGATCGGGCCGTTGACCGGGTAGGACAGCGTCCCTCCCTTGTCACCACCGGAGCCCTTGCCGCCGCTCTTGACCCGTTTGGGCGCCAGCGCGCGGAGCTGGGCACTCAGGCGGGAAGACTCTGCCACCTGCTCGCGGTACCGGCGATCATCTTCGCGGCGCGCCTGACCGGCGGAGTTGCGTGCTCCCGTACGGGCGACCACGAGCTCGGTGACCTGCTGGGCCTGACCCTCGGCCGCCACCTCCAGACGATTCTTCTCCACGAGGTTGGCCGCTGCCTCCTCGCGCTGACCCTTGACCTCGTCCCGGAGCTTCTTCACCTTCTGGCGGTTCAGCTTGAGGATGACTCGCGTCGAGTCGAGCCGCTGCATCGTGGCGACCTGGTCGTCGCTCACGGCATGGTTGAGAGTGACCTCCTCGGCGAACGCCCCCGGATCCTCACCCTGCAGGAGCCCGCTGAATGCCCGAAGTCCCGGGTCGCCTGACTCGATCTGCTCGACGGCGAACTGCTCGACAGCGCGCTCGGACGTCCGGAGGTCCTTCTGACCCTTGTCGAGCTTGGCCCGCGCCACCACGAGATCCGCCTGGCTCTGGTCGAGGCGGGCCTGCATCTGCGCGTCCCGCGCCTTCGCGGTCGCGAGCCGACCGCGCGTTCCACCAAGCGTCGCCTGCGCGGTGTCAAGCTTGCCCTGCGCGGCCTTGAGGGCGGTAGCCGCCCGGACGAACTCCTTGGTCGACGCGTCGAGGTCCTTCTTGGCATCGGCCGCTGCGCCGCTCGCCTGCCTCTTCTGCTTCTGGAGGTCATCCTTCTTGTCGGCGAACGACGGCGACGTCAGGGTGGCGACGAGAACCGTCGCGAGCAACGCTGCGAACGCCGCCTTGCGCGTGCTGGTGAACATGACCTCGACCTTGGGAGAAGGTTCTTCGGGTTCCGAAGACTGCCGATGTAACTGTGAAGCCCGACTTTAGGCTACCAACATCAGACGTCAAGGTATTTGCGCGTCAACAGGAGTGTCGGTATCAGGGCCAGCAGCAGCGCGAAGACGGTCGTGAGCCCCACGACGTGCACCGCGTCACCCCACCCGACCCACGTGGTGATCTGCCCAAGGGTGTTGCGCAGGTAGCCGTAGACGACGAAGTACATGAAGCCTGCGAGTCCGGCCCCCGCGAGGGCCGCCGATATCAGCGCCGCCAGCATCGACTCGAGGATGAACGGCAGCTGGATGTGCCAGCTTGAGGCACCGACCAGTCGCATGATGCCGATCTCCCGCCGTCGCGCGTACGCCGTCATGCGAATCGTCGTGGACACCTGCAGCACGGCGGCGACCAAGAGCATCGCCGCGACCGCGAAGGCACCGATCTGCAGCTTGTCGAGGGCACTGAACAGGGGCCCCAGCAACTTCTTGAGCGACGTGACGCTGCCGACCCCG
>NZ_JACMOM010000385.1 GCF_014378035.1 Aeromicrobium sp. | reverse complement strand
GTCATGCTGTTGGTCGAGTCCCCAGGTCCACTGGATCGATCCGGCCGAGAAGACAAGCGCGCCGCTGGGAGCGCGATACAGCGTCACATGGTGAGTGGTAGTGCCTGCCAGAACGTTGGTGCCGTAGTCCTGCAGGTATTGCTGGGTCGGCCCCGTTGTGGTGGACAGGCGGATGAGTCCGACGGGACGGAAGCCGTTGTCGACATCCTCATTCGACTCATAGCCGATGGTGTGGCTGGCGAGCGCCTGGGTCGATCCGGCGGCAAGGGACGTGAGCGTGGTGTTGCGCCACAGCCGCGTCTTGCCCTCGGTCGCGCTCACCGTCACCGGGAGGTCGCTGAAGTTCGCCATGTATTCGGTGCCGGTGAGACCGTTCTCCGGCAGTCCGGCTCCGTTGGCCTGCGAGGCGAACCGGGGGTCGCGCCAGGTGCCGGTCCACACCGGCGAGCTGGTGTCGAGCTTCTTCTGGGCCCACGTCTCCTTGTACGAGACGAGAGTGCGGTAGGACATGCTCGTGCCGCTCGTCGACGAGTTCTCGTAGCGCGTGTGCCAGTAGGCCTCGTTGCCGGAGAGGAACTGCATGTTGACGCCGGCATTGCGCGCGGCCTCGACATTCGCCCGCTGGCCTGTCGACCAGTACTCGTCGTGACCCACGGAGAGGAACACGCTGTGATTGGTGAGGTTGGACCCGAACCGGTCGGTGTCCACGCCGCTGAAGTAACTGACGTCGTAACCGTTCTTCTCGAGGAACCTCACCATCGCGTATTCGTGGGAGAAGTAGAAGTCGCGACCCGAATTCTGGGCGCGGGTGGTGACCGGGCGGTTGTAGCTGATCTTGTAGGCACGACCGTTCGCCGCGCCCTGGTAGAAGTCGGAGCCGCCGTAGGTGTTGTAGGCCTGCCACGTGGGATCGGAGGTCTGGAAGAGCACTGCCGAGTGGCTCGCGAGATCGCGAACGACGAAAGTGATCTGGCTCTCGCCGCCGGTGTCGGTTCGTTTGAGCAGGGCGAAGTACACGCCGGAGACGGCATCCGTGGGCACGTTCCAGGATGCCGAGACGCCCCAGTTGCCGCAATCGTAAAGCTCGGTCGTGATATCGGTGACGCACTGCGGTTGGGTCTGCGGCAGAGTGGCAGACGGCGTGACGGTGGCGATCTGGCGCGCACCGAGCCCCTGGTAGTAGCCGGTGCGGAAGATGGTGATCGAGTACGCGCTAGCGGTGGTGTCGATCTTGAAGTCGACGCTCGCGCCGACGTTCACGCTGACATCGGTCGAGAAGCCCTGGATGCTCGAGTCGCCGGCTCCGTTGATATCCCAGACAGACGGATCCGTTCCCGGTTTGCTGTTCTCACAGGCGATCGTGTTCACCCCGATCGCGCAGGTAGAAGCAGCACTGACGCGGGTGACGTCGGTGACCAGGAGCAGGGAAAGCACCATTATGAGGGCAGTGCCGAGAGCGGCCAGGATCCACAGGACGCGGCGCTCGGGTACGCCGGAATGGTGCGAAATTCGGGTATATCGCACGGGGAAAGTATCGCACAATCAGATACGTACCGTTTAGCGCGGAGGAGGAAACGCTCCCAATGTCCCCCTTATTGGGGGCACGCTGGACTTGCGGACGGCGTCAGATTTCCGCGAATCGATCGGTCGCATCGATAAGCGCGGAGAGGATGCCCGGTTCATCGAACGCGTGGCCCGCATCCGGCACCATCACAAATTGCGCCTCCGGCCAAACGCGGTGCAGATCCCAGGCGGTCACTGCGGGAGTGCAGATGTCATATCGACCCTGAATGATCACGCCGGGAATGTCTGCGATCAGGTGTGCATCACGGATCAGTTGGCCGTCGTCGAAAAAACCACGATTGACGAAGTAGTGGTTTTCGATTCGGGCGAAGGCCAGCGCATAGCGCGGGTCAGAAAAGGTGGACACCACGTTCGGCGTGGGCAACAGCGTGATGGTGGGTGCCTCCCAAACCGACCACGCCACAGCGGCCGGCCCATGGATCGCGGGATCCGGATTATTCAGCAGCCGTGAGTATGCCTGAATCAGCATATTGCGCTCCTCGACTGGAACGGGAGCAAGGAAACCCTCCCAGGCATCGGGGAAGACTGCCTGTGCGCCGCCCTCGTAGAACCAGTCGAGCTCTGACTTGCGGAGCGTGAAAATGCCCCTCAGCACGAGTTCAGACACTCGACTCGGATGCGTCTGCGCATAGGCGAGCGCCAGCGTGCTGCCCCAGGACCCGCCGAATACCAACCAACGGTCGATCCGCAGGTATTGT
>NZ_JACMOM010000384.1 GCF_014378035.1 Aeromicrobium sp. | reverse complement strand
GGGAGGGTTGGTGCCCCCGCGGGGGGGGGCCGCGCTCCCCCGCCGGCGGGGCCCGTCCCGGGGGCAAGCACCTGCGGGGCGCCCGCCGACACCCACATGCCGTGCACGATGGGGGCGCCGAGACCTGCGAGGCGGGCCGCCGCGACGCTGGTGTGGATCGGGTTGTGATCACCCGTCACAGCCGCGAAGCCGCGCAGGTCGGTGGGGGCGACGAGAGTCGCGGCGGCGCGCGACGCACGAGGGGTGTCCCTGACGTTGTCGCCGAGTGATCCTCCGGCACGGGTGGGGTCGACGAGCTCGCCGGAGCCTGTGCGGCCGCGGATCGCGAAGCGCTCGCGCAGTGTCGCGACCTCACCGGAGGCCGGGGTGGTGATCGTGACGTCGACAGTGACGACGCGGCCGAAACCGGTGTCGGAGATCGAGTCGACGACCGAAGAGATGGTGAGAGCGGACGGTGCTACCGGGAGCGTCCCCGTCAGCCGCACCGCGTGGTCGAGGTGGACGAGGTCCAACATTCCCTCGATGACCGGGATGCCGTCGTCGGTGGAGGCCGCGCCGAGCACCGCGAACACCGATGGCCAGGCCAGGCCCACCAGCACATCGGGGACCGGGTGGACCGGCACCTCCGCGCCGGTGACTCCGGCGTGGTCAGCGACGAGGTCGGGGTCCCACTCGACCGTGACGGTGGCTCGACCCGCAGACACAGGGGGCACCTCTCCGCCGGCTGCGCCCGCGACGAGCGAGCCCATCGCGGCAGCCGCGACCGAGGTGGAGGCGACCGGCGCTGCGCCGGCGAGGACGGAGTCGCCGACCTCGATGGTCAGCGTCAGGGGGCGGGCCAGCGGCACATGCAGCTCGGCCGTGCGGCCGTCGCGGGCAGTCAGTGATGCGCCCGTCTCGGGATGCTCGGCACGCAGCGCGTCGACGATGAACCACTCTGATCCCAGGAGGTGCACGGGGTTGCGCACGGTGCGGCCGGCCCACACCAGGTCAGGGGCGGCGAGCACGAGCGACAGGACGTCACCGGCGTCCTCGACGCGGCGACGGCCGGACACCCGCTGGGGCGCGCGGCCCGAGGCGAGCAGCCCGTCGATCGTGGCGTCCTCGAATCGGCGCAACAGTGCAGCGACCGGCTCGTCGACCCGGTCGATGCCGGCCACGGAGACTGTGCCGGGAATGACACAGACCTCGTCGGCGGAGTAGCGCGAGTCGTGTGCCTGCCACAGCGAGTCCGAACGCCACCAGCGGCGGACGTCGGCGTCGATCACCGGAACGAAGTTGACCGGCTTGCCCGGGGTACGGCACTGGTCGACGAAGAAGAGGACGTCGCCCGGGTGCAGGATCACGTCGTCGGCCGACGGGAAGGCTTCGAGGAGGAGGGCGAGTGCCGCTGCTCCGTCGTCGACGACAGCAGCGTCGCCGAAGAGCGTGGGGATGCTGCCGCGGTCAGCAGCGTGCAGCCGTGCCTCGGCGCGCTGGAGCATGGCCTGGAACCGGTCCCGCAGCGTGTCGTCGAGCCAGGTCGGGGTGCCCGACAGCTCGACGAAGCGGCGGAGCCACTGGGCGTACGTCATGGTGTCCACGTC
Source organism: Aeromicrobium sp. (assembly GCF_014378035.1). Taxonomy (GTDB): domain Bacteria; phylum Actinomycetota; class Actinomycetes; order Propionibacteriales; family Nocardioidaceae; genus Aeromicrobium. The sequence goes on along the minus strand of NZ_JACMOM010000384.1, from coordinate 11,104 downwards.
GCCGAAGTACGGCTTGGCGGTGCGGTTGAGCGCCTCGACGATCTCGTCGCGTCGTGCGGCCACGGCCTCGGCGTCGCCAGCGACCTCATCGAGAAGACGGCCGGTGCGAGAGGCGGTGTTGTCGATCTCGTGGATGTCGGCGCCGAGCTGGCTGCGGCCCGAAGCCATGCCACCCTTGGCACTGCCCGCGCCGACCCAGGTGCCGGTGCCCCTGGTGTCGACCAGGAGCTGCTTCACCGCTGGCGTGGTCGTCGCCTCGAGGGTTGCCATGGCAGCGGTGCCGACGAGGATGCCGTCGAGCGGCATGAGCGGGAAGCCGTGACGCCGTGACCATTCGCCGGTGATGTACGCCGACGCGACCTCGGGCGTACCGATGCCTCCGCCGACACACACGACGACGTTGTCGAGGGCGCGGGGCTCACCATAGGTCGCGAGGAGGAGGTCGTCGAGGTCTTCCCACGAGTGGTGGCCACCGGCCCTGCCACCCTCGATCTGGATGTGCACCGGCGTGGGAGCGACGGCCTTGGCGATCGCGACGACCTGGCGGATCTGCTTGACGGTGCCGGGCTTGAAGACGATGTGACTGATGCCAACCTCGCGGAGCTCCTCCACGAGCGCGACCGCCTCATCGAGCTCGGGGATGCCGGCCGTGACGATGACGCCGTCGATGGGTGCACCGGCAGCGCGGGCACGCTGCACCAGACGCTTCTGCCCGATCTGCAGCTTCCACAGGTAAGGGTCGAGGAAGAGGGAGTTGAACTGGTAGGTCTGGCCCGCGTCGAGAAGCGTGTCGAGCTCGGCGACTCGGTCGGTCAGGATCTTCTCCGTGACCTGTCCGCCACCGGCGAGCTCGGCCCAGAAACCCGCGTTCGCGGCCGCGGCCACGATGGCGGCGTCGACGGTCGTCGGTGTCATGCCAGCCAGCAGGATCGGCGACTTGCCGGTCAGTCGGGTGAACCGTGTCTCGACGTGGAGGCTGCCATCAGGCAGGGTCACGACACCTGGCGCATAAGCCGACCACGGCGTGGCCCGGCGGGGGGCGCCGCCAGCGGCCGTCAGCTCGCGGTGGCCACGACGGGTCGTGGTCGCGATGATGCCGACACCACGACTGCGCAGCTCACGGGCCGAGAGGCGGGCCGCGAGGTCGCTGGGCCCGAGGTCGAGGATCCAGCCCGCGCCGGCGTCCATCGCCGACTCCATCGAGGCGACCCAGTCGACAGGGTCGACGATCGACCGCATCGTGAGGGTGTGGGCGGCAGAGCCGTCGAGACCACAGGCGGAGGCCCAGGTCGCGACGAGATCCGCTGCCTCGGCGAGGTCGGGGTGGTGGAAGGCCAGCTGTGCGGGAAGTGGCTCCACGATCGGGGCGAAGGGGGTGCCGCCGATGATCTTGCGCTCCCGCTCGGCCTTCTCGGCGGTGGCGATCTCCTCGAAACGGGACTCGACGATGCGCAGGCTCTCGGCAGGTCCGGACAGGACGACGCTGCGTCGACCGTTGCGCAAGCGCGAGACGACTCGGAGCGAGGCCGGGAGCTCGGCAAGGATCTCGTCGATGCGCTCGGGCTTGACGTTGGAGACGCTGACCATCGTGGCCCCCAGCAGACCGCGGCGGCGGCCGACCAACTGCGCTGCGGCACCCATCAAGCGGGCGATGGCGAGAAGGTCGGCGTCGGGCACACCGGCGAGCGACTGGGCGGCGAGATGACCCTGCGAGTGGCCGATGATGGCGGCGGGGGCGGCGAGCTGGGTGTCGATGCCCTGACGGTGGAGAGCGCGGATGCCGGCCAGCTGCGTCAGCAGGATGCCGGGCACCGAGGCTCCGGGTGTATCCAGCACCGCGGAGCTCGGCGGTTCGGGGGCGTCGTCGTCCTCGGCGGACTCCCCGACGGCGATGACGTCGGCCCAGGCCAATGGTGTGAACGTCACGCCGACGCGTGCCAGCTCGGCGGCCACGGGGACGAGGCGGGCCTCCGCCTGCGTCACGAGCGACTCGAGCTCGGACTCGAGCGCGAAGTCCCGGATCAGCCCGGCGAGCGGCTCGAGCCACGGGGCCCCCTGCCCGCCGAAGGCAATGGCGTACGGCGCACCGGACGCGATGCGGTCGACGAGGGCTCCACGGCGCTCGGTCGGCTGGATCGTGGCAAGCGGGGTGTCGATCGTCGTCACGTGGTGTCCCTCTGTCGTTGCCGCCGTCGCTGGATCGACGGGCGTTACCTTCGATAATGCCAAAACATGAGGGATTCCTCAACTTAAAGATGAGGCATTCCTCATCTTTGTGGCGAGACATAAGTCACCCACGGGACACTGGCGTGCAGGTCTGGCGACACGACGCCCGTTCAGCATCATCTCGTCGTGACAAATCCCGGTTACCCTGACGCGGGGGTTCCATGGACATCGAGACCAGGCATCTGCGGATCGTGAAAGCCGTCGCCGATGAAGGAAGCATCACGCGGGCTGCGACGGTGCTGGGCACGACCCAGCCGGCGCTGACCCGGCAGGTGCGCAGGGTCGAGGACCACCTCGGTGGTCCGCTGTTCCAGCGTTCCCGCTCAGGGGTCGAGCTGACGCCGCTCGGTCGGGTCGTGATCGGACGGGCCAACGCCGTGCTCTCGGTCATCGACTCGCTGCAGACCAACCTGGTCGTCAAGACCGCCTTCGTCACACCGCCCGAGGTACGGATCGGAGTGACGCTCGGCAACGCCCTCGTCGGCCTCCTGCGAGGTCTCCGGTCCGTCGTCCCGGGTACCGAGATCATCACCGAGAACGAGACTCGCATCGACGGTCTCCTAGACCTGCTGAGCTCGCGCCGTCTGGACTTCGCCGTGATCCATGAATTCGTCGGCCACGAGATACCGCTGGACCCCCGGCTGTTGACCCGACCCGTCGGATGCGAGCCGGCATTCGTGCTGATGGCAGCCGACCACCCCCTGGCCGGTCTCGGCGAGCTCGACCTCGCCGACCTCCACGAGGAGGAGTGGCTGCTGTCGCCCCTCGACGTCGACCGGGAGGCCGACTGCATGACCCGCATCTGCTTCGAAGCCGGTTTCACACCCCGCATCAGCAACTACCTGAGTGACGGGCTCAGCATCGAGCTGATCCGCGCCGGCGAGGCCATCGCGCTGAGCACCCCCACCGTCCGCGACTCCGGCATGGTGCTCAAGCCACTGATCGGCATCCCCATGCGCACCCGTCGGCTCCTGGTCATCGATCGCGACAATCCGTTCGTCGGGCATCTCGACAAGCTCGCGCGGTTCACCGCAGAGGTCCTGACCGAGACGCTCGAACATCAACCTGTCTACCGGGCGTGGCACGACGCCCACGGCACCCTCCCCGCTGGACCCCGCGGGGCGGCGTAAGCCGCTTCGCCGGCACACAACAGCACCGCGCATGGCATGGCCAGTTGGCATGACCGGCTTTGACGAAATGTCATTAGCGTCACGCCTATTGCCAACCGAGAGGACATCTCAATGAACAAAGTCTTTGCCATCGCAGGAGGAACCCTGCTCGTGGCCGGACTCGGCGTCTCGACGCCGTCCGCAGGCTCCGCGGCGACCAGCACCTCAGCCCATCCCGACGCCGTCGCGGCCGCCAAGGATTACATCCAGGAGAACCCGGCGAAGGTCCGTGGCTCGAGCCGCGACGCCTACACCGTCGTCGACAACGTCGGTGCCGCGAATGGTGAGAGCCACGTGCGGTTCAACCGCACGTACGGCGGGCTCCCCGTGATCGGGGGCGATTTCGTCGTCCATCTGACGTCGGCGGAAAAGACCAACGGCCTGTCCGTCGCGCAGGACCGCACCATCAGCGTGAGCACATCGCCCAAGGTCGACCGAGCAACCGCACGTCAGCAGGCGCGCGAATCGGCGGCGAAGGGCTCGACCAGAGCCGGCAGCGCAACGCTCGTGGTCGACGCGCGTAGGGGCACACCGGCCCTCGCCTGGCGCACCATCGTGAGCGGGGTCCAGGCCGACGGCCAGACGCCGAGTCGGCAGGTCGTCGTCACCGACGCCAAGACCAACGAGGTCCGCAGCGCCCAGGAGACGATCCTGACCCCGGTCAAGATGGGCACGCCCACGAAGGCTGCGACATCGGCCGCCAAACCTCGCCCGCAGGCAGCCGCGACCGGAACCGGCCAGGGCATCTTCATCGGCAGTGTGTCGCTGAGCACCTCCGGTAGCGGCAGCAGCTTCACGATGCTCGACTCGACCCACGGCGGCAACCGCACGTGCAACCTGGGCAACCACACTGCGGGCACCTGCACGACGTTCAGCGACACCGACAACGCCTGGGGAGACGGCACCGTGAACGACCCGGCATCCGCCGCGGTCGACGCCCACTTCGGTGCGGCCACGACCTTCGACTACTTCAAGACCGTCCACGGCCGCAACGGCATCTTCGGCGATGGCCGAGGCGTGCCGTCGCGGGTGCACTACGGCAAGAACTACGTCAACGCCTTCTGGGACGGCTCGCAGATGACGTACGGCGACGGGTCGAACAACCAGAACCCGCTCGTGGCGCTCGACGTCGCAGGACACGAGATGACGCACGGTGTCACCGAGAACACCGCGGGGCTGGAGTACACCGGCGACGCTGGCGGCCTCAACGAGTCGACGAGTGACATCTTCGGCACGATGGTGGAGTTCTACGCCAACAGCACGGCCGACACCCCGGACTTCCTGATCGGCGAGGAGATCAACATCAACGGCGACGGATCTCCGTTGCGCTACATGGACGACCCGAGCAAGGACGGCGGCTCGTTCAGCTGCTGGAGCCCGTCGGTGCCGGGTTCCGACCCGCATTACTCCTCCGGAGTGGGCAACCACTTCTTCTACCTGTTGTCGAACGGCAGCGGCCCAAGCACGTTCGGCAACAGCCCCACCTGCAACGGGTCGACGGTCGCCGGAATAGGTCGGGACAAGGCCGCAGCCATCTGGTTCGGTGCACTGTCCAACTACATGACGACCACCGAGACGTACGCCCAGGCTCGTCTCGACACCGTGAAGTCCGCCACGGACCTCTACGGCGCCGGCAGCCCGGAGGTCACCGCAGTCAAGGCAACCTGGTCAGCCGTCAGCGTCAGCTGACGCCAGCGGCCCCACGAGGCGAAGGGTTGTCGTTCACTCTCAGCACGAGAGATGAACGGCAACCCTTCACTTCTGGGGTTGGGGTGGCCTAGACGCCTCCGGTGAGGGTCAGGCCGCCGTCGATCGTGATCGTCTGGCCGGTCACCCAGGCCGCGTCCTCCGACAGCAGGAATGCGACGACCGAGCCGATGTCGTCAGGCACACCGAGTCGCTTCAATGGGTACGTCGCAGCGACCTCTTCCTCTCGACCCTCGTAGAGCGCCTCCGCGAAGCGGGTCTTGACCACGGCCGGGGCGACGGCGTTGACCCTGATGTCGGGGCCGAGCTCGACCGCGAGCTCCTCGGTGACATGGATGACGCCTGACTTCGAGGCTCCGTAGACGCCGAGTCCCGGTGCCGGCTTGAGCCCCGCGACCGAGGCAACGTTGACGATCGCTCCGCCGTGCGACGACATCCAGGCGTGATAGACCTTCTGCGCCCAGGCGATCGAGGAGATGACGTTGACCCGGAAGGTCTTCTCGGCCGCGCCGAGGTCGACGTCGATCATCCGTCCGTACGTCGGGTTGATGCCGGTGTTGTTGACCAGGAAGTCGACGCGCCCGAAGGTGTCGAGAGCAGCGGCCACCGTTGCGTCCTGGTGCGCGAGGTCGTCGGCGGCACCAGCAACGAAGATCGCATGGTCTGCTCCACCCAGCGCTGCGACGGCCTCCTCGAGCGGGCCGGCCTTGCGCGCCGTGATGACGACCTTGGCGCCATCGGCCACCAGACGCTCGGCGATGGCCAGCCCGATGCCCCGGCTCGCGCCGGTGACGATGGCGACCTTGCCGTCGAAGCGGCTCACGACAGACGCTCGAGGACCATGGCCATGCCCATGCCGCCGCCGACGCACATGGTCTCGACGCCGTACTGCTTGTCGTGGTGCTGCAGCGAGTTGATCAGCGTGCTCGTGATCCGCGCGCCGGTCATGCCGAAGGGGTGGCCGACAGCGATGGCACCGCCGTTGACGTTGAGCTTGTCGAGCGGGATGCCGAGGGCCTGGGCCGAGCCGAGCGACTGGACCGCGAACGCCTCGTTGATCTCGAACAGGTCGATGTCGTCGATCGACATCTTGGCGTAGGCGAGGGCCTGCTTGGTGGCCTCGATCGGGCCGAGACCCATGATCTCGGGCGAGAGCCCAGTGACGCTCGTCGAGACGACACGCGCGAGCGGCGTCAGGCCCAGCTCCTTCGCCTTCGTGTCGCTCATGACGACCACTGCCGCAGCGCCGTCGTTGAGCGCGCAGCAGTTGCCGGCGGTGATGGTGCCGTCAGGCCGGAAGACCGGCTTGAGCTGCGAGACCGCCTCGAGCGTGACGCCGGCGCGCGGGCCGTCATCGGTGCTCACGACCGTGCCGTCGGGCAGGGTGACCGGGGTGATGTCCTTGGCCCAGAAGCCGTCGGCGATGGCTTTCTCCGCCAGGTTCTGGCTGCGGACACCGAACTCGTCCTGCTCCTGCCGGCTCATGCCGATCTTCTGCTGGACGTTCTCGGCTGTCTGGCCCATCGCGATGTAGGCATCGGGGAGCAGACCGCTCTCGCGGGGATCAGTCCACGGCTCTGCACCTTCCTGCGAACGAGAGTCGGTACGCGCAAGCGCGCCGGCGAACAGGGGGTTGCGGGTGTCGGGCATCGCGTCGGCACTGCCCTTGGCATAGCTGCTGACGGACTCGACACCGGCGGAGATGAAGACGTCGCCCTCGCCCGCCTTGATCGCGTGCATGGCCATGCGGGTCGTCATGAGGCTCGAGGAGCAGTAGCGGTTGACTGTCGTGCCGGGCAGGTGGTCCATCCCCGCCAGCACCGCGACGACACGACCGAGGTTGTTGCCCTGCTCGCCGGCAGGGCTGCCGCAGCCGAGCAGCAGGTCAGTGATGTCCTTCGGGTCGAGCCCGGGAACCTTGGCGAGGGCGGCCTGCACCATCAGCACGGTGAGGTCGTCCGCTCGCATGTCCTTAAGCGAACCCTTGAACGCGCGACCGATCGGTGAGCGGGCAGTAGAGACGATGACGGCTTCAGGCATGTGGTGTCACTCCTTGGTAGGGCAGTTCTGTATGAGGATGATCATTGTTGGTTGGCTCAGAATCCGAGGTCACGGCCGATGAGCTCTTTCATGATCTCGTTGGATCCGGCCCAGATCTTGCTGACCCGTGCGTCACGCCAGGCGCGCGCGACACGGTACTCGTTCATGAATCCGTAGCCGCCGTGCAGCTGCACGCAGTGGTCGAGGACGTCGTTCTGGATTTCCGACGACCACCACTTGGCCTTTGCCGCATCGATGGCCGTCGCGTCGCCGTGCGTGTGGGCCAGGACGGCGGCGTCGACGTAGGCCTCGGCCACCTCGATCTTGGTGACGAGCTCGGCGAGCAGGAACTTGTTGTGCTGGAGGCTGCCGATGGCCTGCTTGAAGGCGTGCCTGTCGTGGGCGTACTGCACCGTCTCGGCCAGGATCTGTTTGGCGTGCGCCACGTTGGACACCGCACAGCTGAGTCGCTCCTGCGGCAGGCGCTCCATCATGTAGATGAAGCCCTGGTCCTTCTCACCGATCAGCCGGTCGTCGCCGACGCGGACGTTGTCGAAGAACAGCTCGGCGGTGTCCGACTCGGACTGACCGACCTTGTCGAGCTTGCGACCGCGGCTGAACCCGATGTCTGTGGCCTCGATGCCGAACAGGCTGATGCCACGAGCGCCCTTGTCCGGCGACGTCCGCACGGCGGTGACGATGAGATCCGCCGAGTAGCCGTTCGTGATGAAGGTCTTGGAGCCGTTGATGACCCACTCGTTGCCGTCCCGGACCGCTGTCGTCCTGAGAGCGGCGAGGTCGGAGCCACCGCCCGGCTCGGTCATCGCGATGGCAGTGAGGATCTCGCCGGTCGCCATGCCGGGGAGCCAGCGCGTCTTCTGCTCGTCGGTCCCCAAGTCGACGACGTAGGGCGCCACGATGTCGCAGTGGATGCCGGCGCACGAGGCGAGAGCGGCGTTGAGCTTGCTCATCTCCTCGGACAGCACGGCGTTGAACCGGAAGTCACCGGCGCCCGCACCACCGAACTCTTCCGGGATCTCGAGACCGAGAAAACCCTCAGCCCCGGCGGCAAGCCAGAAGTCCCGCGGAAGTCCCTTGTCCTCCAGGTAGGCCTCGAGGTTCGGCTCGACGTGCTTGGCGAGGAATGCGGCGCACGACTCGCGGAAGGCCTCGTGGTCGTCATCGAACGTCATCCGTCTCATCAAGCCGCCTCAGGTTCGGGGTCAGGTGCGCAGAGCCAATTTCACTAAGCGCTTGCTTAGCATGCAAGCCCTCCGTCATGCTGTCAACCGATGGAGGTCACGACATGACGACGATCACGGCACGCCAGCGGCTCATCGATGCCGCCGTCGAGGCGTTCGCCGAGAAGGGCTTCACCGCCACGACGACGCGTGACATCGCATCGCGCGCCGGCATGAGCCCCGCTGCGGTCTACGTGCACCACGACTCCAAGGAGAGCCTGCTCTTCACGGTGAGCCTGCAAGGACACCGCGCGGCCCTCGACGTCATCGACCGTGCCGCAGAGTCGACGACCGATCCGGTCGATCGCCTGCGGGCCATGGTCTACGACTTCAGCCTGTGGCACGCCGACAACAGTCGAGTCGGACGCATCGTGCAGTACGAGTACCACGCGCTCACTCCTGCGCACAGAGCCGAGGTGGCGACCTTTCGGCGCAGCATCGAGAAGACGATGCAGGACGCCCTGACCGACGGTGTCGGCCAGGGCGTCCTGGATGTCGATGACGTACCCGGGACAGCGTTCTCGCTGCTGTCCCTCGGTGTCGATCTCGTGCGGTGGTTCGAACCGGGCGGCTCACGCTCGGGTCAGGAGCTCGCCTCCCTGCATGCCGACCTCGCGGTCCGCATGACCTCTCGCTGAGCGAGCCTGCCGCAGGGAGTCAGCGGTTCAGGCCTGCAGAACGGCCTCGGCGACGATGCTGATGGTGATCTTGTCACCGATCATGAGCTTGTCAGCGCCCTCGACGGGCATGTTGAAGTCGATGCCGAAGTCCTTGCGGCTGATGGTCGTCGTGGCCTCGAGTCCGACGCGCGTGCCGCCCCATGGGTCGCCACCCTCGCCGAGGAACTCGGTCGCCAGGTCGACGGACTTGGTGATGCCCTTGATCGTCAGGTCACCGGTGATGACGAAGTCGCTGCCACCCTTGGGCGCGATGCCGGTCGAGACGAACGTCATCTTGGGGTTCTCCTCGGCAGAGAAGAAATCGCCTGAGCGCAGGTGCGCATCACGGTCGGCAGAGCCGGTGTTGACCGAGGCCAGATCGATCGACACGTTGACACCCGAGGCGGTGATGTCATCCGCACTGGAGATGGTGCCCTCAAAGGTCTCGAACTTGCCACGGACCTTGCTCACGAGGTGCCGGACGGTGAATCCGACCTCGGTGTGGCTGGCGTCGATGGCCCAAGTACCGGTGGTGACTGCTGTGCTGGTGGTCATGTTGTCTCCTGACGTGTATAGTTAAGTTTTCAACCAGATAGAAGGTAGCACACGATTGAAGGTTCAATCAAACCCGGCTTCACGTAGTATGCCCCGCATGGAAGAAGTGGCGGAGACTGCGTGGCTCAGCGCCGACCAGCAGCGTGTCTGGCGTTCTTTCCTGGGTGGCACCACGGTGCTGATGGAGCGTCTCGACCGCGATCTCCGCGCAGCTCATGGCCTGTCCATGCCAGAGTACGAGATCCTCGTGCGTCTGTCGGAGGCGCCCGGACGAGCCATCCGCATGGCCGAGCTCGCCACTGCGGTGTCACACTCGCGCAGCCGCATCACCCACACGATCGCCCGGCTCGAACGAGAGGGCATCGTGGTTCGGGGGCAGTGCGTTGAGGACGGTCGCGGTGTGTCCGCGGTTCTCACCGACCACGGCACGCAGGTCCTCGAGGCCGCGGCCCACACCCATGTGCAGGGCGTCAACGACTACCTGATCGAGATCGCCGACGACCACGACCTTGCCGCCATGGGCCGGGTCATGCAGGCCGTCGTCGACCATCTGCACGGCCACACGTTCTGAGAGGCGTGGCCTGATCAGTCCCGCGTCAGCTTGCGGTAGGTGACGCTGTGGGGCCGGGCTGCCTCCTCGCCGAGGCGCTCCACCTTGTTGATCTCGTAGTCAGCAAAGTTGCCCTCGAACCAGAACCAACGTGCGGGATTGTCAGCATTGCCCTCCCACGCCAAGATGTGCGTCGCAACGCGATCGAGGAACCACCGGTCGTGCGACACCACCACGGCGCAACCGGGGAAGTCCAGGAGAGCGTCCTCCAGCGACTGCAAGGTCTCGACGTCGAGGTCGTTGGTCGGCTCATCGAGCAGCAGCAGGTTGCCACCCATCTTGAGCGTGAGGGCCAGGTTGAGCCGGTTGCGCTCACCACCGGACAGCACCCCGACGGGTTTCTGCTGGTCAGGGCCCTTGAAGCCGAACGAGGCGACGTAGGCGCGGCTCGGCACCTCGAAATTGGCGACCTTGATGTAGTCGAGCTCGCCGGAGACGAGCTGCCACACGTTGAGCTTGTCCTCGATGCCACCACGACCCTGGTCGACATAGGAGATCTTGACGGTCTTGCCGACCTCGATGGAGCCCTCGTCTGACTTCTCCTCCCCCATGATCATGCGGAACAGGGTCGACTTGCCCACTCCGTTGGGGCCGACGACACCGACGATGCCGGCACGCGGAAGGTCGAACGCCAGGCCGTCGAACAGCTCGCGGTCACCGAAGCTCTTGTGCAGGTCCTTGGCGTTGAGCACGACGTCACCGAGGCGCGGGCCGGCCGGGATGTTGATCTCCTCGAAGTCGAGCTTGCGGTGCCGCTCGGCCTCGGCGGCCATCTCTTCGTAACGGCCGAGACGCGCCTGGTTCTTGACCTGCCGGGCCTTGGCGTTGGAGCGCACCCACTCGAGCTCCTTGGCCAGGATCTTGGCGCGCTTGGCGTCCTTCTTGCCCTCGACCACG
>NZ_JACMOM010000013.1 GCF_014378035.1 Aeromicrobium sp. | reverse complement strand
CTTTGTAGCGGGGGCAGGATTTGAACCTGCGACCTCTGGACCTACGGTGTGCGAGCTTTCCCGATCTGACATCTTTGACCGCTCTTGCCGACGTGTGCCTTGACCTGCGCAGACGCGAACGACCAGAGGACTGGTCCCCCGATCAACTTGACTTTGTCTGCTCGGATTTGACGGCTTGCGCTGGCGTTTTCGGGGAGTAAACGCGACACGACTCAAATCGAAATCGCTCTCACATGACGAACCCCGGAACTGGCTTCGTCCAGAGGCGTGCCGCGTTGTTTCAAGATGCCTCCTGGGTTGGCAGACGACCGAACGTCCGGACGCTCAGGTCAAGCCGATGCCGTCATAGTCCACAAGAGCCGCACCTACGGACTTCGAGCTGTAGTACGACCCGCTGTCACTACTGAAGAAGAGATCGAACTCGCGCCGGCAGCTGTTCGGCGGGCATGCTGACTCGCTGGCTTCGACCGAACCGGCCGTCGCAGCAGGCGGTCGCCGCAAGCGGATCCTCTACTGGTGATGTCCCGCGCAACGATCTACACGCGGAGCGTGCCAGGATGGCCGCGATCTGATCGTCAGTTCGGTGCTTGGCGCGGCCCGGTTCAGCAGTGTCCGACTCGGGCTGACAAGAGGGCAGGCGAGAGTCGCGATCGCTGTACGCGTCGCGCGCCGCATCCGAGGGCGGCGCCTTGGTACTGGCGTTGCGTCGTCAGCGACCGCGCCGGGAGAAGCCGAAGCCACCCAGGAGCAGGACGACGAGCACGACAATGATGATGATCCAGAGCATAGGCGGAGCATGGCACCCTCGCCTCAGGTTGGCTACCCCCACATCTGGACACCAGCCCGTCGATAAGGGCGGGGTCCGTCGGTGGAGCGGCGTGGCGCACGGACTCGTTCATCCCCGCGCTGGAAGCTAGGTCGGTGCTGGGGTCGCGCCCGCTGATGCGGAGCGCCGCTGCGGCGCACGCGGACCTGTCCGCAATCAGTACGGCGATCGTCGATCTCGACGGCGTCCCGGCTGCGCACTTCGAAACTGATCACCCGTGCGCCACTGGCGTCGCGATAGACCACAGCTTCAGAAGCCGTACGCGCTTCGGAACCCTCCGCGCATCGAGCCTCACCTACGACGTTCGGACTTTCCGATCGTTGAAGACAGCCGCGTCGTTGTTCCCAACCGTGGCCCCGAACGATGTCGTTTCCCGCGGTTCTCGCCGAAACTCGCTTGTACGACGGAGAAGGTCGTGGATCGCGCGCGAGCGCATGTCACAGAACCCGCCCGCGGAGGCGTGCCAGTCGACGATCGTCACGCGGAGCGTGACCAGTGCGGGATCGGCTCACGGAGCGTGCCAGTGCGGGATCCCTGACCGGTGCAATGCGACAGCGTCGCGGCCGACCTCTTCGCGATATTCCTCCCTCGCTCTGCGCGGATCGTCTCCCATTTTCGGCCGATGCTGGGATCGAGCGTCCGCTACTCGGAGTCAGCCCCCCTATGGTGAGAGAGGTGAGCACTCCCATCGGCGATTACGCACTCCTCTCAGACATGCGCACCGCGGTGCTCGTGTCCCGCGACGGCAGCATCGACTGGCTGTGCCTTCCCCGGATCGATTCCGCCGCAGTCTTCGCGGCCCTCCTCGGCACCGAGGAGAACGGCCGGTGGCTCATGGCGCCCCACGGTGGTCAGGTGGTCGAGCGGTTCTACGAGCCCGGCACCTTCGTGCTCGTCACTCGGTGGCACACGCCTACCGGCAAGGCAGAGTCGCGGGAGTTCATGCCCCCGACGAACGACCGCGCCGACCTCGTGCGGCAGGTGCACTGCACCTCGGGCTACGTGCGCATCGATCACGAGCTTCTACTGCGCCCTGAGTACGGCACGGTGTTGCCGTGGGTCCGCCGGATCGAGGACAGCTCCGGGGGTCACCTGCGTGCGATCTCAGGCCCGGATGCCTTCACGCTGCGCGGGCCGGTCCTGGAGCCGGCCGACCACCGCCACGGCGGCTCCTTCGATCTGACGGAGGGCGACTCCCACGCCTGGGTCCTGACCTGGGATCCTTCCCACCTCGGGGCCTCCGAGGCCCTGGACATCCCCCTCGCCCTCGAGCGCACGAGGGCGTACTGGCTCGAGTGGAGCTCACAGGTCGTCGCGACCGGGCGGTGGTCGCAGGCCGTGCGTCGATCGCTGCTCGTGCTGCGCGGACTGACGAACGCCGACACCGGAGGGATCGTGGCAGCGCCCACGGCCGGGCTCCCCGAGGATCCCGGTGGGGAGCGCAACTGGGACTACCGCTACTGCTGGCTGCGCGATTCCGCTCTCACCCTGGAGGCGTTGCTACTACACGGACGCACGGAGGTCGCGCTGCAGTGGCGCAACTGGCTCCTGCGCGCCGTGGCCGGGGACCCCGAGGACCTGCAGATCATGTACGGCGTCGGAGGCGAGCGCTCCCTGCCTGAGCGGACCCTCGATCACCTCCCCGGTTATCTCGACTCCCGGCCTGTGCGGATCGGGAACGGCGCCGTGGTCCAGTTCCAGGCGGACGTCATCGGTGAGGTGCTCATCGCCCTCGGCAAGCTGCGCGATGCCGGCATCGAAGATGACGACTTCTCCTGGCCCTTGCAGCGCAACATGCTCGACTACGTCAGGCAACACGCCGACCGACGCGACCAGGGTCTCTGGGAGATGCGCGGCGATCCGCACTACTTCACCCACTCCCGGGTGATGATGTGGGCCGGGCTCGATCGCGGCATCCGCGCGGTCACCGACCACGGCCTCGACGGGCCGGTCGGCGAATGGACGAGGTTACGCGACACTTTGCGCGAGGAGATCCTCACCAAGGGCGTCACGCCCCAGGGGAGCTACTTCACGCAGACCTACGACAACACCGAGGTCGACGCCTCGCTGCTGCAGATCCCCCAGACCGGCTTCCTCTCCTACGACGACCCGATCATGCTCGCGACCGTCGAGCGGATCGAGCACGACCTCCTCCATCACGGCCTCCTTCTGCGCTACCGCACCACCGGCACCGACGGCCTGAGCGGTGACGAGCACCCCTTCCTCGCCTGCTCCTTCTGGCTCGTCGAGCAATACGCCTTCACCGGCCGACTCGCGGACGCCCGCGAACTCATGGACCGGCTCGTGGGCTGCGCCAACGACCTGGGCCTGCTCGCCGAGGAGTATGACCCGGTCGAAGATCGTCAACTGGGCAACTTCCCGCAGGCCTTCAGCCACCTCGGGCTCGTGCGAGCCGCCGATGCGCTGGTCGAGGCCGGGCGCGACGCTGACCTCACCCCCCACGCTGCGAAGGCAACCTCATGACGACACCGACGACCCTGCTCATCCTTGGCGCCTCCGGCGACCTGACCCGGCGCTTGCTGCTCCCCGGATTGGGGTCCCTCCTCGAACGGGACCCGGACCGTCCCCTGCGCATCGTCGGCGCGGACCGGGCCCCATTGGGGACCGATGCGTTCGCCGCCCAGCTCGCCGCCTCGCTCGCGGAAGGTGGGGCAGGCGACGAAATCGTCGATAGGCACCGGCTCTCGACCAGCTATCACCAGCTGGACGTGACCGATCCCGAGACCTTTTCCGCTGTGATCGACGGGCTCGGGGTTACCGATCGACTCATCATCTACTTCGCGCTCCCACCCTCCGTGACCGAACGTGCCTGCCAGACGCTGGTCTCCTGTCGGCTGCCGGAGGACACCCACCTGGTGATGGAGAAGCCGTTCGGATACGACCTGGCCAGCGCCCGGTCCCTCAACGAGCTCGTGGACCGGCTCGTGTCCGACGACCGCGTGCACCGGGTCGATCACTTCCTGGGCAAGTCAACGGTGCTCAACGTCATCGCGTTGCGGTTCGCCAACCGAATGATCCAGAAAGTGTGGAGCGCAGACGACATCGAGTCGATCGAGATCGCCTATGACGAGGAACTCGCCCTGGAGGGCCGGGCCGGCTACTACGACCACGCGGGCGCGCTCGTCGACATGGTCCAGTCCCACCTGCTGCAGGTGATGTCGGTGGTCACGATGGAGCCGCCCTCACAGATCAGTGGACGTGAGCTGAGAGACGCCAAGGCGGCAGCTCTACGGGCCACCCGCCTATGGGGAGACGACCCTGCCACAGCGACTCGACGAGCGCGCTACACCGCCGGAACTATCGGCGATCGCAGCGTGCCGAACTACCTTGACGAACAAGGCGTCGACCCGGAACGCGACACCGAGACGATGGCGCAGGTCACGGTCGAGGTGGTCAACCAACGCTGGGCCGGTGTGCCGATCACGCTGCGATCCGGCAAAGCCCTGGGCAAGACCCGCAAGCACATCGTCGTGACCTTCGCCGAGATGCGCCACCTTCCCGAGGGGCTCATTGGCGGCGACGGTCCCGATCGCCTGGTCATCGGGCTCAGCCCCGACGTCATGGAGCTACACCTGACGACCAACACCACCAAGGACCCCTTCACGCTCGAGCAGTCGACGCTCGTCACCGACCTACGCCATTCCGAGCTCAACGCCTACAGCGAGGTGCTGGCCGCGATCCTCGACGGCGAGACGATGATCTCGGTGCGAGGGGACGCAGCTGAAGAGTGTTGGCGGATCACGGACCAGGTGCTCGAGGCATGGCAATCCGGGGCCGTGCCGATGGAGGACTACGTCGCCGGCTCGCCCGTGCCGGCGGATTGGAAGCCCGCTCTCGGCTGAGGCGACGCGAGCACCCTTCGAGCATGAGGACCTGACACCCGCCGCACTCTCTGCTTAGAGTGCAGCCACCGGATCACGCGGTGGCCCCCTTCATCCACCACGACCGTGGACTCGACCCTTACGGAGGCACACGTCGGCCCTTCCCGAGCGTTGTGCGCACCAACGCAGTTGCGGCCACGTCTCGTTGTCCTCGAGCTGGTTGCTGGTGGCCTGTGAGGGCAGTCCCGGTCACCAGATCTGGGTGCTTGAGCGGTGCCGAGGGCTCAGGTCAGTTCGTCGGCCACGGAGGCGTCGAAGGTCGCGTCGATGACCTGGTTCGCAACCGCCGAGAGCGTCTGGCCCGTGCTGCGTGTGTGCGAGCGCATGGCGGTGAACGATTGGCAGAGCCGCCGCGCACGCGATACACAACGACTCCGGCAGGGCGAGTCCACTGTCCGACTCGCCCGCAGCGATCGTGGGCGGCAGCAACGATATGCGTCACTCTGGTGTCGTTGATCTCGCTCACCTGCCCTGGGACGTCGCACGGTCGACTCCGGCCGAGGTCTGGGGCAGGGATGAAGCACCTTCAACACTAGTCGACCAACGATCAGGACCCGTCTCCGCGGCCGCGGTCGGACGCCATTCGCGCGACAGCACGTCACGAACGACAGGACTCACACCACGACGCCGCTGTCGGCTGCTGGCGGATGAACCATCGCTGGCGCGCGTCGTACCTCGGTGTCGGAAGAGAAGTTCTAGCGCCCCACCGGGGACCTGATCGGGGGTCTCAGCCGCGCAGTTGGGCTGATAACGGGCAGTCGAAGGGATCACGAGCGCGCAGGCCGACATTGTTGAGGTAGTCGACCACCAGGCCGTAAGACTCGAACAGTCCCACTTCCACGTAGTCGACCCCTTCGCGCTCGCAGTGCTCCCGAACGATCGGACGCGCCTTTTTGAGATTGCAGCGCGGCATGTTGGGGAACAGATGGTGCTCGATTTGATAGTTCAACCCACCCATGGCCCAGTCCAAGACCGGGTTTCCGCGCACGTTGCGCGACACCATGACCTGGCGACGTAGGAAGTCCAGCTTCATCTCCGGTGGCACCAGGGGCATGCCCTTGTGGGCGGGAGCAAAGGATGCCCCGAGACAGAACCCGAACACCGCCATCTGGACGGCGAAGAAAGCCACCGCCTTGCCCGGTGGCAGAAACGCCAACAAGATCACGACGTACGCCGACAAGCGGCCGACGACGAGAGTCAACTCCAATCGACGCCAGGGTCGGGGAGAGGACTTGTCACGAGCCGTGCGGATGCTCTCGGCATGGAGGTTCAGACCCTCCAACGTTAAGAGCGGGAAGAACAACCAGCCCTGGCGCTTGACGAACCATCCAGCGAAGCCGGTCGTTCGCTGGGCCACGATGCCGGGAGTGAACGCGATCGCGCCAGCGGCGATGTCCGGGTCGTAGCCCTCGCGATTGGGCGCCTTGTGGTGGGCGTTGTGCTTGGTGCGCCACCAGGCGAAGCTCAGCCCCGCAAAGGCGCCGGCCAAGATCCGCGCAGTCCAGGTGTTCCATGCCGACGACCCGAACATCTGCCGATGCGCTGCGTCGTGACCGAGGAACCCGAACTGGGTGACGATCACCCCGAGGGCGGCGGCGAGGACGAGCTGGGACCACGAGTCGCCCAACAGGAAGAACGAAACCCAGAGGCCGAAGAAGGCCGCGACGTGCACGCCGATCTGTATCCAGTAGTAGCCCTGACGACGCTCCAGCAGACCGGCAGCCTTCACGTCGCTCATCAAGTCAGTGAATCGGCTGGTGTAGTCGACCGGGCGACCGCCGACGGGGCCCCTCACCGGATAGCGCTCTGGCGCAGGAAACTGAAGGCACGGTGATAGCCACGATTAGACATGGGACCCCAGCGGCAATTGGTGTAGGTGACCGGGGGCCGGGGCCAAGAGTCACTCACCTTACTACCGGACGGGGCCGACCAACCAGGGCGTCCGTCGCAGGCGACGACGCGCAGACCACTAGCGACGCCAGCGGGGCGAGGATCCCCACAAGATGTCGGTGACGATTGAGGTCGAGGACGGGGCGCTCGAGGCGCTGCGGATGCTCACCGACCGCCGCAGTCCTCGCGAAAGCCAACCGTCCAACAACTTCAAATCCGCGCCACTAGCCGCGCCTGAGTGCCAGCGCACGAACCAGGTCTCAGGTCAGTTTTCGGGGAGCAAAGCGCGACACAGGTCGAAATGATTCAAGAAAGCAAGT
>NZ_JACMOM010000383.1 GCF_014378035.1 Aeromicrobium sp. | reverse complement strand
TCGAGGTGGTGATGCTGACCGGCGACAACCGGATCACAGCCGAGGCAGTCGGTCGCCGCCTCGGCATCTCCCGCATCGAGGCAGAGGTCCTTCCGGAGAACAAGAGCGACATCGTCAAGCGGCTCCGCGAGGAGGGACGTGTGGTCGCGATGGCCGGCGACGGGGTCAACGACGCACCTGCCCTGGCTGCCGCCGACGTCGGGCTCGCGATGAGCTCGGGAACCGATGTCGCGATGGAGAGCGCCGGGGTGACGCTCCTGCAGGGCGACCTCACCGGCATCGTGCGCGCCCGCAGACTGTCACAGGCCACCATGTCGAACATCCGCCAGAACCTGGGGTTCGCGTTCGTCTACAACGTGGCGGGCATCCCCGTCGCCGCTGGCGTCCTCTACCCCGCCTTCGGGCTGCTTCTCTCCCCCATCATCGCGGCGGCTGCCATGGCCCTGTCCTCGGTCAGCGTCATCACCAATGCCTTGCGACTTCGGACGCAAAACCTCGAGTGAAAGCCCGTCGGATTCGATGGCGTCGTCAAGACTCGCATCACCGGAGTCGTCGATTGATCACGCTTGCCGAAAGACCCCGACGCAGGGCCTTTCGCCTCTTGGGGCCCCGTGAACGGGAGACGAGCGTGTGAGACATGAATACTTCTGCCACTCCTGCGCAGGTCAAGCGTCGCTCTCGTTGGTTCGCATTGCTCGTGCTGTTGCTCGGGGTCGGGATTGGAGCAGCCATCACGGCGGTGGTCGTGACCCCAGATGGTGATCCGTCCAGCGGGAGCTCCGCGGCTCAGCTCTCACAAGTTCAGGCATCCTGCCGTGACTGGATGGATTCGTCACAGGGCGACGGTGGGACCGACGACCGGTGGTGCGCAGACATGTTCGCGTGGATGCGTGACCAGTCGAGCGGCTCGATGATGAGCTCCATGATGTGGCAGGGCCCAGAACAGATGCGCATTTCCTGCCGCGAGTGGGTCAACCAAGATGGGGCGAATGCTGGAGCCTCTGCCCAGCAACGATGCAGCGCCATGGTCGATTGGATGAGCAGCCACATGTCGACCCGGGGAGGCAACTGGATGATGCAGGGTCGCTGACCTCAGTGGGGACCTGCCCTCGGTGTGCCCGGTGACCACGACGGCCAGTCCGACCGCTGTCGCATCCGATGCCTGCGCCCGCATTGTGCCTTGGCCCTGGACCCCGTCTCAGCGACATCGAGGTGATGTTCCCCTTGATCGAGGACATCACCAAGGCCGTCCGTGCGGTGTTCGTGATCGACCCTGCCGGCGTGATCCGCACGATCCGTACCGGTGCGAGCACCCAGATGACGAGCCTTGCGAACGACGCTGTGAGAGAGGACCGGTCCACCGATCACCACGTAGAGCGGTCAGGTCAAGCATCAGACGGCGGCACCGACGGTGGAGCCGGACGCTGACTGGGACGCTCGGTCGCAGGCACGCACCAGGGCATCGTGGACGAGCTGTTCGTTCCTGACCTCGGAGACGTCCAGTGATTCATCGACCACTGCCCTGGTGAATCCGAAGGTGATCGGCCACGGGGACGATTGCTGGTGTGCCAGGTCAGCGATTGCCAGCAAGTTCCTGCACGCTTGATCAAGGCTCTGCCCGCTCGACAAGAAGAGGACACCGCCGAAGTCGTCAGCGATCGACTCACCGAGAACGGCCAATGTCGATTGGGCGACCTCGAAGGGTGGTGGCTGTGTGCGGTTCGTCGAGCCCGAGATGATCATGTTGACCCTCAGCAGCACCGCGGACGTATCGACATCGGCGTTGACCAGTGCGGCTGAAAGCGCCATCAGCGCGTTGGCTGTCGCGGCGTGGGTCACACCCTGGCTGTGCGACTCCAGGTCAGGCATCGCCACCGTGAGAATCGGCGTGACGCCTTCCGCCAGCGATGCCGCAGCGCCCGCCGCCAGCTGCGCCGCCGCGATGTGGACCCCCCCGCGGGGCACCCTCCCGACCGGCAGGTTCGCTCGCCACTCGGCGAGCTTCACCTTGCGGGAGGCCATGGCGGCGAGGCGGCGGCGCAGATCGCCGGTGGTCCGCCCGCCCGGCAGACGTATGCGTACTCCGACCTCGACACCGTGCAAGTGGGGTGCACCGTCGAGCACGGTGTCCGGCGAGACGATGACAGCCGACAGAAATGGTGACAAGCCGGTCGACTGCAGGACCAATTCGGTATAGCGATCGAAGCTGAGCCCCGGCCACGGCGGCGCCGTGACGGCAGCATGGGCGTAGTCGTCGAGAACCAGCACCCCTCGGTCGTGAGCCATGAAGGACGCTGCCTTGCTCGCCATAGTGTTCACGATTCTGCTCCCTGAAGGCTCTGTGGAGCACCGACGCTAGCCAGGACGACGATCGTCGGTCACCACCCTTAGGGATGGACTGCCGGGTGAGTCGAGGTCTTGCACCCGGTGTTGCCGAGAGCCTTGTCGCGGCGCAGATGTCCGCTGCTCGGACCGAACGTGGTCGCCGCTGTTCTCGTCGGTCGTCCCCTCATCCGCTGTTCAAGCGATGCGGGCTCGAATCCATGCCGTGAGAGCACCGACTTCCAGAGCGCGCGTAGGGTGGCGAATCCGACCAGACCAACCGAGGTGACAGATGGCACGACCGATGATCGTCCAGACCGACGCGCAGATGGGCTTTCATTGGGCTGACCTCACGGGCCAGCCCATCACGCTCTCGGCGCTGGCCGCCAACGACGACGAGCCCGATCGCCTCCTCCCGACGCACCTCGAGGCTCTCGACGACACGCTGATCCAGGCCGCCGGGGCCTACGGTGAGATTCTCGGCGGCGGGCGAGCCCCGGCCGACCGGGCGGAGGAAAAGGGACTCCGCTCCCTGCATCGCGCCATCGATCGGCTGTGCCACGAGTACGCCGATGCCCTCACCAGCCTCGGGCTGGTGACCGAGGTGCGCGGCGGTCAGATCATCGGTACCGCTGCCTTGATGAGCATCTGGGCGCGGCAGGCTCTCGGCCTTCTCGGCCCTGCGCCGTTGGAGGGGCAGCTCGACGAGCCCGACCTGGGCGTCATCAGTGGATTCGGCGACATCCAGACAGTCGATGTCGATCGACCGTGGCTGGGCGGTCGGTGGATTGTTCGCACGGAGACCGGTCGTCGACTGCCCGCCACTCTTTCCATGCTCATGTTCGACAGTTCCGGGGTCAACAAGGACGCGTCACTGAAGGAACATCGGGAGCTGCTCATTTCGACGACTGTCGGCAGCGACAGTCCTGACGCAGACCGCGTCGCCGCGTCGTGTGCGATTGACTGGCTGCTCTACGACTGGTTGATGGCACACCGCGATGGCCCCGACAGCGGAGCGGTTGAGGTTCCTGGCGGCGTCCAGGATGCGACGATGATCGTGTCGGCGGCCGCCGCCTCGGCACGCGCTCGCGCCGTGATCGACCCCGGACTGATCGACCTGCCGGTCGCCTAGCGGGGATGCCTGGGGACGCCGCTTCGTACGGTGGTCCCTCAATCTGTAGGACGGGTGAAGCGGTCACGTCACGCCGACAGGGGCACCGGCCACCCAAAGGCGGGCCCGTGTCCCTGTCGGCGCGACCGCTAGGGGGCCGCCTTGTCGAAGACGCTGCTCCCGAAGACGTCCTCGGATGTCAGGGTGACGAGGTCGTCCCTGATCAGCGGGCGTTTCAGCTCGACCAGCCTCTTGGCCTGTCGAAGTCGGCAGCGCTCCACGGCATTCCTGACGCTCCGCGCGTTCGAGAAGCGTGGTTGTTGCATCCTGAGCTCCAGGTACGTCGAGAAGGCCTCCTGCGCCTCGTCGGCGAAACGGAAGTTCTCTGCGCTCACCATCAGATCTGCTATCTGCACGAGCTCGGCATGGTCGAAGTCGTCGAAGGCAATGTGGTGGGCGACGCGCGACGACAGACCAGGATTGGCCGAGAAGAACGTGTCCATCCGATCGGGGTATCCCGCAAAGATGACGACAAGGTTCGCCCGCTCGCTCTCCATCTCCTGGAGCAGGATCTCGATGACCTCCTGGCCGTAGTCCCGTTCGTTCTCCGGTCTGAACAGGTAGTAGGCCTCGTCGATGAACAGGACTCCGCCGGCAGCCTTCGCGATCGCCTCCTTCGTCTTGGGGGCCGTGTGACCGATGAACTGGCCGACGAGGTCATCGCGCGTCACGGTGTGAACCTTCGGCGTGCGGATGTAACCGAGGGCGTGCAGCATGCGCGCCATCCGCTGCGCCACTGTGGTCTTGCCCGTCCCAGGCCCGCCGGTGAAGCTCATGTGCAAGGTTGGCCTGGAGGACGAGAGCCCGAACTGTTGACGGGCGCGGTCCACCAGCAGGAGAGAGGCGATCTCGCGCACCCGCCGTTTCACGTTGGTCAACCCCACCAGCTCATGATCCAGCGTCGTCAGCAGCTCGTCGACCTCCTTGGTCACCTCATCGGCCGACAGATCGAGCACATCGCCGTCCGCCAACATCATCTCCGCTGGATCGAGGTCATCGTCGGGCGCTTGGCTGGGCAGCGTCGTGCGGAACTCTTCTGAACCCGGACGGTAGTAGCCGAACCCGGACGGTTTTTGTCGTTGGTTGCTCGCCACTGCTCTACTCCTTCGTTGACTCATATCGGTTTCCCGCTGGACCCTCAGTCGCATACGAATGAACGCCATAGGACTGTTGCCGGTCCTTGCCCTCGGTCCTCGTGAGGAGGAAACCCGGCTCGATGTCGGGACGGTGCACCAGGAAGGAGATCGCCGTCGTCTGCCGACCAAGCCGCGCATCGTAGGCCAGAACCCTGATGTAGTGCTGCGGAAAAGTCGCCCGGCAGGCGTTGATCTCGGCGAGAACCCCATCCGGTTCATCGAGGTCGAACAGGGGAAGTCCCCACATCTCCCAATAGATGTTTCGCGGGTGCGGGTCGTCGGTGTACTCGACCGACAACGGCCAGCCCTGGTGGAGGGCATAGCGGACCTGCGCGGCGATCTCCTCATCGCTCAGGTCAGGAAGGTAGGAGAAAGCTCCGTGGCGTAGTTTCATGACAACTCCTGAACACTGGCCGTCGCGACGGCGTCGGGGGCATCGGTCGAGGTGTAGTCGAAAGTGACATCGCCCCAGGTCGCGAGAGCGACTTCGAGCGGCCGGCAGCTCTCCGCCGCCTTGCGAAGCATGTCTGGGCCTTCGATGAGAAGATCCCTGCCTTCGTTGCGGCCTTTGACCACCGCCTCGAGCGCGACGCGGTTGGACTCGGCCCCCGCGGCGATGCCCAACGGATGACCGATCGTTCCGCCGCCGAACTGAAGGACGACATCGTCGCCGAACAGGTCGAGCAGCTGATGCATCTGCCCGGCATGGATGCCACCCGAGGCCACCGGCATCACACCGGGCATGCTGGCCCAGTCCTGGTCGAAGAAGATGCCATTGGCCGGGTTGACCGGAATGTGATCGTCGCGAAGGGTGTCGTAGAAGCCCCTCGTCGTGGCCGGATCACCCTCGAGCTTGCCGACAACGGTCCCGGCATGCAGATGGTCGATGCCAATGAGTCGGCACCATTTGGACAACACGCGAAAGCTCACTCCGTGCGTCTTCTGCCTCGTGAACGTCGAGTGACCGGCGCGGTGCAGATGCAGGAGGACCCCGTTCTTGCGCGCCCAGTGCGACATCGACTGCATCGCTGTGTAGCCGATGGTGAGGTCGATCATGACGACGACGCTGCCAATCTCCTTGGCGAACTCTGCGCGCTCGTACATGTCCTCCATGGTGGCGGCGGTGATGTTGAAGTAGTGGCCCTTCAGCTCGCCGGTCTCGGCCATCGCCTTGTTGACGCCTTCCATGCCAAACAGGAAGCGGTCGCGCCAGCGCATGAACGGCTGCGAGTTGATGTTCTCGTCGTCCTTGGTGAAGTCCAGACCGCCGCGGCAGGCTTCGTAGATGACACGGCCGTAGTTGCGCGCCGACAGCCCGAGCTTGGGCTTGATGGTCGCGCCGAGCAAGGGGCGGCCGTACTTGTTGAGGAGCTCGCGCTCCATGACGATGCCGTGCGGCGGACCCTGGAAGGTCTTGACGTACGCAACCGGTATGCGCATGTCCTCCAGGCGCAGCGCCTTGATGGGCTTGAAGCCAAAGACGTTGCCGATGATCGACGAGGTGAGGTTCGCGATCGAGGACTCCTCGAACAAGTCGATGTCGTAGGCGATGTAAGCGAAGTACTCACCCGCCCGGCCGGGAACATCGTCGACCCGGTAGCACTTGGCCTGATAGTGGGAGTTCGCGGTCAGCCTGTCGGTCCACACGACTGTCCAGGTGGCCGTCGACGACTCCCCGGCCACGGCAGCGGCCGCCTCGATCGGGTCGACTCCGTCCTGCGGGGTGATCCGGAAGACCGCCAGCACGTCGGTGTCCTTCGGCTCGTAGTCGGGCGCGTAGTAACCCATGCCTGCATAGCTCTGGACACCCGGATCCCACCGGTCCTTGATGGTGCTGTCATCGATCATCGTGCGCCTCCATCTGGATTCCTGACCCTCAGGTCCCGCCTCAAGAATGGTCGCCAAACGCCTAAACAACAAGTGAATCTTTAGTTCGCACACTTAACCTTTTGGTTGATCTTGGTTAGACTTCGACGCATGACGCAGGTGACCTGGGGACGAATGCGAACGTTCCTCGCCGTGGTCGAACACCACAGCATCCGTGACGCGGCGGCGGCGCTGCATGTCACCGAATCGGCCGTGTCGGCCGCGATCTCTCACATGGAGAAGAGCCTGTCAGCCGAGCTCTTCGTCCGCGACGGACGAGGGATCCGGCTGACTGAGAGCGGCCGAATCTACGCCGGATACTGCCGGACGATCGTCGCCATGGTCGAGCAGGCTTCCGAGGCGGTCCGATCAGCTGGACACGGCCGGCTTCGCATCGGTGCAGTCGCCACGGCCAGCGAATCTGTCCTTCCGACGTTGCTGGCGTCATTTCGTGACCGTCACCCTGAGATCGAGCTGACCTTGACGGTCCTTCCTCGCGACGACCTGTTCGACGCCCAGACCCACCACGAGACCGATCTGGTGATCGCCGGCCGACCGCCCCCAGACTCGAATCTGACCACGCGGGCGATGCGCGCCAACAGGCTGATCGTCGTCGGTGCTCCTGACAGCTTCGATCATGCGTTGGCGGCGACCTGGCTCCTGCGGGGTCCTGGCTCGGGGACCCGCGACACGGCGCTTGGCCTGCTCGCACAGCTCGACGCGGCCCCGCCGACCTTGACCCTGGGCACGCATGGCGCCGTCGTCGCGGCCGCCCGTGAAGGACTTGGCGTGACCCTGGTGCATGCCGACGCGGTCGAGGACGACCTGAGCAGAGGACTGCTCGCCACGTTCCCGTTGCGTCACACCCCCCTCGACCGCCCATGGCATGTCGTGACCACGGATCTGCTGACCGGTTCGGCGTCGCTGTTCCTTGCCCACATCACTGACTCTGCCCTGGTGGGCAGCTCGGCCTTTCACCTGCTCAAACCCCCGGTGGGGTGATCCCGGAGCGGCCTCGGCCCGCAAGGCTGCAGGCGTTGATTCATTCCCACACCTGGAGGGCCCATGCACGAGCTCCACGCTGTCGCGACGCACCTGGTCGGATCTGGCCGAGGGATTCTCGCCGCCGACGAAAGCGTCAAGACCATGTCGATACGGCTCAATGCCGAGGGCATAGCGGCGTCCCCGACCGCACGACGCGACTATCGTGAGCTGCTGCCCACGGCGCCGGACCTGGCGGCATCGATCAGCGGGATCATCCTGTGCGACGAGACGTTCAACGACTCGCTCGCCGACGGCACCCCCTTCCCGCAGGCATGCCGCGCCCGCGGCATCCTTCCGGGCATCAAGGTGGATACCGGGACGTCACGCCTACCCGGCGGTGGCGGCGCGACAGTCACCGAAGGCCTGGACGGGCTTGGCGCCCGCCTCGCCACCTACGCGGCGTCCGGTGCCGCCTTCGCCAAGTGGCGCGCCGCCATCGACATCGCCACGGCAACCGATCTGGTGCTGGAGGCCAACGCCCACGCCCTTGCCCGCTACGCAGCCCTCTGCCAGGAGCACGGGATCGTCCCGATCGTCGAGCCCGAGGTCCTGTGCGGAGGAGGCCACACCATCGGCGACTGCGCCGAGACCACCTCGCGCGCGTTGACGATGCTCTTCGACCAGCTCGATCGCCAGCGCGTCGACCTCGCCGGTATCGTGCTCAAACCCAACATGGTCACACCGGGACTCCACGCTCCCGCGGCCAGCCCGGCCGAGGTTGCTGCGGCCACCAACGCGGTTCTGCGCGCCACGGTCCCTGATCATGTTCCCGGCATCGCCTTCCTGTCTGGCGGGCATGCGCCACTCGAGGCTTGCCGCTACCTCCTCGCAAGCAACGCGGTCGCCCCGACACCGCCCTGGCACCTCACGTTCTCCTTCGGCAGGGCGCTGGTCAACGACGCCTTGCACGCCTGGCAAGGCCAGAAGGCCAACATCCGGGTTGCCCAGGATGCCCTTCTGCTCAATTGCGCGAACGCCGCCGCGGCACGTGCCGAGAGCTCCGAGCTCGTTCGCCGGTGAGGCCGGTTGTCACAACGGAAGCTCGACGATGACGGCGGTACCCCGGCCGGCGACCGAGTCGATGCGCAAGGATGCGCCGATCAGGGCGCAGCGCTCGGCGACCGACGAGAGGCCAAAGTGCTCGCCGAGCGCATCCACACTTCGCTGTGCCCGCGCTGAAGCCAGATCGAATCCCACACCGTCATCGGTGATCGCCAGGACCACTGCATCCCCTGCCCGGCGCAAGGACAGCACGGCATGCCCCGCCTCGGCGTGTTTGACGACGTTGTTGATGCCTTCCTGTGCGATCCGGAACAACACGGCAGCGCAGTGGTCGGGGACGTCGGAGATCTCGTCCAGATCGGTGCGAAACTCGATGTCGAGCTGGGGCGAGACCTGGGTCAGCGACTCCAGTGCCGACACCAACCCCAGATCCTCCAGGATCAGGCTGTGCAGGCCCCGAATCGCTGCGCGCGTCTCGTCATACGCAAGGGTGGCGAGTCGGCGGGCGGCCGAGATCTGGACCTGAGCATCACCGATCCTGCGTTCGGCAGGTCCGGTCGCCGCCAAGCCCACATCGGCCGCGGACAGGTGGAAGGCGAGCGAAGCACGCGCCTGGGTGACGCCGTCGTGGAGGTCGCCGGCAATGCGTCGGCGTTCGGCCTCCTGCGCCGATGATGCCTGCTCGATGAGCCGGTTTCGCTGCGCCTGGTGCTCCTCGACGTCGCCGAGCAGGCCCTCGGCGAACAGCCGGAGACCGATCAGATCGGCATACACCTGCGCTCTCTTCAGGTCGTCCTCGGTGAAGGAGGTCGACCCGCGACGGTGTACCGAGATCACCCCCACGATCCTGGACGCCGTCCCGTGGGCAGGCGCGCACATGCGGGACACCGTCTGATCCGGCCGCAGGCCCAACAGCGCCCGGTGCACCTTGTTGCGGGGCGAATCGTCGACGAGCGTGACCGCATGTCCTTTCGATGCCACCAGCCCGGTCACTCCATATCCGACCGGAATCTTCAACTGTTTCTCGAGACCGTGGGCGGCCGGGTGCACCGCACCGACGTTCAGCTCGTTCTCGTTCTGGTCGATGAGGAAGACGATCGATCCGTCCGCGTCAAGCGCCTCGGTGAGAAATCGAGACACCGCCGGAAGATTCAGCTCACCGGGGACCAACAGCAGTCGATGTAGTGCGGACACGTCCTTCACTGATAGAGACCTTCTCTCAACGCCACGGCGATCGCACTTCCCCGGTCCGACACTCCGAGCTTGCGATACAGGCCGCGGATATGAGTCTTGACGGTGTCTTCGCTGACGATGAGCTTCGCGGCGATGCCCTTGTTCGAGTGACTTGAGACGAGCAAGGCGAGCACCTCAGACTCGCGTTGGGTGAGCCCCAGGTGAGCACCGGGCCAGAACTCGCCCGCATTGATGCGAGCCGCCGACATCGCTATGCGTCCTGCCAATGACGGATCGATCACCACTTCACCGGTCGTCACCCGGCGCAGGTGCCCCACAAGCTCGACCGCGTCGATGCGTTTGAGGATGTA
Source organism: Aeromicrobium sp. (assembly GCF_014378035.1). GTDB lineage: Bacteria > Actinomycetota > Actinomycetes > Propionibacteriales > Nocardioidaceae > Aeromicrobium. The sequence continues at coordinate 30,390 of NZ_JACMOM010000383.1, read as the reverse complement.
GCCGGAGGCGTCGACCCTCAGCGCCTGATACAGGTACTGCTCGTCGTCGTAGACGGTGAGGAAGACGACGTGGAGTGCGGGATTGGCCGCTTTCGCCTGCTGACACAGATCGAGGCCGCTGTCCTTCCCGAGCCTGATGTCACACAGCAGCACATCGGGGTCGAGTCTCGCCGTCAGCTCAAGCGCCTCCAGCTGGTTCGTCGCCATCCCGAGGACCTCGACGTCCTCGGGGAATTGCGACAACATCGCCGTGACGCCCTGAAGCACCATCTCGTGGTCATCGGCCAGGACAACCCGGACTACCTGCTTCATCACGTCAACAGAGTAGGTGGGCTTGTCAATGGTGTCCTCGATGGCGGATGACCCTCACGGTCGCTCGTCGGTGTGGGTTGCGTCCTCGGGTATCCGAGCCCGGCCACGTCATCACCCATTCCACCCACCGGGGTGAATACGCCCGCACCGCCGTTGCGGTGTTCTTGTGTGAATCAATTCACGAAGGGCTGGATCACCATGCGACAGAAGAACCTCATCGTCCCCTCCATACTTGCCGCCGACTTCAGCCAGCTCGGGACCGAAGTCGAACACCTCTGCGAGGCCGGCGTCGACCGCATCCAGTGGGACGTCATGGACGGCGTCTTCGTGCCGAACCTGACCTTCGGCCCGGACGTCATCGCGGCCGCTGGCGAGCACTCGACGGTGGGCTTCGAGGCCCACCTCATGGTTGCCAATCCCGACAGGCTGCTGCACCGCTACATCGACGCAGGCTGCGAGGTCGTCATCGTCCACGCCGAGGCCTGCCCGCACCTGCATCGGACCTTGGGTCGGATCCGCGAGCTCGGCGCGCGCGCCGGCGTTGCCCTCAACCCGCACACTCCTGCCTCCGCCGCAGCGCACGTCCTGTCCGAGACCGACCTCATCCTGGCGATGACGGTGAACCCCGGGTTCGGCGGTCAGACCTATATCCCGACGGTCGAGGCGAAGATCGCCGAGATTCGCACCATGATCGACGAATCGGGGTACTCGATCGAGCTCGAGGTCGACGGAGGGATCACCGACCGCACGATCGTCGGCGCGGCCGCCGCGGGCGCCGACGTCTTCATCTCCGGCAGCTGGCTCTATGGCTGGGCCGCAGGCAAGACCGCTGGAGTCCACGAGCTGCGAAGTCGCGCGGCCTGGGCCCAGACCCACCACGACGAAACGGCTGCCTGACATGACGATCACGACCCCCGACACCCACAAGACCACGCCGCGTTCCGGCGCCATCGACCAGCTCGCGATCGACACGATCCGCTTTCTCGCCGCCGACATGGTCGAGGAGGCCAACAGCGGGCACGCCGGTATGCCGATGGGCGCAGCCCCCATGGCCTGGACGCTGTTCAGCCGACACCTTGCCCACAATCCAGCCGACTCCGCCTGGGCAGACCGCGACCGATTCGTCCTGTCGGCCGGCCACGGGTCCGCTCTCCAGTACGCGCTGCTCCATCTGTTCGGCTACGGCCTGCCGCTGTCGGAGCTGCGGCGTTTCCGCCAGCTCGGATCCGCCACGCCCGGTCACCCCGAGCTCGGCCACACCGACGGCGTCGAGACGACCACGGGCCCGCTCGGACAGGGGCTGGCGACCGCGGTGGGAATGGCTCTGGGCGAACGCATGAATGCTGCCCGCTACCCCGAGATCACCGGTCACCACACCTACGCGATCGTCGGGGACGGCTGCCTCATGGAAGGTGTCAGCCACGAGGCCGCCTCACTTGCCGGGCATCTTGGTCTGGGCCGTCTGATCGTGCTGTTCGACGACAACGACATCACGATCGACGGGCCAGCCGGCCAGTCATGCAGCGACGACCAGCTGATGCGCTTTGCTGCCTACGGCTGGCACGTCGCGAGGGTCGACGACGGGACCGACGTCGACGCGATCGATGCCGCCCTCACGGCCGCAAAAGCCGCAGAGCGGCCGAGCTTCATTGCGATCCGTACGGTCATCGGCCACGGGGCACCCGGGATCGAGGGCACGTCGAAGGCGCACGGAGCACCCTTGGGCGCCACGGTTCTCCGCGCGGCCAAGAAGAACGCCGGATGGGGAGACCAGCGTTTCGTTGTCCCGGCGGAGGTGCGCGAACGGTGCGCCGAGCTCGCGATGGCCGGTGCGCGGCAACAGGCCGCGTGGACGCGGCGGTATGACACTTTCGAGCACGCCAGCCCCGTGCGTTGCGCCGAATGGGTTCGCGCCCAGGACCGGGAGCTCCCCGAGCATCTTGAGGAGATTCTCGACGGCATCGAGACCGGCATCGACCGCGCGACCCGGCAGACGTCCCAAGCGGTTCTCGCGGCGGTCGCCGCGCAGATGCCTGAGCTCATCGGCGGCTCGGCTGACCTCGCCGGGTCGACCGGCACCGTGACCGGGCAGGATGCCGTCTCGGCACTGGACTTTGCCGGCTCCGTGATTCATTTCGGTATCCGCGAGTTCGCGATGGCCGCGGTGCTCAACGGGCTGTCCCTGCATGGCGGTTTCCGTCCATACGGGAGCACCTTCCTGGTCTTCAGCGACTACCTTCGTCCCGCGCTGCGACTGTCCGCATTGATGAGGCAACCGGTCGTGTACATCCTGACCCACGACTCGGTCGCTGTCGGTGAGGACGGCCCGACGCACCAACCGGTCGAGCACATCGAGTCACTTCGGCTGATCCCGGGCGTGCGCGTCTTCCGACCTGCCGACGACCACGAGACCATCGCCGCGTGGCGAGCCGCGCTCAGGCACACCAGCGGACCGAGCGTGCTCATCCTCAGCCGGCAGACGCTTCCCTCCCTGGAATCCGCCGACGGCACCGAACCGGACTTCCTCACCTCCACGGGCGCCCGCGTGGTGAGGCAAGCCGAGCAGCCCGACATCGACATCATCGCCACCGGCTCGGAGGTCCACCTTGCCGTGGAAGCAGCGGTGGCGTTGCACGCGCGGGGGCTGGTCACCCGCGTGATCTCGGCACCGTGGCGAGAACGCTTCGCCGAGAACAGCGGAGTATTCGGCCGGGCACCGGTCGTCATGTCCGTCGAAGCCGGGACCACGCTCGGCTGGCAGGGCCTCACCGGCACCAACGCCATCGGTATCGACGAGTTCGGCGCGTCCGGTCCCGGCGACGAGGTCCTCGCCCACTTCGGCATGAGTGCAGACAACATCGTCCGGCGGGCTGTGGCGGCCGCGAACGCGCACCACTCAGCGCCTCATGACAACGATCAACACCCAACCGAAGGGAACTCCTGATGCCAGAGAAGATCATCCAGATCGCACGTTCGCAGGCCGATGGCTCGTCGAGACCGGTCATGCTTGCCATCGCCGGTGACTCCGCTTCCGGCAAGACCACGTTGACGAAAGGGTTGACCGAGGCGATCGGTGAGGACCGCTGCCTCTCGATCTGCGTCGACGATTACCACAAGTTCGATCGTGCAGAGCGCAAGAAGCTGCCCTTCACCCCGTTGCACCCAGACTGCAACTACATCGACATCGTGGAGCAGCACCTGCAGCTCCTGGCACTCGGACGCCCGATCCTCAAGCCGGTGTACGACCACGCGACCGGCACGTTCACCCGACCCGAGTACGTCGAGCCGAAAGAGTTCGTCATCGTGGAGGGCTTGCACCCGTTGGCAACGAAGCTGACCAGGGCGTGCTTCGACGTGACGGTCTTCCTCGACCCGCCTGAAGAGATCCGGCACAAGTGGAAGGTTGACCGGGACTGCGGCAAGCGGGGATACACGCCCGAACAGGTCACCGCCGACCTCGAACGGCGCGAACCCGAGTCGGCGCTGTTCATCCGTCCGCAGCGCCGTTTCGCCGACATCGTGATCCGATTCGCTCCTGTCCCGGGCCGCGAGGATCCGCCCGGATCACCCCTGTCGGCCGAGCTGATGCTTCGCCCAACGATCCAACACCCAGCACTGGACTCGGTGCTGAACGATGATCACACGAGCGCCATGCATCTGAAGATCATCCGTGACCGGGACGGGACCCCGACCGACTGCCTTCTCGTGCACGGGCACGCCTCCGCGGAGGAAGCCCAGCTCTTGGAGAAGGCGATCTGGACGGAGCTCGGTACCGACGGCGGCGCGCCACCTGACCACATCGGCGAGATCAGCCCGGGGACGCGAAGCGAACCCCTGGCCCTCACGCAGCTGATTCTGCTCTATCACCTCTTGCAGGTGCGCGCCAACCAGCGGCGGGCGGCCTGACCGCGATCAGGTCGCTGGCGACCCGGTCACCCCTGCGACCACCCAGCGGGTGGATGCAGGGCCGCCCGGGGACGTGCTCAACTTCGGCTCACGAGCCGGATCGACATCTACCGAAAGAAGTCACCCATGCCCGAACGCGAAAGACCAGACCGCAACCTTGCCCTCGAGCTGGTCCGAGTCACCGAAGGCGCCGCCATGGCAGCAGCTCGCTGGGTCGGCCGAGGCGACAAGAACGGCGGCGACCAGGCCGCAGTCGACGCGATGCGTGCCCTCATCAGCACCGTTTCCATGTCAGGGGTCGTCGTGATCGGTGAGGGCGAGAAGGACAAGGCGCCCATGTTGTTCAACGGTGAGACGGTCGGCAACGGCGGAGGGGTCGCGTGCGATGTCGCAGTCGACCCCATCGACGGCACGACCCTGATGGCAAACGGGCAGCCCAACGCCGTGGCCGTCATAGCCGTGGCGCCGCGGCACACGATGTTCGATCCCTCGGCAGTGTTCTACATGGACAAGATCGCCACGGGGCCGGAGGCCGCGGGTGTCATCGACATCAACGCCCCCGTCGAGGAGAACATTCGGGTCGTCGCCAAGGCCAAGGGGCTCAAGGTGGCCGATGTCACCGTCGTGATCCTGGACAGGCCGCGCCATGTCGATCTCGCGCGACAGGTACGAGCGGCAGGCGCTCGCATCCGCTTCGTGTCTGACGGTGACGTGGCCGGAGCGGTGATGACGGGTCTGCCGGGGACGGGCGTCGACCTGCTGATCGGGATCGGCGGCACCCCGGAGGGCATCATTGCCGCTGCCGCCATGAAGTGCATGGGCGGTGAGATCCAGGGACGACTCCGCGCTTCGTCCGACCTCGAGCGCTCCCGTGCCCATGACGCCGGCCACGACCTGTCTCGCGTACTCACCACCTCCGACCTGGTGAAGGGCGATGAGGCCTACTTCAGCGCAACCGGCATCACTGACGGTGAGCTGGTGCGGGGGGTGCGCTACGAGCACGGTGCGATCCTCACCTCGACCGTTGTCATGCGGGCGAAGTCCGGGACGATCCGCACGGTCGAGTCACGCCACCGGCCCGCGCTTCTCGGCGAGTACTCGGCCGTGGACTTCGACCGGAACACCTGATGCCCACCCGCGGTCGCGTGGCCTTGGCCACGTTGAGCGCGGTCATCTTCGATGTCGACGGGACTCTGGTCGACAGCGAGCGTGACGGCCATCGCGTCGCCTTCAACCAGGCATTCGCCGATTTCGGACTTCCCGACCACTGGGGCGTGGACGTATACGGAAGGCTCCTCACCGTGACGGGGGGCCGTCAACGCCTCCGGGCCCATCTCGAGTCAAGGGGCTACGCCGGCGAGCAGGCGGCCGGTCTCGCCATCGAGCTTCACAAGGCGAAGACGCGGATCTTCACCCGGATGGTCCACGAGGGTGCGATCCAGCTGCGGCCCGGTGTTCGGCAGCTGGTCGAGAGTCTGCACGACGACGGAGTCCGGCTGTTCGTCGCCACGACCGGGAGCAGGGACTGGGTCGAGCCGCTGGTGACTCACCATTTCGGCACCGGCGTCTTCGAGCTCCTCGTCACCGGCACCGAAGTGCACGCACTCAAACCAGAGCCACAGGTCTACCTCACAGTCATGCGCGAGGCGGGCCTGCAACCGGCCGGTGTCGTCGCGGTGGAGGACTCCGAGAACGGCCTGCGGGCGGCGCAAGCGGCCCAGCTGCCCTGCCTCGTCGTGACAAATCCCTACACCGAGAATGACGACCTCAGTGCCGCCGATGCCGTCCTCGACAGCTTTGGGCCCACCGCCCACCAGATTTCGGGCAAGCCCGTGCCCTTGGTCGAGGGGGCGGTGACGGAGGCCTCGCTTCGCGCGCTTGCCGACTGCCCGGAGCGTCGAGCCGACCATGCGGTCCACCCCGCACCGGCAGTCGAAAGCGGCGTGTATGTCGGTACGACTGAAGGGCGCGAAGATTGCCCCTTGCCGCACGCCTCTGCCAGGTCTACCGTGAGGGAAATTGAAGTAGGGGGCCCATGCCCGAGTTGACGATCGCCCTCAGCGACCGGAATCACTCTCTTCGCATCAACGAAGTTCGACCCCCACGCGTCTCTCAGCCAGGCTGCGTTTTCGAAGTCGAAAAAAAGAAATCGCGATGACCGGCCACCACGGGCGACGTTCGCGCCGCCGATTCGACGTCTCCGGAGTCGTGCAGGGGGTGGGATTTCGGCCATTCGTCTATGCGGCCGCCGCCGAGCTCGAGCTCACCGGGACAGTCCACAACGATGTCGCAGGTGTCGTGATCGACGTCGAAGGCCTCCCCGAGCGCCTGATCGACTTTGCCCGTCGCCTCACCGATGCTCACCCGCCCCTGGCGGTCGTCGAAGCGGTCGTGATGACCGATCTGGAGCCTCGTGGAGGGACTGGCTTCTCCATCGGAGCCTCCTCGGCCTCCGGCGGACATCGCACCTTCGCCTCCCCCGACGTCGCTACCTGCGACGACTGTGTCGCCGAGCTCAGGGACCCCACGAACCGCCGTTTTCGTCATCCCTTCATCACGTGCACCAACTGCGGCCCCCGCTTCACGATCATCACCGACCTTCCGTACGACCGTGGAAGCACGACCATGGTCGACTTCCCCATGTGCGAGGCCTGCCAGCACGAATATGAGGATCCAGCAGACCGCCGTTTCCATGCCCAGCCCATCGCCTGCCACGACTGCGGCCCGACGCTACGGCTGGTGTCTGCTGGTGCCGCCGACGAGCTCGGCGAGCAGGCGCTGAGCAGAGCCCGCACGCTGCTGCAAGAGGGAGGCATCGTGGCGGTCAAAGGCCTCGGTGGCTACCACTTGGCATGTGATGCGGGCAATGAGACTGCCGTCGCCGAGCTGCGACGCAGAAAGGCCCGCGGCGGCAAACCCTTCGCGATCATGGTGCGCGACCTCCGTCACCTTCGACGCATCGCCGAGGTCAGCGATGACGAGGAAGCCATCCTCACCGGTGGTCGCCGGCCGATTCTGCTCTTGCGGAGCCGCTCGCACCCCTCGATCGCCGCATCCGTCGCACCCCACAACCCCGATCTGGGCGTGCTCCTGCCTTACACCGCGACTCACGAGCTCCTCATGGGGCGCGATGGGCACGGCACCCAGGTGCTCGTCATGACCTCCGGCAACGTCTCCGGTGAGCCGATCGTGACCGATGACGCCCAGGCGATGACGCGACTTGCCGGGCTGGCCGATGCCTGGCTCATGCACAACCGGAGGATCACCGTTCCGTGTGACGACTCGGTGGCGCGGTTCACCGCCGGAATCGAGCTGCCCATCCGCAGGTCACGCGGCTATGCGCCGCTGCCGATCGCGCTCCCCTTCGAGGTCGAACCGATACTCGCGGTCGGCGCTGACCTCAAGAATGCGTGCGGGGTCGCCCAGGGCCGCTACGCCTGGATCAGCCAGCACCTTGGCGACATGGACGACCTCGCCACCATCGAGGCCCTGACCGCTTCGGCTGCCCATCTGGAGATGCTGACCGGCGTTGAGCCGGCCCAGCTGGTGGCCGACCTCCACCCCGCCTACCGTTCCCCGGCCTGGGCCAAGACCCAGGCCGCGGGCCGACCCATCGTGAGAGCGCAGCACCATCACGCCCACATCGCCTCCGTCATGGGCGAGCACGGAGTCCCCCCGGAGCAGCGCGTCATCGGCATCGCGTTCGACGGCACCGGCTACGGCACAGACGGGGCGGTCTGGGGCGGAGAGGTCATGATTGCCGACTACAAAGGATTCCAGCGGTCCGCCCACCTCGCGTACGTCCCGCTCGCCGGTGGCGATGCCAGCGTTCTGAGGCCCTATCGGATGGCTCTGGCCCACCTGCACAATGCCGGTGTCCCGTGGTCTGCGGATCTACCCTCACTCGCTGCTTGCCCTGACAACGAGCGCGCGATCCTGCGGCACCAGCTCAGCTCCGGCTTCGGTTGTGTGCCGACCTCGAGCATGGGCCGGTTGTTCGACGCCGTTGCGTCGCTTGCCGGAGTCCGTCACGAGGTCGAGTACGAGGCGCAGGCAGCGATCGAGCTGGAGGGCCTCGCCCGCGGCGTCGATCCCGAAGGCGGCTACCGGTTCGCCTTGGTGCCGGGAGACCACCAGGATGCCCCCACGACCGCCGACCCCACACCCGTCGTCGGGGCCATCGTCTCGGACGTGCGCGCCGGAGTCCCTGCCCCCGTGATCGCGGCCCGGTTCCACGATGCCGTCACCGCGCTGATTGTGACCCTCGCCCGCCAGTCACGAGCAGAAACCGGCCTGAGCACCGTCGTGCTCGGAGGAGGCGTCTTCCAGAACGCACTTCTCCTGCCCTCAACAGTGGCCGCTCTCCGAGAGGACGCTTTCGACGTCCTGCATCCCCACCTTCTTCCGCCGAACGACGGCGGAATCTCCCTCGGCCAGATCCTCATCGGTGCTGCCGGCTGAGAAAGCAATACAACGAATGGAGCACGAGATGTGTCTTGCAGTTCCGGGCCGCGTCCTATCTCTCTTTGAGAAGGACGGCCAACAGATGGCTCAGGTCGACTTCGGTGGTGTGCGCAAAGAAGTCTGTCTCGCCTACATTCCTGACGCCCAGATAGGGGAATACGTCGTCGTGCACGTCGGATTCGCGATCCAACGTCTCGACGAGGCGTCCGCCATCGAGACCCTCGCCAACTTCGACAAGCTCGGCATTCTCGAGGAGGAGTTCGGTGATGGTTTCGCCCTCGCGTCCCGACAAGCCGGAATCCACGAAACAGGAGTAGTCACATGAAGTACCTCGACGAGTTCAGCAACCCGGATCTGGCCAAGAAGCTGATCGACGAGATCCACGAGATCACGACCCAGAAGTGGGCGATGATGGAGGTCTGCGGTGGTCAGACCCACTCGATCATCCGCCACGGCATCGACCAGCTCCTCCCCGACGGAGTCGAGATGATCCATGGGCCCGGTTGTCCGGTGTGTGTCACGCCTCTGGAAATCATCGACAAGGCGCTCGCGATCGCGAAGAGGCCCGAAGTCATCTTCTGCTCGTTCGGCGACATGCTCCGGGTGCCCGGCAGCAGCGAGGACCTCTTCCACATCAAGAGCGCCGGCGGAGATGTTCGCGTCGTCTACTCCCCACTTGATGCACTGACGATCGCCCGGGACAATCCCGACCGCGAGGTCGTGTTCTTCGGCATCGGTTTCGAGACGACGGCCCCCGCCAACGCGATGACCGTCTATCAGGCCAAGAAGCTCGGTATCCGCAACTTCTCACTGCTCGTCTCGCACGTCCTCGTGCCGCCTGCCATGTCGGCGATCATGGATTCGCCGAGCTGTCGCGTCCAGGCGTTCCTCGCCGCGGGTCACGTGTGCTGCGTCATGGGTACGAGCGAATATCCTGCGTTGACCCAGAAGTACAAAGTGCCGATCGTGATCACCGGCTTCGAGCCGCTCGACATACTCGAAGGCATCCGGATGACAATCAAGCAGCTCGAAGAAGGTCGGTACGAGATGGAGAACGCCTACGTGCGTGCCGTCCCGGACGCCGGGAATCCGGTGGCGATGGAGATGCTGAACGACGTCTTCGAGACGACCGACCGTACCTGGCGCGGTATCGGCATGATTCCGCAGAGCGGCTGGCAGCTGTCGCCGAAATACCGCGATTTCGACGCCGAATACAAGTTCGAGGTGCGCGATATCCATACGGAGGAATCTGAGCTCTGTCGCGCTGGCGAGGTGCTGCAGGGGCTCATCAAGCCACATGAGTGCGCCGCGTTCGGCAAGGAGTGCACGCCGCGCAAGCCGCTCGGCGCGACGATGGTGTCCTCCGAGGGCGCCTGTGCCGCCTACTACACGTACCGCCGACTTGATCTCGTGGAGGTCTGATGACCGAGGCAATTCACAAGCCCGACCTCGACTTCGAGGGTTGGGTGTGCCCGATGCCACTTCGGGACTACCCCAACGTCGTGATGGGCCACGGTGGCGGTGGCGTGATGTCCGCCGAGTTGATCGAACAGCTCTTCCTGCCGGGCTTCGGTGCCGCGGCCGCCGCCGAGATGGGCGACTCCGCCGTGCTCAGCGTCGGCGCAGGACCCCGGCTGGCCTTCTCGACCGACTCCTACGTCGTCAAGCCGATGTTCTTCCCCGGCGGCTCGATCGGTGACCTCGCGAACAATGGCACCGTCAACGATCTGGCCATGTCAGGTGCCGTGCCGATGTTCCTGTCGACCGCGTTCATCCTGCAGGAAGGCACTCCGCTCAATGTTCTCGGCCGCATTGCCGAGGCGATGGGAGCCGCGGCGCTGGCGGCCGGCGTCAAGCTCGTGACGGGCGACACCAAGGTCGTCGACCACCGAAGCGGCGACGGCGTCTTCATCAACACGGCCGGGATCGGAGTGATCGCGGACGGCGTCGACATCAGGCCAGATCGAGCCGAAGTCGGGGATTCAGTGCTGATCAGTGGGGAGATCGGTGTCCACGGTGTCGCCGTCATGAGCAGCCGCGACGGGCTTGAGTTCGGTACGACGGTCGAAAGCGACTCGGCGGCACTGAACGGGCTCGTCCAGGACATGATTGCGACGGGAGCGGACATCCGCGTCCTGCGTGATCCAACTCGCGGAGGTGTCGCGGCATCACTCAACGAGATCGCGAAGGCCTCAGGTGTGGGGATCGAGTTGATCGAGCGCGAGCTACCCATCCCCCAGACCGTCAAGGATGCGTGCGGCCTGCTGGGTCTCGATCCGCTTCAGGTCGCCAACGAGGGCAAGCTGGTCGCAATCGTGCCAGCCGAGGCCGAGGCCATCGTGCTCGAAGCCATGCGAAAGCACGAGTTCGGTGGTCTTTCCCAGAAGATCGGCGCCTGCGTCTCAGAGCATCCGGGCATGGTCGTGGCTCGAACGGGTCTTGGCGGCACCCGGGTCATTGATCTGCCGATCGGTGAGCAGCTTCCTCGCATCTGCTGAGCCGTCGTCATCAGCGGGTTGCGCGTTCGAGCTGAGCGCGCAACCGCTGCGCTGCCTCGCCCTGGCTGTCGTCATGTGTCCTGTCTTTGCGCGCTCGCGCGACGCACTCCTGACCCGGAAGACATGCCATCTCGACCGTCGGACTATCGCGAAGACGCAGCCGCTATCAGGAAAACGCAAATCATTGCTCTTCCAGCGCACATAGGTGACTCTGAGTGAGTAATCGCGTGATCGGCGCAATCGACAAGGAGGGTGTATGTTCCCGCTGTCCAAGCACGGGCTGGCCGACCCTTCCCTGCCGCCGCGCGTGAAGAACCGCATCCGCTCCCGTGGCGTGCCCACCGCGCTGCTCGGCCAGGACGTGCTCAGCACCGATGACCCGGCCGAGGTGAGCAATCTCGTTGCTCGGCTGCTTGGTCCGAACCACCTTGTCATCCACCCGCCCATCGACGAGTTCTATGCCACGATCAACGCGATTCGCCTGCGTGACGTGACCATGGCGTACCTGGACGTGCGCGCCGAAGTCACCTTCGACATCCCCCTCACCAGCGATGTCTACAGCGTCCACATGCCGATGAATGGTTCGGCTGATTGCAGTTACAACGGCATCAAGGTCGAGGCCAATCCGTTCCAGGCACTCGTCGTCAACCCCGGCACCGACCTCCAGATGACGATGCAGCCAGACTCACCGCAGCTCATCATCCGGATCGAGACCCAAGCCTTGCGCCGACAGTTCGCCAGCATGCTGGGTCGAGGCGTCGGCGGCGCGATTCAGTTCGCACCGATCATGCCGCTGCTCACGGGTGCCGCCAACCGCTGGCACGGCTCGATCCAGCTGTTGTCGAGTGAGGTCATGACCCCCGACTCCCTGATCCAGCGCGGCATCGGCGCCGGCCCTCTCGAGGAGCTGATCATCTCCTCGCTCCTGTGGGTCCACGAGTCGACCCACCACGACGAGCTCACCCGGCCGGCCGGACCGACGGGTCGGCGCTGCGTCCGGCAATCCATGGCGTTCATCGAAGAGAACCTCGCCAACGAGGTCACCCTCGAGGACATCGCCCAGGACGCGCAGGTGAGCATACGGTCGATCCAGCAGGGATTCCGCGACGATCTCAGCACGACGCCGATGAAGTACGTGCGCGACCAACGGCTCGAACGTTCACGAGCCGAGCTGTCCGACGCCATACCCGAAGATGGCGTTTCTGTGACACAGGTCGCCGAGCACTGGGGCTTTGGCCACCTCGGCAACTTCTCGTCCATGTACCGCAAACGGTTCGGCGAAACCCCGTCCCAGACACTTCGACGTTAGGGACGGGGCGAGCTGTGCACGAACTTTCGTTGTGTCGATCGATCTTCTCCATCGTGGATCGGGCGTCGGCCGGACGCGACGTGACTGTCGTCCATCTCCAGGTCGGCAAGTTGCGACAGGTGGTCCCCGACTCGCTGCGCTATTGCTGGACGCTCATGTCGGACCAGACATCGCTCGGCGGTTCCATCCTCGACATCGACCTGATCGACATCACGTTGGCATGCCAAGACTGTGCCGTCGTGTCGCGAGTCGAGCACGACCTCATACTTCTCTGCTCAGGCTGTGGCTCCCGTATGGTCACCGTCGCAACTGGCGAAGAGTTCTTCCTGACATCACTCGATCTAGCGGAGGCATGACCATGGGACGATTCCATCGGCACGACGGCGACGACGATCACGGGCACTCGCACGAGCACAGCCACCAGCATGAGGCGAGCCGCGAACACACGCATGACCAGCACGACTCGGCCGACCCCCAGCACAGCGAGCACGGTGACCACTCGGGTTATGAGACCGGACCAGACCGGATCATGGTGCTTGAACGGATCTTCGATGAGAACGACGCCCGCGCGGCCAGCAACCGTGCGTCCTTCGACGCAGCGGGTGTGATGGCCCTCAACATGATGTCGTCTCCGGGGGCGGGCAAGACCGCGGTGCTGGAGAAGACGCTCGCCGCCGTGCCCCACCCGGAGCAGATAGGCATCATCGAAGGTGACATCGAGACCAGCATCGACGCCGACCGGCTGTCCGGCTTCGGTGCCCGGGTCTCGCTGCTCAACACCGCCAACGGGTTCGGCGGCGAGTGCCACCTCGATGCGCCCATGGTGGCCTCGGCGCTGGAGGGACTGGGCCTCGACGGCCTCAACCTGCTCTTCATCGAAAATGTCGGCAACCTCGTGTGCCCGGCCGAGTTCGACGTCGGCGCCCATCACAACGTCATGGTCTACGCCATCACCGAGGGCGAGGAGAAGCCTCTCAAGTACCCGGTCATGTTCCGGACAGCCGACGTGGTCATCGTCAACAAGCTCGACCTGCTGCCACACCTCGACTTCGACCTCGACCTGTTCGAGCGCAACCTCGCTGCCGTCAACCCCCTGGCCACCGTGATCAAGGTCAGCGCACGGACCTCCGAGGGCCTCGACGAGTGGTACGAATGGCTGGCCGCGCGGCGATAGGTTCCGCGGGCAGGATCCCCGACCTGCAACCTGCCCCGGAGGCGACTGGCTTCTTTAGTCCGGAGGCAGCGGCGCTGCCCTCTCAGCATCAGTCATGGACTCATGACTGATGCTGAGTCACTCCAGGCCTTCTATCGACCCGAGCCATGCCGAAATCGCGGCACCCACCTGCTCGCCGCAGTCTTCCTGCAGGAAATGCCCTGCGCCGGCGATGAGCTTCAACGGCTGCGCCAGAGGCAGCAACTTTTCCATCTGTCGGCCAGGGCCGTCCAGCGGAAGCACCGTGTCGTGCTCGGCCCACAGCAACAGCATGGGCCGAGTGTCCGCTGCCAGTTCCCGGACAACATCGCGACCCTCCGGTGCACCAGGGGCATCCGGCGTCTGCGGGATCAGACCGGGCAGGGCGCGCGGGCCGCCCTTGGCGTCGATGGTGTCGAAAGGCGCCTCGTACGCCAAGGCGACCGCGTCGTCGAGTCCGCCGTGGACGCCGGACTGCACCAAGAAACCGATCGGCAGGTCCGGGGTCGAATCGACGAACTGGCGAAAAGCCTGCCACGTCTCCCCCATTGGCTGGGTGCCGGTGAACACTCCTGAGTCCATCACCACGAGGCGGCTGATGCGGTGAGCCATCTCGGTCGTCGCAACACGCAGGCCGACAGGGCCGCCCCAGTCGTGCACGACCAACGTCACATCGTGCAGGTCGAGCTGGACGAACAGGTCGACCACCGACGCCACGAGACGGTCGTAGGTGTACCAGTCGTCGAGCGGCTTGTCGGACCGGCCGAAACCGGGCAGGTCGGGGGCGATGCACCGGTGACCAGCAGGGACGAGCTCGTCAATGACATGACGCCAGAGGAAGGACCACGTGGGCTCACCGTGCAGCAGCACCACGGGGTCACCCTCACCGACATCGACATGAGCAAGGCGCAGGCCTTCCCACTCGCGGTAGGACGGCTGATGCGCGAAACCGGGCAGGTCCTCGAAGCGATCGTCAGGGGTGCGGTGCACGTTCGGCAGGGGCTCGGCCATCGTGGTCTCGATTCTCGGGCAGGCTCGTGGCGGCGTGGCACCCGTCGGGCGGCATGGGACCATGACAAACATCGATACCCGAGACCGGGAGCCCTGATGAGAACCCTTTCCACGACCAGTTCTCCAAGGAGCCTCGTGTGATCCTCTCCATTCTGGCCGGAGCAGTCGCCGGGATACTCCTGGGGTACGTTCTGCAGCGGGGTCAGCTGTGCTTCAACTCGGCCATCGGCTCCTCGCTCGACGGCCGATTCCTTCTCGCGCGGGGGTGGGCGCTCGGCGTCGCCCTGGCCGCGGTGGGGCTTGCGCTGTTGTTCCTCCTTCCGGGCAGCGGGGGCCTCAGCCGGGGCTTGGCCTTCCGGCCGGTAGCGAATGCGACGGGTGGACTGGTCATCGGCATCGGCATGGTCGTGGCCAAGTCGTGCGTGTCAGGGCTGTTCTACAAGCTGGGCTCAGGCATGCTCGGCGCACTGGTCGGGCTGTCCGGCTGGGCGGTAGGGGAGCTGCTCGCTCGTCAGCTCGCCCTGCCCGGACCCACACTGCTTCCGGGTGGCGAAGGCGCCACGATCCCCGGCCTGCTTGACGTGCCGCGCCTCGTCGTCGCCGTTCTTCTTCTGGTTGCTGTCGCCGTCGCCCTCTGGCTACGGCCGGGTTCGGAGTCCCCGGTCCACGTCTGGCAGTGGGGTTGGCAACGGACCGGGGTCGGCCTCGGGGTGGCGATCACCGCGGGTTGGGCCTTGGCGGCTCTGGGAGATTCCAGCTTCGGCCCCAGCTCGGTCGGAGCCGTCGCGAGCATCGCTGGCGGTTCACCCAACTACTGGCTGATCACGTTTCTGTTGGGCATCGTGGCGGGCGGTGCCCTGTCCGCGCGTACCGCAGGCGGTTTTTGGCTTCGTGGCGAAAAGGAACCCGTGCGCTACCTCCAGCTCGCGGTCGGGGGCCTGCTCCTGGGCGCCGGGGGGTGGATCGCCGGTGGCTGCAACGTCGGCCACGGACTCTCCGGCGTCGCTCAGCTCAACGTCTCGTCGTTCGTCGTCGTGGTGGCGATGGTCGCCGGGGTCTGGGGCGCGCGTCGCGCGGCAGGCCGAGCCGCTCAGGCATCGGTGACCCGCACGTAACGAGAGCCCCGTCCGGGTCCCGGGACGGTCGACGCTGACCTGGGTCCGAGACTCAGTGGGCGGTCGGTACAGGGGGCATCGTTGTCCGTGACGCCGCACGTCGTCCCACGGCGTGCCCGACGAGGGCGCGGTCGAGGTCCAGAACCAGGTCCTCGGGATCCTCCAGCCCGATCGAGAGGCGCACGAGACTCGCCGACGGCCGAGCTTCTGGCGGCACGGGCCGGTGAGTGAGCGCAGCCGGATGCTGGATCAGCGAGTCGACCCCACCGAGGGAGACCGCGTGGGTGAAGAGCCGCACGCTCGAGGTCACCTGCTTGGCCGCCTCGAACCCGCCGCGCAGGCTGATCGAGATCATCGCTCCGCTCCCCCGCATCTGGTGCTGCAGAAGCGAGGCCGGGTCGCCCTCGGACCCCGGGTAGTAGAGACGTTCCACGGCGGGGTGTCCGGCGAGCCATGCGGCAAGATGGCGAGCGCTGGCCTGCTGGGCTCGGATGCGGATGGGGAGAGTGGCAAGGCCTCGGTGCAACAGGTAGGCGCCGAGTGGGTGCAGGAGACCACCGGTGACGGCGCGGACTCGTCGAAGGGCGGCAGCAGTCTCCTCGCCACAGGCGATGACGCCGCCGGTGACATCGCCGTGACCCCCGAGGTACTTCGTCGCACTGTGCAGCGACATCGCCGCACCCAACGTGATCGGATTCTGCAGGACCGGAGTCGCGAACGTGTTGTCGACCAGGACGGGAACCTCGCTGGCCTGAGCGACGACGTCGCGGATGTTGAGCAGGTCAAGGGTCGGGTTCGCGGGCGTCTCCACGACCACCATGGCGGTGTCGGGACGGATCGTCTGGGCAACCTGACCGGCTTCGCAGAACGAGACCTCGACGCCGAGAAGACCGGAGTCCAAGAGGTGGTCCGTCCCACCGTAAAGAGGCCGCACGGCCACGATGTGCCGCTTGCCGCTCGACGCGGTGTGCGCCAGAACTGCCGCAGTCATGGCCGCCATGCCGGAGGCGAAAGCTACCGCGGTCGCGGAGCGCTCCAGCTGAGCGAGCGCGGACTCGAACCGGGCAACGGTGGGGTTCCACAGCCGGGAGTAGACAGCGCCACCCTCAGCGAGCGGGTAGCCGCCGGTCGCCATCGACTCATAGGAGTCGCCACCGCTTTCGATGTCTGGCAACGGGTTGGTCGACGACAAGTCGATAGGGAGGGCGTGGACGCCCAGCGCCGTGAGGTCCTCACGGCCGCCGTGAACTGCGATCGAGTCAGGTCGAAGATTCGCTGTCATGACTCCATGATCGCGACAAACACAACACACACCTATAGTTCCTACTGAAACAACAATCAAGACGTCGATATTGACTTTTAGTCACAACCTTCCGGGGTTGAGGAGGGGTTCTCGTTGCAGAAAGCACAACCCACGACACCCGCTGACCAGCTCGACGAAACCGACATCGCCATCCTGCGCGCTCTCAGCGCTGACGCGAGACTGACGAACAAGGCGCTCGCCGCCCGCCTGGGTCTGGCCGAGTCGACGTGCGCCTACCGAGTCCGAGCGCTGCGCGAGAACGGCGTCACCACCGGAACCTCGTTGAATCTTGACCTCTCAGCGCTCGGATTTCCGATCCAGGCAGTCATCAAAGTGCGCCTGGGCAGCCACAACAAGGCGCACGTGCCCCGGCTGTTCGCCGACCTCGCGAACGCCCCCGGTGTCATCCAGGCCTTCCACGTGGCCGGCGAGGACGACTTTCACCTCCACGTCGCGGTCGAGAGCCCCCGGGCCCTACGTGATCTGGTGCTGGACTACGTGACCGTCCACAAGGTGGTGCGTCAGTCCGAGACCCAGCTCGTCTTCGAGCACCGCGAGGGCGCGGGAGTTCTCCCCCCACCCACGTGAGACCGCGCGCCTCGTTGTTCAGCAGAGTCCCGTCGTCGTCCAGCTCTGATCGGTTCAGCGAAAGGCTGCGAGCCCCGTCATGGCCTGACCGATGACGAGCGTGTGCATCTCGACGGTGCCCTCGTACGTCAGCACCGACTCGAGGTTGTTCATGTGGCGGATGACCGGATACTCCAGCGAGATGCCGTTGGCGCCCAGGATCGTGCGAGCCGTACGGCAGATCTCGATGGCCTCACGTACGTTGTTCAGCTTGCCCAGGCTGACCTGGACGGGCTGGAGCGTGCCGGCATCCTTGCGACGACCCAGGTGCAGGGCGAGCAACATGCCCTTCGTGAGCTCGAGGTTCATGTCCGCGAGCTTCTGCTGGGTCAGCTGGAACCCCGCGATCGGCTTGCCGAACTGTTCACGATCCTTGGAGTACGAAAGTGCCGCCGCGAGCGACGATCGGGCTGCTCCGAGGGAGCCCCAGACGATGCCGTAGCGGGCCTCGTTGAGGCAGCTCAGCGGGCCGCGCAGACCGCGAACCTCGGGGAACGCGTACTCCTGGGGGACACGCACGTCGTCCAGCACGAGCTCGCTGGTGATCGAGGCGCGCAGCGACATCTTGTGCTTGATCTCGGGGGCCGAGAAGCCCGGGGTGTCGGTGGGCACGGCAAAGCCACGGATCCCCTCATCGGTCTGCGCCCACACCACGGCGACATCAGCGATAGAGCCGTTGGTGATCCACATCTTCCGGCCGTTGATGACCCAGTCAGACCCGTCCTGGCGCGCGCTTGTGCGCATGTTCGCCGGGTCCGAGCCGTGATCGGGCTCGGTCAGGCCGAAGCAGCCGATGGCCTGGCCCGCTGCCATGGCGGGGAGCCACCGTTGCTTGACGTCCTCGGAGGCCCACCTCCAGATCGCGAACATGGCCAACGATCCCTGGACCGACACGAGCGACCGAATGCCCGAGTCGACTGCCTCGAGCTCGACGCACGCCAGCCCGTAGTCAGTCGCGCTCATCCCGGCGCAGCCGTAGCCCTCGAGGTGCATGCCGAGGACGCCGAGCGACCCCAGCTCCTTGGCAAGGCCGCGTGGATCGGGCAAGGTCCCCTGCTCGAACCAGTCGGCGACGTAGGGCTGGATGCGCTCCTCGCACATCTGGCGGACCGACGAGCGGACCGCCTTCTCCTCCGGCGTCAGCAGGTCGTCGATGCCGGCCAGGTCCAGCGGGTCGAGGGTGATGCGGGTGCTCGTGCTCATGAGTTCCTCGTCTTCTGTGTGTAGCGCGCGCGCACGGTGTCGTTGTGCTCGCCCAGTCGTGGTGGTCTCCGGTAGTTGTCGACCGGGGTGCGGGAGTATGTGATCGGGTGGCGGACCTGGTCGATGGCGTCAGGCCCGACGTCGACCCGAGGGTCAAGGCCCAGATCTGCAGCGAGTCCGAAGGCCGAGGCGATGTCGCCGACGGCACCTGCGGGCAGTCCCACGTCGGTCAACGCCTTGATCCAGTGCGCGGCGCCTTCGCTGACCAGCACTGACTCCAGGAGAGGGATCAGATCGTCGCGGTGGGCGACGCGATCGGCGTTGCGCGCGAACCTCGGGTCGCCCGACAGCTCTGGCGCACCTATCGCACCGGCGAGTCGCGCGAACTGTCCGTCATTGCCGCAGCACACGGCGATGATGCCGTCGCCGCAGCGCAGCGTCTCGTACGGGGCGATCGACGGATGCCTGTTGCCCATGCGCCCCGGGGACTCCCCGGTGGCCAGGTACGACGATGCCTGGTTGGCCAGCGAACCCAGCAGGCTCGACAGCAGATTGACCTCGACGTGCTGGCCCAGCCCGGAGCCGTGTCGCTCGTTCAGCGCGGCGAGGATGCCGATGACCGCGTCCTTGGACGTGAGCACATCAACGAGAGCCACGCCGACCTTCGACGGCTCCGAGTCCTCAGGACCTGTGATGCTCATCAGCCCACCGACCGCCTGCACCAAGAAGTCGTATCCCGGCAGCGCCGCGCCCTCCGCGGAGCCGAAGCCACTGATCGAGCAGTACACGACACCGGGGTTGACGGCCGCCGCATCGTCATAGCCGAGTCCCTTGGCGGCGAGGGCGCCGGGACGGAAGTTCTCGACGACGACGTCTGCTGTCGCCATCAGCTCGGCGGCGAGGGCGTGGTCGGTGGGATCGTCGAGATCCAGCTCGATGCTCTCCTTCGAACGGTTCGCCGCGTCGAAGTAGGCGCTGGTCGTGTCGGTCCATGGCGGGCCCCAGTGGCGGGTGTCGTCGCCGACACCGGGACGCTCGACCTTGATGACCGTCGCGCCCAGGTCAGCCATGGTCGACGTGGCCAGAGGCCCGGCCAGCACACGGCTGAAGTCAGCAACGAGGATGCCGTCGAGCAGTCCGGTCATGGCCGTTCACCGGTCTCGAGCCGCCCACCGACGCGGCGCGGGATGCCCCACGGGTTGTCCGCCCGAAGTGGTGCAGGCAGCATCGACTCGGGCAGCCCCTGGTAGGCGATCGGTCGCACGAACCGGTCCAGCGCGGAGGCTCCCACCGATGTCGTCGTCGGGTTCGAGGTGGCCGGCCAGGGCCCGCCGTGCTCCTGCGCCCAGGTGTAGGCCACCCCGGTCGGCCAGTCGTTGACGATGACCCGGCCGACCTTGCGCTCGAGGTGCTTCAAGACCCGCGGGGCGTCCGGGTCGTCGTCAGCCGCGATGATGCTCGCCGCCAGCGCCCCTTGGAGGCTGTCGACACCTTTCAGCGCATCATCGACGTGGTCGTACTCGACCACGACGGCCACCGGGCCGAAGCACTCGTTCAGCACCCTGCTCCCGACGTGCAGCAGGTCGACCGATGCGGCGAGCAGCGTTGCCGGGCTCGACCAACCGGCGCCCGTCGACGACGTCTCGGCAATCAGCGTCGCGCCTGCCTCCTGCAGCTCGGCTACGCCGGCAGTGACGGCGTTCGCGATGCCCTTCGTCAACAGGACCGGCTGGGGACTGGCGTCCTCCAGGGCGTCGGCGATGATGCGCGTCGCGTTGACGCCGCGCGGGGCGAGGATCAGCCCGGGCTTGGTGCAGAACTGCCCGCTGCCCAGCGTGAACGAGCTCACGAAGCCTCGGGCGATGGACGCGATGTCAGCGCCGGCTGCCGGGGTGACGACGACCGGGTTGACGGTGCCCATCTCGGCATAGACGGGGATGACGACGTCCCGTTCGTTGGCGAGCTTCCACAGACTCATGCCCCCGGCCTGCGACCCGGTGAAGGCCACCGCCGAGATCAGGGGGTGCTTGACGAGAGCAGCTCCCGCTTCGTACCCGAACACCAGGGCCGCGACGCTCTCGGGCGCGCCTGCGCCCACCATGGCTGTGTGGACGACCTCGAAGGTGCGCTGGCTCGTCATGGGATGCGCGGGGTGCGCCTTGACGACGACCGGGCACGCGGCAGCAAGCGCCGAGGCGGTGTCGTTGCCGAAGGTGCTGAATGCGAAGGGGAAGTTGCTCGCGCCGAACACCGCGACCGGTCCGAGGGGGATGTTGGTGCGAGCGAGGAACGATGACGTCGGCGTGGCCGGGTCGAGGACTGCCCGCAGGTAGGTGCCCTCCACCGCCACCTCGGCGTAGAAGCGCAGCTGGCCGGCGGTGCGCATGACCTCGCCGTCCAGCCGGCTCGAACCCAAGGCTGTCTCCCGGTCGGCCACTCCAGCGAGCTCCTCGCGGTTCGCCTCCAGCGCATCTGCACCCGCACGAATCCACGTCTGCCGCTCTGCGGGCGAGGCGCCCGCCAGGACGTCCGCCGCCGCGGCAGCCCGCACCACCAGCTCGTCGAGCTCGGTGTCGGAGGTGTGGGAGATCGACGCCACCGTGGCGCCCGACCGTGGATCGAAGCTGGTGTCGGCGCTCATCGCTGGGCCTCCACGGCCGCCTCGATGACCGACATCGCGTCCTCGAGAAGCTCCTGCTCGATGACGAGCGGCGGCAGAAGGCGGATGACGTTGCCGAACGTGCCGCACACGAGCACCAGCACTCCTTCGGCGTGGCAGTGAGCCGCCACGGCCTTGGCGACCTCTGGGGCTGGCGTCGTCGTGCCGGGCCTGACGAACTCCATCGCGAGCATCGCGCCACGTCCGCGTACGTCACCGACCAGCGAACCTTCGCCCATCAGCGCCTCCAGGCGGGGCTTCACGAAGGCCTCGATGTCACGCGCCTTCTGCACCAGACCGTCCTGCTCGATGGCCTCGATGGCTCCCAGCGCTGCTGCGCAAGCCACCGGGTTGCCGGCGTAGGTTCCGCCGAGACCGCCTGCGGGGACGGCGTCCATCAGCTCGGCCCGGCCCGTCACCGCTGCCAGCGGCATGCCACCTCCGAGCGCCTTGGCGGTCGTGATCATGTCGGGCACGACGCCCTCGTGATCACAGGCGAACATCTCGCCAGTTCGCCCGAGGCCAGTCTGGATCTCGTCGGCCACGAAGATGATGCCGTGCTCGGTGGCGAACTGCTGAACACGTGCCAGATAGCCCTCGGGCGGGACGATGAATCCGCCCTCGCCCTGGATCGGCTCCATCACGATGGCGGCGACGTTGTGTGCACCGGCCTGCGTCAGGACAAGTTCACGGAGGCTGGCGATGGCCTCGTCGGCCGCTGCGGCAGCGCCACCGGCCCATCGATACGGATACGGCGAGGGCGCGCGGTACACCTCCGGCGCGAACGGTCCGAAGCCCTCCTTGTACGGGATGTTCTTCGACGTCATCGACATCGTGAGCAGGCTTCGTCCGTGGTAGGCGTGGCTGAGGACGATGACCGCGGGACGCCCGGTCGCGACGCGAGCGATCTTGATGGCGTTCTCGACGGCCTCGGCTCCGGTGGAGAACAGCGCGGTCTTCTTGGCGTGGTCGCCGGGCGTGATGCGGTTGAGTGCCGCCGCGACCTCGGTGAAGACGTCGTACTGGGTCACCAGGAAGCAGGTGTGGGTGAACTTCTCGGCCTGCGCCTTGATGCGCTCGACGACGCGCGGGTTGGAGGCGCCGACGCTCGTCACGGCAATGCCGGACGCCATGTCGATGATGTGGTTGCCGTCGACGTCAACCACGATCGCACCCCCAGCCTCCTCGACGAACACCGGCAGCGTCTGGCCAAGACCAGTTGGCAAGGCGTCATCCCGCTTCGTCTGGAGCTCCAACGAACGGGGGCCGGGCAAGGTCGTCTTGATGATCCGTTGCTGGGTCGGCATAGCCATGCGGTGCTCCTCGTGGGCAGTGCGTTGGGGTTCGCTGACCATCATTGACTCTGCGAACGCCAGAGTCCTCGTATGTTCTGCACGATCTGCGCTGTGGATGGATAGATTGTCCAGGTGAGTCTTCCCACCGTTGCCGAGCTGTGCGCTTCGCTGCCGGGCGCGCTGGCACCTGCCGAAGGATTCACTGCACCCGACCTCGAAGTCTCCGCGGTCCACGTCAGCGAGCTGACCGATCCCACCGACTACCTGTCCGGTGGAGAGCTGCTCCTGACCACGGGACTGTCGCTCCCGGACAACGAGATCGGCTGCGTGCGCTACGTGTCCCGCCTCAGCAGCGCCGGACTCAGCGCGCTCGGCGTCGGGCTCGGGCCGTCACTGTCGGCGATACCCGACGCGCTGGCCGCCGCGTGTGCCAAGCACGACCTCTGCCTGCTCGCCGTGCCACCGGCAGCCGCGTTCCTGACCATCAGCAAGGCCTACTGGGCCTCACGTTCGCGCTCCACCGAGCGCGAGCTGACCGACGCCATCACGGCACACCGGTCCCTGGTCGATGCGATGGTGTCCCGCGACCCGGTCGGGGCGACGCTCAAAGCTTTGTCGCGGGCAACTGGCGCCTGGGTGGCCCGGCTTGACCCGGTCGGCGCGGTCGAGCACGTCTTCCCCAGCGGCCGCGTCGCAGATGCTCTGGGCGTCGCCGACCAGATCTCAGCGCTACGTGTCTCCGGGATGCACTCCTCGGCGACTTTCCCGTCTGGCGACGACGTCGTCGCGGTGTTCCCGCTGCCATTGGAGGATCGCGTCGTCGGGTACATCGCGATCGGGTCCGCAACGCCACTTGGTCCAACGGCCAGACGACTCGCGCTGACCGCCGGAGCTCTTCTCAGCCTTGACTCGGTGCAGCGACAACGCGCCGACGCAGCCGAACAGTCGCAGAGGCAGGCCGTCACGGCCCTGATCGACATGGGTTTCGTCGAACCGGCCAGACGACTCGCCGCGCGGGTGGGCCTCCCGGCGCTCGGCGACTCGTCAAGGGTCTTGGTGGTCCGAACCGCACGGCCCGCCGACACCACCGAGGCCGTCCACATATGGATGCCCGCGACGATGCCGGGACCGTCCGACGGCGAACGTCTGTGGTTCCTGATCCCCGAGACCCATCCCCCGGTCGATCGGCTGTCAGCCCTCCTGCTCGCGGTCGACCCACGCACCACCGCAGTGCTCTCCGACATCGTCGCGCCGTCGTCGATCCACCAGGTTCGCGTCGGGCTGTTCGATCGTGTGGCCTCGTTGCCCGACGGCATGGTTGAGTCTCCCCGCGAACACTCATCGGACGAGGCCAGCCTGAGGGACGGCATCCATCGTGTTCTCGACTACCGTCGAGTCGATCTCGGCGAGACGCTGGTGGCCTACCTGCGGAACCGGGGGCAGTGGGACGCCACGTCGCGAGATGTCGGGGTGCATCGCAACACCGTGCGCCATCGCCTGGGCACGATCCGCAGACTCCTGGGCGCGGACCTGGAAGATCCGGACATCACCGCCAGGACATGGCTGTACCTCCGCGAGAACGGCCTGGCGTGAAGCGTTCTACTGCGTGCAGAGCGTCCAGCCGGCACGTCCGAGATCCACCCCGAACGACTCCCAACCTTCGGCATCGAATCGCTCCCCCGGCGCGAGCGTGGCCACCGTCGAGGCGATGACCCGTCCCGTGGCTCCCACCAGCACCGACCGCCCCGGCAGCTCCCGCAGCAGTCGGACCATCTGGATCTCGAATCCATCCACGACGAGGTCTGCACCCGCGACGCCGAGGAAGCGGCCGTCGACGATCACCGGCTCCGTGCAGAGGATGACGAGCTGGTTCACACCGGCGAAGTCGACGAAGGGGCCGAAGACGGTGCGCATGCCTCGCTCGCCCTCGCGGAACCACTGCATCGACTCGTAGGCGTACTCGGCACCCCCGGTGGAGCTCCGCGGCGGGTGCAACCGTCTCACGGACGCCTGGGCATCCGCGCGCGTCCACCACTCCCAGAAGCGGTGGTCACGGTCGACCACGTCGAGCGCTGCGACGAACCCGCCGCCGCCGACCCAGGGGATCGCCGACACCATGCTCAAGACGACGGTGTCCAGACCCTTCAGCCGATCACTCGACAGAGTCGCGCCACTGTCCGGCACCAGTTGCTCCACCAGCGAGTGCAACGAGGCGATGTAGCCGTAGACCTCGTCCAGGTGCGACTCGACCGCGGCGGCTGCCTTGTCCATTTCCGTGGTCATCCGTCCAACCCCCATCTGAGCTCGAGGATGTGTCGCGTGTCGTCAGCCACGTGCGCCTCGGCCAGCGACCTCGCGCGTTCCGCGTCTCCGGCCTGGATGGCTTTCGCAAGATCTCGGTGCTGCGCAGCACAATCCACCTGGTCCAGGCCCACCGCGGGCAGCCACAGGAAGTCGCTGTACTCAGCCTGAAGCGTCACCATCCTGCGGGTCAGCCGTTCGGACTGGCTGGTCACCGCCACCTCGATGCGGAAACGACTGTCCAGACTCAACCGTTGCTCGGGCAGCTCCGCACTCGCGAGCTGCCCGGCCAGCTCCAGGAGGCGGGCGATGTTGTCCTCGTCGAAGCGGCGCGCAGCCAGGCTGGCCACCACGCCTGTCACCGCCATCAGCTCATATCCCAGATCGCGGAGCTGGGACGGGCTCATCGCGGCAAGTCGTTCGGTCGACTTCGCGGACGTGTAGTCGCGCGGCGAGCGGATGAAGCTTCCGCCATGACGACCACGACGGGTCTCCAGCAGTCCTTCCCGCCTGAGGATCGCGAGTGCCGCACGGAGCGAGACGGTCGAGACGGCGAGCTGTGCCGCCAGGTCCGACTCCGGCGGGAGCTGCTCGCCGTCGGCGATGAGCCCCATCGTGATCGCCTCGGAGATCTTCTGCGCCACGGCTGAGCCAAGAGCTCCCTCGACGCCGACGGACGTGAAGAGCGCTGCGCCGAAGTTCGATTGCCGCTGCTGCGACCTCATCATCCGCCCTCCGTCCCCGCTCCACTGAAAAAGAATCCTAGCGTGCCCCTTGCGCAGTAACCTCTAAAAACATAGGTTAATGCAAATCTAGTGAGCCGCGTCACGTCAACTCGACGGACGGCGCTCGCTCTCCGGCCCACGTTGGCCACGACCGAGGGACTTTGCATGACAACTACCACCACCCACCTGCAGACACGAGCCTTGATCGACGGCATGTGGACGGACGGGGAGAACGGCACGTTCGCCGCACGCTCGCCCCACTCCGACGCGATCATCGCGGAGGTGGCGAAGTGTGGGCCCGCCGACGTCGACCGAGCCGTGCAGTCCGCACGGCGCGCTCAGCCGGGCTGGGCTGCGACACCGGTCATCGAGCGGGTCAAGATCCTGCGCCGCATCCACGAGCTGTTCAAGCGCGACGCCGAGAAGATCGCCGTCGTGCTCGCGGACGAGATCGGCAAACCCATCAACAACTCGCGTGAAGAAGTCATCGAGTACTCGGCACCGTCGTGGCAGAAGGCCGGCGAAGAGGTGCTCCGCCACCGCGGCCTGTCGTTCCCGTCGACACAGGAGCAGACGAACAACAAGCGCCTCGTGCTCACACATCGTCCGGTCGGCGTGGTCGCCGCCATCACGCCCTACAACTTCCCGACCGACATCTCCTCGATCGCTCTCGCGCACATCATCGCCGCCGGAAACACCGCGATCTGGAAGCCCTCTGAGCACGCCGCCGTCAGTTGCACGATGGTCGCCGAGCTGTTCGAAGAAGCGGGGCTCCCGCCGGGAGTCATCAACGTCCTGCACGGCGAGGGCGACGTCGGCGCCGCGCTCGTCGGCCACCGCGGCGTGGACGGCGTCTTCTTCACCGGGTCCACCGCCACCGGTGAGCGCATCGCCTCATCCATCCCGCTCAAGCCCATGCTGCTCGAGCTCGGAGGTGACGGGCCGTTCATCATCCTTGCGGACGCCGATGTCGATGCGGCCGTCGACGGCGCCATCCAAGGCTGTTTCTACTACTCCGGGCAGGTCTGCACCTCCGCGGAGCGGGTGCTCGTGCACGAGGACGTCTACGACGAGTTCGTCGAGAAGTTCCGCGCCAAGATGCTGCAGCTCTCCATCGGCGACCCGTCCCTCGAGACCACTGACATGGGGCCGGTGTGCACCGAGACCACACGCACCCGCATCAACGAGCACGTCGAGGACGCCCGTGCGAAAGGGGCCACGATCGAGCAGCACGGCCGTTCCGATGGTCTCTACTTTCCCGCGACGCTGCTCACCAACGTCACGACCGACATGCGGATCATGCAGGAGGAGACATTCGGGCCCGTCGCCCCGATCCTCAAGATCTCGTCGGCCGAGGAGGCAGTCGCCATCGCCAACGAAAGCGAGCTGGGCCTGATCGCCTCGCTGTGGACACGAGACCTGTCCACCGCCTGGCGCGTGGCCGAGGCCCTGCCGCACGGATCGGTCAACATCAACGAGACGAGCAACTACTGGGACCAGCTCGCCCCGTTCGGCGGTACCGGACGCAGCGGCGTGGGCCGCGAGCTCTCGCAGTGGTTCCTGGAGGCCTTCACGGAGGCCAAGCTCATCGTGTTCGACCTCGGGGACGGGGAGGTGAAGAACAACCGACGCTCAGAAGGCGGATGGTGATCCACCCATCTCGTCACATGAACCAGAACCCGATCCGAACACCCTCCGACCCCCGAGGAGCATGACATGACCATTGATGCACCCACCCCGCCCGGCACGCACGACGACGAGTCCCATCTGGCGTCACTCGGCTATGAGTCCCACTTCAAGCGGGAGATGTCCTTCTGGGGCAACTTCGCGCTGGGCTTCACCTATCTGTCCCCCGTCGTCGGCGTCTACTCGCTGTTCGCCTTTGCGCTCGGGACCGGTGGACCGCCGATGATCTGGGCCGTCGTCCTTGCCGCCCTGGGCCAGCTGCTCGTCGCTCTCGTCTTCGGCGAGGTCGTCTCGCAGTTCCCTGTCTCCGGTGGTGTCTACCCGTGGGCACGCAGGCTCTGGGGGAAGCGCTGGGCATGGATGACCGGGTGGGTCTACATGCTGGCCCTGGTCGCCACGATCTCGAGCGTCACCTACGGTGCGGGGCCGTTCGTCGCGATTCTTCTCGGGATCACGCCGTCGACCCACGTGACTGTCATCAGCGCGATCGTCGTGATTCTGCTCGTGACGTTGCTCAACCTCGGCGGGAGCAACCTCCTCGCCAAGGTCGCCTTCTTCGGCTTCGTCGCTGAGCTGCTCGGCGCGCTCGTGGTCGGTGGGTGGCTGCTGTTGTCCGAGCGCAACCATGGACTCGGCGTGATCTTCGACTCTTCAGGCGCCGCCTCCGGCAGTGCCTACCTGCCGGCCTTCTTCGCGGCATCACTGATCGGCGTCTACCTCTACTTCGGCTTCGAGGCCTGCGGCGACGTCGCCGAGGAGGTCGTCGATCCGGGGACGCAGATCCCGCGCGCCATGCGCATGACGATCTACATCGGCGCAGCGGCGTCGATCTTCATCACCCTCGCGCTGATCCTGGCGGTGCCCGACTTCGCTGCCGTGATCTCGGGCAAGGACGCGGACCCGGTCACCTCGGTACTGTCCAACGCGTTCGGACCCGTCGGTTTCCGCATCGTGATTGCCGTCGTGCTGATCTCGTTCTTGTCCTGCGCCCTCAGCCTGCAGGCCGCATCGAGCAGACTGATCTATTCGTACGCGCGCGATGACATGATGCCCGGCAGCCCGCTGTTCAAGACGTTCTCCGCAGAGCGCGGAGTCCCACCGTACTCACTGGCGCTGTCGGCAATCGTGCCGATCATCATCATCCTCGCGTCGCAGCTCTCGGACAACGCACTGACTCGCATCGTCTCGTTCGCGTCGCTCGGTATCTACACAGGCTTCATGATGGTCGTCATCGCAGCGCTCAGGGCGCGATTGAAGGGATGGCAGCCGTCGGGCCGGTTCACTCTCGGTGCCTGGGGCCTTCCGGTCACGATCGCGGCGCTGGCGTACCAGCTCGCAGCGGCCGTCAACATGGCTTGGCCCCGCACCCCGGATGCGGCGTGGTACGACAACTATCTGGTGCTGTTGTCTCTGACGATCGTGCTCGGAGTCGGGGCTGTCTACCTGTTCCTCGTCAAGCCGCACCACACGAGCGGCGCACCCCACGCGGACGCCATCCCCGCTCGGCGACAGGCATGACTCCCTACCGGCACTGAGTCGTCAGCAGTGCTCGGCCTGTGCGGCGGCACCACGCCGCACAGGTCGAGCACCTCTCGGACCCTTTGATCAGAATCAGCTGGGCGCACCGGCCCGGGATGTCCGGAGACTTCAGTGCGTCCTCAGATCCGCGGGTGGTCAGCTCGTCGCCGGCACGATGGTGCCGACACACTCTCCGAAGTCGATGACACTGCCGCTCTCGCCCGGTGCCGTGCCTCTCAGCGTGACAGTCTGGCCGTCCTCAAGGAAGGTCTGCTCTCGCCCGTCGGCGAGCTTGAGCGGCTCCGTGCCGGACCACGACAACTCCATGAGTGAGCCGCGCTCGTTCGGCTGGTCCCCAGACACCGTCCCGGATCCGAAGAAGTCACCGGGTCGCAGGCTCGCCCCGTTGACCGTCATGTGCGCGACCATCTGCGGCGCCGTCCAGTACATGGTGCGGCACGGCGGGCGGGAGACTGCCTCGCCGTCGAGGAGGACCTCCATCGTGATGTCGAGACCCCACGGGCCGTCGACAGAGTCGTCGAGGTAGTCGGCGGGGGTGAGATCTCGCGCCGGCGGGTCGACACGGGCGAGGATGGCCAGTCCGTCGGCACCTCGCTCCAGGAGATGGCGGGCGCCGGCCTGGTAGCTGATGCCGATCGAGCCGCGGACGGACGGTTCGGCCACGGCGATGGCCACCGACTCGGCCTGATCAGCGATGGCGACGAAGGCAGTGCACGACGAGCGATCGGCAAGCTCCTGCACCACCGGTTGTGCTGCCGTGCGGTACTGGTTCATGAAGCGCCCGGCGACCACGAGCGCACCGGTGCCCAGGCGGTAGAGGCCGTCGTGTCCCTTGGTGGCCAGGCGCCGGTTCTGCAGGGTGGCGAGGATCCGGTAGGCGCCGGCCCGATGGACGCCGAGCTGATCGGCCAGCTCGGCGGGAGAGATCCCTCCGGTGCGCCGAGAGATGATCTCGATCGCCTCGAGGCCACGGTCCAGCGTCTGCAGAGTGCTCATGTTGTCTCAACTTCCTTCGACGCCGATGCGGCTGAAGTCTACGCAGGCGCCGACGGCACCCACCTCCTCCGCGTCGCCGAAGGTAGTTGCTCGTCCAACGCCTCGGCCGGGTCACACATCCAAGCCTCCATCAGACCCAGTGCGATGCGCCAACCCGACCACCCCGACATTCACGCGATCAAGACCCTGCCAACAACTTGACTCGGTACGAGGGGCTGCAGGGGATGTGCGTAGGTCAGTCGATTCCGT
>NZ_JACMOM010000382.1 GCF_014378035.1 Aeromicrobium sp. | reverse complement strand
TTCGGATGACGCCGTGGATGAGGTCGGCACCGACACGCTCGTGATGGCCCGCTACCAGATGCGGGCCGAGAAGCGGGAAGAGGAGTGGCGGCTCTCGATGCTCCGATTCATCCCGTACGGAAGCCACTCCTTTGCAGGGGATGCGGCCGGAACTGCTGACGACCTCACCACGAACCATCCCTGGTTCGCCCAATGACCGATCCGGTCCTCGACCAACCAGTCGCGCTCGTCACCGGCGGTGGGTCGGGAATCGGGGCCGCCACCGTGCTCCTGCTGGCCGCGTCCGAGTACCGCGTCGTCATTGTCGATCTCGCTGCAGACCACGCGCACCACGTGGCTCAACAGGTGCAGCAAGAGGGCGGAATCGCGGTCGTGGCCGCGCTCGACATATCCACGGTCGCGGGTGCTGAGGCTTCGGTGGCAGTCGCCGTCGACACGTACGAGCGTCTCGACGTCGCAGTCAACTGCGCTGGGATCGCACACGCTCTCCTCCCCCTCCACGAGATCGATGACGACGTGTGGTCCCACGTCCAGTCGGTCAACCTCGACGGCATGTTCCGGTGCCTGCGGGCAGAGCTGGCCGTCATGGTCAAAGCAGGTAGCGGCTCAATCGTCAATGTCGCTTCCATCATGGGTACGGTCGCTTCCGCTGGAGTCTCGCCCTACGTCGCGTCCAAGCACGGCGTTGTGGGACTCACCCGTGCCGCCGCGCAGGACTACGGTGCCGCCGGGATCCGGGTCAATGCAGTCGCACCCGGTTACGTTGACACCCCGCTGATGGACGCCGGGACTCGTGAGCAGCTCGGCGAAATTGGTGCGCTGCACTCGTTGGGCAGGGTTGGTCGCGCCGAGGAGATCGCTGAGGTCATCGGCTTCCTGGCATCGGCCAAGGCATCGTTCATGACCGGAGCAATAGTCGCTGTCGATGGCGGATACACCGCTCGCTGACGTCAGCGGCGCTCACGAGGCATCCCTGGCGTCCGGTGGGGGTCGCGTCGTCACCATCAGGTTGATCTCGCCCTCCTGCACCACCGTGCCGTCCTGGTTGCGCAGGGTGAAGTGTCGCTCCAGTATCCCTGTGTCGCCGGCGCTAGTGATCCGGGCGCCGACGATGTCGACGGTGCAGGACACGGTGTCTCCGGCACGGAGGGGGTGGCGGAACCGCCAGCCGTCGACACCGAGGAGAGCTACCGAGCACCGCTCGAAGACAGCGAGCCTCGAGGCCAGTCCCATCGCGACCGAGAGGCCGAGCAGCCCGTGGGCGACGAGTCCGCCGAAACGACCCCGGGAGGCGCTCACGTCATCGGTGTGGACCGGGTTCGTGTCCCAGCTCCATGCCGCGAAGGAGGAGATGTCGTGATCGGTGATGGTCCTTCCCTGGCTGGTGAAGCTCTGCCCGACGCGGAAGTCCTCGAAGTAGTGGCCCTGGCTCATGACCGGGCAGCCGCCGAGGTGGCGAGCTGGGCAGGCAGTTCCTTGGTGATTATCCGCTGCGCCTCGGTGACGATGGAGTCGACGACGACCTGGCAGCTCTCGACCGAGTCGATGAGGCCCTGGGCCTGCGAGGCCCACCACATCCCGCCGTTCATCTCTCCCTGCCCGAGAACCCGCTCCCGGCCCCGCACGCCGGACGCGAGACCGGCGACGTCGGGAAAGGTGGCCCCGATGCGACGCGACGTCTCTGCGATCTCCTCGGAGACGGAGTTGCGCGCGACCCTCGCCGAGTTGCGGAACTCGCGAAAGACCATCACGGTGTCGCGCTCGGTGTGGGCCACGATCTGCCGCTTGACGTTGTCGTGGATGGGCGCCTCGGTCGTGGCCATGAAGCGGGTGCCCATGTTGACCGCCGAGGCACCGAGCGCCAGCGCCGCGACCAGACCGGCGCCGTCTGCGATACCTCCGCTCGCGATGATCGGCACACGCAGCGCCCGGGCGGCTGCCCGGATCAGGACGAGACCACCGATGTCGTCCTCCCCGGGGTGACCGGCGCACTCGAAGCCGTCGATGCTGACCGCATCCACCCCGAGCTCCTGAGCCTTCAGCGCATGACGCACGGACACCGCCTTGTGGATGACCAAGACTCCGGCAGCGTGGAAGGCGGGCAGGTGGGGTGCGGGACTGCTGCCCGCCGTCTCCACGATCCGCACGCCACTTTCGACGATGGCCTGGCGGTACTCGTCGTAGGGCACCGGCTCGATGGTCGGCAAGATGGTGAGGTTGACCCCGAAGGGCCGGTCCGTCATCTCCCAACATCGGGCGATCTCGGCGACGAGCGCCTCAGGTGACGGCTGGGTCAGTGCGGTCAAGAACCCCAGAGCGCCCGCATTGGCCACCGCGCTGATCAGGTCGGCGGTGCCTACCGCCGTCATCCCGCCACACACGATCGGGTGCTCGATCCCGAACTTGTCGGTGAACTCGTTGCTGAACATCCGTGGCTCCATCAGTCGGTGGGCAGATACTTGATTCTCAATGTGGAAACTTAGCCGGCTTGAGCGCTCAGGCCAGAAGGTCCTCGACAGCTCCCGTGAAGGTGACGATCTCCGCGACTGCAAAATTCGAGGAGTCGGCGGCGGTCGCCGCCGTCTCTGGCGACTTCAGGGCGGTCCGCATGGAATCGGCGTCGTCGAACCACATCTCGGCGACCAGGTGGACCGGCGATCCGCCACCATGAGGCGTGGGCGGTTGGCAGTGAGGCGTCGTAGGCCAGGCACGCCGAGGGCCAACGGCGCGTGGACGTCGCGGTAGTGCGAGTCGAACGCCTCGGGATCCACCGGAGCGCCGTACTGAATCGTGAGTCGGTGCATGACTGACCTTTCGGGTCTGCGTTTGCGGTGGTCAAGCCGTCGGACGCTCGTTGCGACGGTCTCTCGTCCACTCGCAGAAGATAGTAGCGGCGTCAATGGGGCTTAACTATAGTGAGCGTCAAGTTTCAATTGTAGTCCAGAAACTCTGGACAGAACCTCAGGCGACCGAGCATCATGTGATGAACCCACCACCGCATCGCACTCGGGGCGCGCACCGGTCCAATGTCGATCTCGACTCCAAAAAAAGGATTTCCACATGCGTAGAGCTATCCCTCTCACGGCAAGCATCAGCGCCCTGACTGTCCTTCTTGCCGCGTGTGGCGGCGCCTCCGGTGGCAACGACTCGTCTGCTGTTGCAGACCCCGCGGGTATCGCCGCAGCCGAGGCGTACCTTGCATCGGTCTCCGAGAACCCATCCGACATCGGGCTGACCGTTCCGCTCTCGAAGAAGCCAGATCCCGGCATCTACATCATCCGACTCCAGAGCGGTGAGCCGGTCGCCAAGCTCGAGTCCGACGCGATGGCTGCTGCAGCGCAGGTTCTGGGCTGGCGATTTGGGACCGTGTCTGTAGCTCCGAACGCCGAGGGGCCGCAGCAGGCCTTGCAGTCGGCAATCGCCAAGAAGCCCGACGGAATCTCCTTCAGTGGCGCGCCCAGCAGTGCCTTCGGTGCTGCCACCATTCAAGCGGCAGCGGATGCGGGCATCGCGCTTCTGGGTGACACCGTCGTGGAGGACCCGGCGGGACCCATCATCAGCACTTCAGTCGACAACGCAACTCAGGTCGCCAACTGGGGCAAGATGGTGGCCGCTCAATTCGTCGTCAACAGCAAGGGCCTCGGCCACGGAGCCACCTTCACCTTGAGTGAATACCCCATCCTGGTGGCGTGGCAGGAGGCAATCAAGAAGTCCGTCGACGAGTGGTGCCCCGCTTGCAAGTTGACCGAGATCGACAGTCAGGCCAGCGACATCGGCACGAAGCTCCCCGCTTCCGTGGTCAGCACTTTTCAAAGAGACCCCAGCCTGAAGTACGCGATGTTCAGCATCGGAGACATGACCCTGGGATTGACCCCGGCCATGCAGGCCGCAGGCCTGACCGACGTAGAGGTCTCAGGCGAAACGCCGAACGAGGGCAACATCGAGGCGATCAGGGCCGGGACAGAGGCGGGTTGGACCGGCTTCCCGGTGTACATCCTGGGATGGCGTGTGATCGACATGTGGGCAAGGCACTTCAACGGTGACGATCTCGCCCCGGCAGAGAAGGCGCTGCTGCCACTCCAGATGATCACTCCGGACAACATCGACTCTGTAGAGCTGAACGATGCGGGCTACTACGTCGGCGTGAGCGGTTATGAGGACGAGTTCAAGAAGCTCTGGCTCGTGAATTGAGCTGCATGTCAACGACGCGTGAAAACTGACCCCCTATCGACGGAAAGGGGTCAGTTTTCGGCCGTCGTTGACACTGCACACCTCATGTCGCCATTGACGATACCAGTGGCGACTGAGCTGAGTTCGGACGGTCCCCCAGCACGGCTTAACACTTCCAGGTCGGCGATGTTCCGGCCCTCGAGATCCTGTCAACAAGGCGTGTCCTAGCGGAGTGGATGGGTTCGCGAGTGACGCTTGGCCTTCGCACGATCAGAGGCCCATCGAGATGTACGCCGCCGTTCACCTGCTGCGCCCGGGTTCCTGAGACACGGCCCGTGACGGTTCGTCAGAGGTCGAGCACGAGGCGAGGCGTGCAGGCTCGTGAGACGCAGATCATCATGCAGTCGTTGGCCTCTCTCTCATCGGCGTCGAGGATTGAGTCACGATGGTCCGGAACGCCTTCGAGGACAGGCGTCTCGCACGTCCCGCAGATCCCCTCGGCGCACGATGACAGAACTCCGATGCCGGCCTGCTCGACGAGGCCGAGGATGGATTCCCCGGGAGCCACGGTGAGCGTGACCTGGCTCTGCGCCAGGTAGACCTCGAACGAGTCTGACGGGACCGGCTCGGTCAGCGGCTTGGCGTAGAAGCGCTCCGCGTGCAGGGAGCCCTTTGGCCACCCCGTGCAGCGTTGCTCGACGGCATTCAGGAGCGCTTCGGGACCGCAGCAGTAGACCAGGGTGTCGGGTCGGGGGGTGCCCAGGAGGTCTTCGAGGTCCAGCAGCCCCACCTCGTCCTGCGGCGCCACCCTGACCCGGTCACCTTCGTGGTCGGCGAGCTCGTCCAAAAAGGCCATGGAGGCGCGCTCTCGGCCGCCGTACACGAGCTCCCACTCGGTACCCGCCGCCGTGGCCGCCGCGATCATCGGCAGGGTCGGGGTGATGCCGATCCCGCCCGCGATGAAGAGGTAGCGCGGCGACGCGACGAGACGGAAGTTGTTGCGCGGCCCCCGTACGCGGACGAGGTCACCCACCTGCAGCTCGTCGTGCACGTAGAGGGACCCGCCGCTGCCTTCCGGGTCACGCAGAATCCCCAGCCGCCAGAGGTGGCGGTCCCCTGGGGCTCCGCACAGTGAGTACTGTCGGCTGGGCGCCTTGTCGAGCACCAGGTCGACGTGGGCTCCGGGCTCCCACCGCGGCAGTGGCCGGTCGTTGACCTCGCGCAGGGAAACGGCGACAACGCCCTCGGCGACCATTGCCTTCGCCTCGACGCGGACGTCGGCCTCGAACTCCCGCGTCGTGACGGTGAGGGTCGTGGCGTGCTGGGCCACCGCCTGGACGTGTGGCCTGGGGCCGGTCGTCTCCTCCATGCTCATCGCACCTCGTGGGGGCTGGTTCGTCCGTTGACCGGCTCGCGGTCACAGGGACTCCACGGCCTTCGGCCACGTGTCGAAGGAGTCCCTGGCGTCGCCGCACTGGTCCTTGCGGCTCCCTGGCCACTGCGACCTTCGCGTCGTCGACCTCCTCCCCTCGTGGACCGTGGGCTGGACATCAGGCGTGCGCGTGCAGAGGGGTGCCGCCGAGCGCCAGGAGTGCCTCGCCGAGCGCCTCACCCTGGGTGGGATGGGCGTGCACGAACGGGGCGACGTCCTCGGGGTGCGCCTCCCAGCCCACGATCAGCTGCGCCTCACCGATCAGCTCACCGACCCGAGAGCCCACCATGTGCACTCCGACGACCGGCCCGTCTGTGCGCCGGACCAGCTTGACGAAGCCCTGGGTGCCCAGGATCTGGCTCTTCCCGTTGCCGCCGAGGTCGTAGGTCACGGTCTCGACGCCGTCGTCCCCGAACCTGGTGCGAGCAGCGGCCTCGGTGAGCCCGACCGACGCGGCCTCGGGTTCGCTGTACGTGACGCGCGGGATCCGCTCGTCCGCAACGGCCTCGGGGGCCAGTCCGGCGATCTCCTCGGCGACGAAGATGCCCTGCTGGAAGCCCCGGTGGGCGAGCTGCGGCCCCCGCACGATGTCGCCCACCGCGAAGACCGTGGGCAGGCTGGTCCGGCACCGTTCGTCGGTCTTGACGAACTGACCGTCCAGCTCGATGCCCTGCTCGGCACAGCCCAGTCCAGCGGTGCTCGGCCCCCGGCCCACGGCCACCAGCAGCACGTCCGCGGACAGAACCTCGCCACCGGTCACGGTAACGCGCACGCCGCCGGGAGTCTGTTCCAGGCCCACGAAGGGAGTGTCGAGCCGGACCTTGATGCCGCGCTTCTTGAACTGACGCGCCAGCGCCTTGGAGACAGCCTCGTCCTCGCCGGCGACCAGTCGCGGCAGCGCCTCGAGCACCGTCACCTCGGCGCCGAAGGAGCGCCACACGCTGGCGAACTCGCAGCCGATCACTCCCCCACCCAGGACGATGGCGCTGGCCGGGACCCGGTCGAGCTCGAGCGCGTGCTCGGAGGTCAGCACGGTGACACCGTCGACCTCCAGGCCGGGGAGGGACCTGGCGTAGGACCCGGACGCCAGCACGACGTGGCGGCCTACGTACGGCTCGCCGGCCACCTCGACCGTATCGGGGGCCACGAGGCGCCCTTCCCCCTCGACCACGGTGATGCCCCGGCTCGCGATGAGTCCGGTCAGACCCTTGAAGAGCCGGCCGACGACGGAATCGCGGTAGGCCTTGACGTCCGCCATGTCGATGCCGTCCAGGGACGCACGGACACCGAAGCGGCCGGCTTCGCGGGCCGAGTCTGCGACCTCCGCGACGTGAAGGAGGGCCTTGGTCGGGATGCAACCCAGGTGGAGGCAGGTACCGCCGAGCTTCCCCTTCTCGATCAGCGCCACGCTGAGCCCGAGTTGGGAACAGCGCAGCGCGCACGCGTAGCCGCCGCTGCCGGCGCCCAGCACCACCACGTCGAACGTGCTCTGGTCAGACATGGATCCTCCGTGGGGTCGGGGCCGGGTCGGTCAACACTGGTTCTCCTGACTGCTCGATGCCGCTGTCGGCCTGGCGCCACAGCAACTTGAGATCATGTGTCGTCTCCACCCGCGCTTTCGTGCGAGGTGTCAGTAGCCGATGCGCATCGTGAACGACCCGTCGACCACCAGGTTCTGGCCGTTGACCCAGGAGGCCCTCGGGCTGGCGAAGAAGGCGACGACATCGGCAACCTCGTCGGCACGGCCGAAGCGTCCCGACGGATGTCTCGCCTTGTTGGCCTCGTAGTAGTCGGGCTTGTTCTGTCGGATGCGGTCCCACGACCCACCCTCGATGTAGATGGGCCCCGGCGACACGGCGTTCGCTCGGATCCCGTCCGGCCCGAGCTCCTTGGCCAGCTGGCTGACGTAGTTGATCAGAGCCGCCTTCATCGGCCCGTAGCTGAGACCGCCTCCGGGATAGAAGTGGTTCTCGACCGCCGTGATGGTGCCGATCTGCACGATGCTTCCCGCCTCGCTCCTCCTCAGGAACGGCAGAGCAGCGTCGACGAAGGACACCGCCGACATGACGTCGACCTCGAAGTTACGGCGCCAGCCCTCCGGCGAGTGCGGGATTCCACCCAGCGCGCTCGCGTTGGAGACGATCACGTCCACGCCTCCGAGGCGGTCGGCGTACTCCTCGACCCAGGCCGTCAGGGCTGCGTGGTCGCTGACGTCCACGCTGGCGCCGATCACCTGACCTTCTGCTCCCAGCTCGGCAACAGCCGCCGCCACACCGTCGGGGTTGCGAGCGCAGAGCGCCACCTGCATCCCCTCACTGACGAGTCGCTCAACGACGGCCCGGCCGATGCCACGCGTGCCGGCAGTGACTAACGCCTTGCGGCCGGTCAGCTCCAAGTCCACGGCGTGCTCCTCATCATCGTTCCCCGGACATGTCGAGGATGCGGCTGAGCCGGTGGTGGCTCGAGGGACGCGGCGAGGCTACCCAGACGCACAACTCCGGATCGGCCTCGAAGAGCGGCCCGTCGATGTGCTCACCGTTGCCGCGGAACCGTCCCCATCTGGACCCCATCATCACCATCACGGTGCCGCCCTCCTCGCGGTAGTAGAGCTGCCGCGGGTTAAGGGGGTTGCGAATCGCCCCCTTGACCGAGTCGCTCATGCCTTCGCGCTCTCGCCGGCGTCGATGAGGGCCATCATCTTGTCGTGGCGCCAGGTGATCATGGATTCCTGGAACGTCGACATCGTCACGTGGGTGCGGCGGGTGGCCTCGAGTCCGCGCTGCACTGACTCCATGTTGAAGGCGTCCTGGTCCATCACGAGCGCGAGCGTCGAGAGCTCCGGCGCCTGGACTGCCGCCGACTCCCCGAACCCGACCCAGGTGACCTTGGCGCTGGGCGGACGTTCGCCGTTGAATGGCGTCAGGAACATAACCTCGAAGATGCACTCGTCGTGGCGGTCGCCGTTGGGCCGGAAGCGGTAGACGATGCGGTTGTACCCGCCCCAGGGATGGTAGTTGGGGAAGATCGCGTAGTTCCAGTGGTCGACCAGTTCGGCGTCCGAGACGGTATCGGCGCGATCTCCCAGGACTGGGCGCCAACGCTCGCGTGCGGCCACAGCCATGCTGTCCCGGGCCGTGGAATCCTGCTGGAACGGGATCGGCAACTCCTCGCCCTCGCGGACATCGAGCATCCGCTTGACGATCTCCTCCTCGGTGACCGCGACCGGCAGGTCCTCCACCGGGGTGCCCGACGGGCTAATCTGCCGGGCCCAGTTCCCGTAGGTGTCGACTGCGGCGTTCGCGTCGCCAACGTACGGCGCGGACTGAGGGTGCGTCGCCGCGAGGTGGAGCCCCTCGTCGAAGGCCTCCTGCGCGATCTTCCAGTTGCACCTCAGCAGCTTGGCGACGTGGCCCTCGAGATAGCGGTTCTCGAAGTCCCAGGCCGCGAAATGCTCGGGCATGTCGCCGAGGAACTCCTCGAGAGGTTCGCAGCCCAGGTCTGGGTTGATGAAGACGAACCCTCCCCAAGTGCCGACCTTGGCCTCGGGTAGCTTCCAGTCGTCGCTTTCCGGGTCGACGTCGGGGAACTCCCCATGAGCCGGGTAGTAGCGGAGCTTCCCGTCCAGACGCCAGGTGAACCCGTGGAAGGGACAGCGGAACTCGCTGCACCTGCCGTCGGCGTCCTTCAGGACGCGTCCACGGTGCAGGCAGGAGTTGACGTACGCCTTGATGCCGTTCCGTGAGCGCACCACGAGGTAGGAGTCACCGGCGATGTCGTAGACGACGTAGCTGCCGACCTGGGGGATGTTCTCCTCACGGCAAGCGACCTGCCACGCCTTGCGCCAGATGTGCTCCTTCTCGAGCAGATGGTGCTCGCGGGTGATGTACACCGACACCGGGATCTGGGTCTCGTTTGCCACATACTGCTTGCGCTCGCGCAGGTACTCCGGCAACGGAACCCTGTCCTCGAGGACCAGGTCGTACCACGACTCCGCCTTCGCCGCGGTCTCTGGATCTTCGGTCAGGGTCATGAAGGATCTCCCACCCTCGTCGTGGATGCTCCAGCTGTCTCTGGACGGCGGGAGTTACTATTCACTGACTCTACTAAGTAGATCGCTCGATGTCGAGCGGGAGGGGCAAATTACCGAGGTTTGGACGGGGCTTCCCTATCACCTCGCCGAGTGCTAGTTTCACGAGTCACTATAAGGTAACGAGCCCTAGGCTCTAGTCGTAGCGCGGTCGCGGATCTCGACGTAGCCATTTGGATGCATCACACCCAGGTCGCCGGTCAGGAGACATCCGCTCTGCATCACCGCCTCCGTCGCTTGTTCGTTCTTGTAATAGCCAAGCATCACGCCGTTGCCCTGACCGCGATCTCGCCCATCGCCTGCCCGTCAGGGGGCGTATCGACGCCTGAAGGGTCGAGCACACGAAGTGGCCGCGCGATGATGTTGCCGATCCCCTGCCGCTCGCAGTCACGCGGCCTCTGCCGGGGCTTGTCCCACTCCGGCTGCCAGACATTGACCGCAACCGGACCGAACGTCTCTGTCAACCCGTACAGGTGCGTGACATCGAAACCAAGCAGATCCAGCCGCTGCAACAGCGCCGGCGACGGCGGTGCACCCCGGTGTCGACGAGCACACGGCGGGAGAGCGCGCTCGCACCAGACTCCTCCGCGATCATGGTCAGAACGGTCGGCGCGGCACTGAGGTTCGTGACGTCGGCCTCGCGGAACAGCCTCCAGATCGGACCGGAGTCGACGGCGCGCATGCAGACGTGAGTACCCCCAGCCGCCGTCGCCTAAGGTGTAGTTGATGGCGAGAAGATCGCGTTCATCCACGCCAATCCGATCCGCGGTCGATGTCGTCTCCGGCAACCACGACTCATACTCATCCAGCGCACCGTCACCACCTCGACCGGTGTGCTCGGCGAGCTCCTTGGCCTGGGCGGCGAACTCGCCCGTGGCCACCAGGAGCCGGACCCCCGAGTGCTCAAAAATGTAGCGCATCTCCTCGACAGCCAGGCGCACGTTGATCGATACCAGAACAGCGCCACGCGCCAGCACGGCCTGATGCAACTCCAACATGATGTGGCTATTGGCAAACAAAGCGGCCACCCGGTCGCCGGCCTCGATACCCGACCGGGCCACGGCGGTGACGAGCTGGTCACAGCGGGAGGCGAAGTCCGCCTAGGTCAGCCGAACATCTGCATCCACCACTACCAAGCGCTGCGGGAAAGCATGCGCCGCCCGGTCCAGGAAGTGGATGGGGACAGCGACGCGACGGTGAACCCGGCCATTGATTCACCGGCCTTGGCCTTGGCCTCGGCCTCGGCCTACGCCACTGAGCCCTACAGTCTCATCGGCTGTCAGCGCACGGACGATCTCCTCGACCCGGGTCTTGGCGTCCCCGAAGAGCATCTGGGTGTTGTCCTTGAAGAACAGCGGGTTTTGCACGCCGGCGTAACCGGGGGCCATGGACCTCTTGAACACGACGACGTCGCGGGCCTTCCAGACCTCCAGCACGGGCATGCCGGCGATGGGTGAGCCGGGTTCGTCGAGGGCGGCCGGGTTGACGGTGTCGTTGGCGCCGATGACCAGGACAACGTCTACGCCACCGAGGTCGTCGTTGATCTCGTCCATCTCGAAGACGATGTCGTAGGGCACCTTCGCCTCGGCAAGGAGAACGTTCATGTGGCCGGGCAGGCGTCCGGCGACGGGGTGGATCCCGAATCGGACGGCGATGCCGCGCGCGCGGAGCCTCGCGGTCAGCTCGGCCACCGGGTACTGCGCCTGGGCCACCGCCATGCCGTAGCCGGGGGTGATGACCACCGATGAGGCGCCGGCGAGCAGGTCGGCGGTGTCCCGGGCCGTGATCTCGCGGTGCTCCCCGTAGTCGATGGCCTCCGAAGGCCCCGCCTTGATACCGAAACCGCCGGCGATCACGGAAAGGAACGAGCGGTTCATGGCCTGGCACATGATGAACGACAAGTAGGCGCCCGAGGACCCGACCAGGGCACCGGTGACGATCAGCAGATTGTTGTCGAGCATGAATCCGGAGGCCGCTGCGGCCCACCCGGAGTAGGAGTTGAGCATCGACACGACCACAGGCATGTCACCGCCGCCGATGGAGGCGACGAGGTGCCACCCTAGGGCGAGGGCAACGAGGGTGACGGCGCCCAGCAGGCTGATGCCCGGTGTTGCGACGAACCCGATAGTCAGGACGACGAAGAGAGCGAGGGCGCCGAGGTTGATAATGTTCTTCCCGGGCAGGACCAGGGGCGCGGACTTGATCCGCGCCGAGAGCTTGAGGTTGGCCACGATCGAGCCGGTGAAGGTCACGGCGCCGATGAAGACCCCGATAACGACTTCGGCGTCGTGGATGTTCGCCAGCGAGTCTAGGGCGAACCGGGGGTGCTCGAGATACCCGTTCCACCCAACCAGGACCGCGGCGAGGCCGACGAAAGAGTGCAGGAGGGCTATGAGCTCGGGCATTTCGGTCATCTCGACAACGCGGGCGCGCCACAATCCGACACTCGCGCCGATGATCACCGCGACCACAAGGAGGACCAGGGGCAGGGCACCAGTGCCTTGGTCGGCGCTCACGTCGATCAC
Source organism: Aeromicrobium sp. (assembly GCF_014378035.1). Classification (GTDB taxonomy): domain Bacteria; phylum Actinomycetota; class Actinomycetes; order Propionibacteriales; family Nocardioidaceae; genus Aeromicrobium. The sequence continues at coordinate 1,941 of NZ_JACMOM010000382.1, read as the reverse complement.
GAGGGCAACGGTGGCGACCAAGGCGATGACCATGCCGGCGACCCCGTACGTGACGCCGGTGCGGGCCGTCTCGTGACGGGAGAGCCCGGCGAGGCTGAGGATGAACAACAGCGACGCGACCAGGTAGGCCGCGAAGGCGGCAGACGAGACATCCATGGTCATCTCAGCCCTTCGAGAACATGGAGAGCATCCGGCGCGTTACGGCGAAACCACCGAACACGTTGATGCTGGCGAGCAGGACAGCGGTAAAGGACAGCACCACGATGGCCGGGTCGTCGAGCCCGATCTGGAGCATCGCCCCCACCACGATGATCCCGGAGATGGCGTTCGTGACACTCATCAACGGCGTATGCAACGCGTGGTGGACCTTCCCGATCACGTAGTAGCCGATCACCACCGAGAGCATCAGTACGGTGAAGTGCTCTGGCAGCGGTGCCGGCGCGTAAGCGTTGACCAGGAAGCACACCAACACGCCGAGTCCGATCGTCGTCCAGCGGAGGGCCGGGGACGCCGGCACGGGGTCTGGAGCGGGGGCCACGGCCGGCTTCGGCTCCGCCCGTGCGACCGACACTTGGACCGCCGGTGGGGGCCACATCGTCGTTCCGTCGCGCACGACCGTGATGCCGCGGACTACGACATCGTCCAGGTCAAGGACGAGCTCCCCGTTCTGGTCGGGGGTCATCAGCTTGAGCAGGTTCACGACATTCGTTCCGTACAGCTGCGAGGTCTGCGCCGCCAACCTGCTGGCGAGGTCGGTGTACCCGATCACCGTGACCTGGTTGGCCGTCACGACGACTTCGTCGGTCTCGGTCACCGCGCAGTTCCCACCGTTGGCCGCCGCCATGTCGACCACGACCGACCCGTTGCGCATCCCTGCGACCGTTTCGACCGTGATCAGTATCGGGGCGGGGCGGCCGGGGATCAAAGCCGTCGTGATCACGATGTCGGCGCGGCGCACCTCTTCGTCGTACATCGCCGCCGTGGCCGCGATCTGCTCCGGCGTCATTTCCTTCGCGTACCCGTCCGTTGAGACCTCCTGGGTCATCTCGACCGTGACGAACTGCGCGCCCATTGACTGGACCTGCTCAGCGACCTCGGGCCGTACGTCGAACGCACGGACCACCGCCCCCATCGCCCCAGCCGCACCGATCGCCGCCAGCCCGGCGACACCGGCACCGACGACGAACACCTGCGCGGGCGGGACCTTCCCCGCGGCTGTGACCTGGCCGGTGAACTGGCGTCCAAACACGTGGGCGGCCTCGATGATCGCGCGGTAGCCCGCGACGTTCGCCATAGAGCTGAGCACGTCCATCGACTGGGCTCGGGAGATACGCGGGACGGCGTCCATCGCCAGTGCCGTGACACGAGCGGCGCTCAGCGCCACCACGAGAGTGGGGCTGCGGCCCGGCGCCATTAGCGACACGATCGTCGCCCCACGGTTCAACCGGTCGATCTCCTCGACAGTGGGAGCGTTGACCTTCACCACGATGTCGCTGGACCACACGTCGTCCGTGGTGCCGATCGCGATGCCGGCCGCTGCGAAGATGTCGTCCGGTTGCCCTGCCAGCACACCGGCGCTGGCCTCGACCACCACCTCGTACCCCAGCTTGGTCAGCTGGGTGGCTGTGGCGGCGGTGGCAGCGACGAGGGTCTCTTGGGCCTTGGACTCACGGGGGATGCCGATACGCATCAGAGGTTCCTTGTAGTTGGGGGCCTGGGGGTCATGGGCGAGCAAAGGTGAGTAGTCCCCGCCAGGGACCTGGGCGTACCCCGACGTGGCCAGCAGGCGCACGGTGGCTGCCCGATCCCCGACCCACCGCCGGTGACAAGCGCGACTGGTTGGTCGAGGACTGGATCGGTCATTGGGCGAACCAGGGATGGGTCGTGGTCAGGTCGTCAGCAGATCCGGTCGCGTCTGCGGGGAAGGAGTGGCTGCCGTAA